>WGEO01000067.1 GCA_015492715.1 Phycisphaerales bacterium | reverse complement strand
GGGCATCCACGAACTCATGGCGATCAGCCTCGGCGCCGTGTTCTTCGGGGCGATGACCTACATCGGGAACGGGCCGAACTTCATGGTGCGGGCGATCGCCGAGTCCAGCGGGCTCAAGATGCCGTCGTTCTTCGGGTATGTCGCGCGGGCCCTGGTGGTGCTGCTCCCGGTCCTGCTGATCACCTGGTTCATCTACTTCGTGCTGATGAGCCCGACCTCGATCGTGGGGTAGGACTTGCCTGAGGGGGGAGTGCGTGCGGACAATCCGCCCGCCGTGCCCCCCCCACGCGACACGCAGGACGCGGATTCGATCGCGCCGGCGGTCCGGACGATCGCCTCGCTGACGCTGCTCTCACGCATCGGCGGGCTCGCGCGGGACCTCGTCACGGCGCGGGTGTTTCAGGACTCGCTGGCGGGCTCGGCGTTTGCCGCCGCGTTCGCGATCCCGAACCTGTTCCGACGGCTCCTTGGTGAGGGCGCCCTGGCCGGGGCGTTCCTGCCCGAGTACACGAGCGCGCTGCGCGACGGCCTTCCCACCGCTCATGCCCTGCTGCGATGGACGCTGGCTCGTCTGCTGGCGGTCACGAGTCTGCTGACGATCGCGGGCGAGATCCTGCTGTTCGTGCTGCTTGGGACGCTCGACGACCCGCATCGGGCGTTCTCGCTGCGTCTGATCATGGTCATGCTGCCCCTGATGTCGATGGTCTGTCTGACGGCGATCCTTGCCGCGGCTCTGCAGGCCCACGGGCGGTTTGCCCCGGGGGCAGCCGCGCCAATCATCCTGAACATCTGCATCATCGCGGGATCGTTGCTGCACTTCTTCGGCCCGCGTCTCGACCCGCGTGCGTCCGCGTATGCGATCGGTGGAGCCGCGATCATCGCGGGCGTGGCACAACTCGCCTGGTGCGGAGCCGCGCTGCGCCGCCGGATGCCGCCAGCGACGCCGCCGGCAGACGCCGGACCTCATGCCCGTGCCGTGCTCGCACGATTCGTGCCCGTGGCGATCGGGATGGGCACGATGCAGATCAATGCCCTGCTCGACACGGTCATCGCGATGTGGCCGACCTGGGTCGGTCCGACGATGCTGCTGTGGCCCGTGCCGCTGGATGAGCGATCCAACGCCGTGCTCTCGTACACGCAGCGACTGTACCAGTTTCCGCTGGGCGTGTTCGGCATCGCGGTCGCGACGGCGGCCTTTCCGGCCCTCTCTCGCCTGCGTGATCGTCGGGAAGACTTTTTCGATGCCCTGAGAACCGCGATAGGGCTGAGTCTGTTCATCGCGCTGCCTGCCAGCGTCGGGCTTCTCCTGGTTCGGGAGGACCTCACGCGCGTCATGTTCGGTGGGGTGTCGGGCTTCAGCGACGACGGGCTCGCTCGTGCCAGCGCGGTGCTCGCGGCCTACGCCGTGGGCGTGTGGGCCTACTCGCTGAACCATGTGCTCGTGCGGGCGTGCTATGCCTCCGGCGACACGAGCACACCGACGCGGGTGGCGCTGGCGAGCGTGGGACTGAACCTCCTCTCGAATCTGACGCTCGTCTGGTTCCTGCGCGAGGCAGGCCTGGCGCTGAGCACGGCGATCAGTCAGGTCGCGCAGGTGGGCGTCCTCTTCTTCGTGCTGCGTCGTCGGGGAGCACGCCTGCCCGCCCACACGACCCGCTTCCTGGGCATGAGCGTCGCGATGGGCGCCGTCGTCCTGGGAAGCCTGACGCTGGGCCCCGAGCAGACCTCCTGGAGCCGCTCGCTGATCCGCCTGCTGCTCGCCGTTGCGGCAGGCATCATCGCCTATGTGTCGATGTCGGCGTGGCTTGCCCCCCAGACGCTGCGTCTGCTGCTGCATCGCACGCGGGAGGATGCGTAGCGGAGATTGACGAGCGACTGTATGATCACACGAACTGGATCTGCAAGACCCGCCATCGAAATCAGACCATGGAGAACGCCATGATCCATCGAATCCTGCTCGTGCTGATCTCACTCGTCCTGCTCGCTCTGCTGGGATCGACGCTCGGCGGATGCAACACGGTCAAGGGAGCGGGCGAGGACCTCAAGAACCTCGGCGAGGCCGGGGAACAGGTCATCATGGGTGAGGATGGCGATGCCGATGATGCCGGGCAGGACGCCGACGGCTGAGATTCGTGCCTTCCATCGACCTGCGAGACAGGCCCATCGTCATCACGGGCGCAAGCAGCGGCATCGGTCGCGCCACGGCGATCACCTGCGCCAAGGTCGGCATGCCCGTCGTGCTCGCCGCCCGACGCATGGACCGCCTGGAGCAGACTCGTGCGCGGATCGAGCAGGCTGGTGGCAGAGCCCTCGCCGTCGCGTGTGATGTCGCCCGCCGCGAGGACTGCGAACGGACGATCCAGGCGTGCCGGGACGCGTTCGGCGATCCTTACGCTGTCTTTGCCAATGCCGGGTTCGGGTACGAGGCCTCGGCCCTCGACGACGAGCAGCGTCTGCGACACCTGCTGGAGGTCAACTTCTTCGGCTCGCTGCACATCATCCGGCCCGCCCTGCCGACGATGCTCGAACGCGGATCTGGTCATGTCCTCGTCTGCTCGAGCTGCCTGTCGAAGATCGGCCTGCCGTATTACAGCGCCTACTCGATGAGCAAGGCGATGCAGGATCATTTCGCGCGGGCCCTGCGCCTGGAGCTCTGGGACTCGGGCATCCATGTCTCGTCGGTGCATCCGATCGGGACGCGAACGGAGTTCTTCGACGAGCTCAGCCGCAGAAGCGGAGGCAGGACGCTCGCCGACGGCGGGTCGGACCGCTTCATGCAGCCGCCCGAGCGCGTCGCGCGGGCGATTGTCCGATGTCTGCGAAAGCCGCGCGGAGAGGTCTGGACCAGCAGGGTGGTGCGCCTTGCGCTGGCGTTCTCCATCGCATGCCCGGGATTGACGGACGCGCTGCTTGCCCGCAAGGTGGCCCGCCGACGAGACCGCCTTGCCCCGCAAACTGGGCGTTCTCCCCCGCATGAGTCGCCGACGGGCGATTGATCCTCTGCAGGTTCTCTGATAGGCTCGCCATTCGAGTTCTGGTTGCCACGCGGAGATCAGCCTTGGTCCGAGAATCTCGCCGTCGCCCGCTCCCGGGTTTCACGCTCATCGAACTGCTGGTGGTCATCGCGATCATCGCGCTGCTGATCGCGATCCTCCTGCCCACGCTCGCCGGCGCTCGTGAGAGCGGTCGCATGGTCAAGTGCCTGAGCAATCACCGCCAGATCGCCCATGCCATGGGTGGGTATCTGGAACAGTTCGACGAGTGGCTCCCGCGAGAAACAGGGCAGATGCGCGACCCCATGGCCTGGTACCCGTGGCCCATGGCGTTCCGCCCGCTGCTGGACGACCGTGTCTACTGGAAGGGACCCGACGAGCGCAACCGCCCCCAGACCAACATGAACGACCACTACTACGAGGCTCCGTACTACAAGTGCCCTTCGTACCCATCTCCGGAGTTTCACCAGGTTCAGTACGCCAACAACGGCATCGGTTTCACGAAGCGGAACGGGCGTCTGCGCTACGCCGGGCACAAGCCCATCACCAAGTTCCATGTGATTCCGAATCCGTCCGAGGTCATCTATCTGACCGCGTTCGGGGATTCCGAGTATGGCGACCTCTTCCGCCAGTTGTACCGACCGGGTGCGACGAACTACAGCATCGGGATCCTCTACGACATCCGCGAGCCGAGCAACTTCAGCGACGCACGGGCGCACCGTCTCGCGTGGGACCGCCACCCGGCGGGCTCGAACACCATGTACATGGACGGGCACGCAACCCCGCGTCGCTGGTACGAGGTCCGCGACTTCGAGAGCTGGTTCGACAACGACACGCGATTCAATCAGGGCAGTTCGTACTGGCGGTCGCGCACGCCGCAGTAGACCGTGAACGCTCAGGAGCCTTCCCGGCGTCGCAGCAGCACGACGACCTGAGCCTCGATGGCCCGCTGTTCGCCGACGGGGCCGACGCCCTCCCCGCTCTTGCCCTTGACGCCGATACACGCGATCGAGCTCGCCCCGAGGGAACGCAGCAGGGCCAGCAGGTTCTGGCGGATGGCTTCGCGAACCGGAGCCAGGCGCGGACACTCCAGCATCACGACCGCATCCAGGTTGACCAGTCGCCACCCCTGGCGGGCGGCGATCTCGCACGCCGTCAGGACGAAGTCCCGCGATGCCCTCCCCGCGTTTTCCTCGGCATCATCCGGAAACAGCGTGCCGATGTCCGAGCCCCCAATCGCTCCGAGAATGGCGTCGGTCAGCGCGTGCAGGAGCACATCGCCGTCGGAGTGGGCCAGCACGCCCAGCTCGTGCTCGAGCCGCACGCCCCCGACGACGATCGGCCGCCCGCCCGCCTCGAGGCGGTGGCGATCGAAGCCAATGCCTACGCGAAGGTCGTCCATGGCGGCACACTGTACGGGCGAACCGGACACCCGCGCCCGCGTACCTCATCCCTCGGCTCAGGACCACCGCCCCTCATGGTCGATAGACTGGAGGGGCGCCGGAGCCACGCGCCCGGTTCTCGGACCAGAGACACGACCTGATCGGCGGAGATTCTGACCATGTCCATCGTTCGACCCGTCGCTACCCTGATCGTCGGCACGATCGCACTTTGTTCGGGTTGCGGGCATGTGCCCGGCATGAATCCGGGGTGGAGTGCCGGCGGCGATCTGGCCTCCAACGACCGCTACACCTTCGTCAGCACCCCGCACGCCCCGCAAACGATCACGATCATCGATACCCGCTCCGGGGAGATCATCTGGTCGCGCGATGTCCCCGTCGGACAGCAGCTCAACATCCGGTTCGTACCCGAGGCCAACAAGGACAATCCCGTCCGACCGGATGTCATGAAGTACGGCGTCACAGAAGCCGGCCGACGCTTCGCCCGCCTGACGGACTCCATCACCGTGCCCGCGGCAGACTCTCGGCGGATCGATGTCGAACTCCGTCAAGGCCCGGAGTTCCCGCGATAACCCAATCACCGATCTGATCACAGCACTCTGCCGTCCCCCCGGGGCTCTCCCGGGGTCTGCATTGTCTCAACCCCTTGCCAACTCACGACTTGTGAGAATCTGGTATCCTGCGTGAGCAGACGCGGCAGCGCCCGCAGATCATGGCGGTATGCCGAAACACGGGCGTGTGATGTCTCGTCCGCAGTCACGCTTCGGGGGGAGCAGACGATGGAGGTCGCCATGCGCTCCTCACGCCCGGGATTCACACTCATCGAACTGCTGATCGTCATTGCCATCATCGCCGTGCTCATCGGCATCCTGCTGCCGGCCCTCGCTGGCGGGCGTGAGCAGGGACGCATGGTCCAGTGCCTGTCCAACCAGCGTCAGATCGGCTTTGCGCAGCAGGCCTACGCGGATGATTTCGACGAGTACATCCTGCGGGAAGCCGGCGGGTTCCGCTGCGTCCGCGATGATCGCTACTCCATGCCCTGGGCGTTCGGATACCGCCCGTACATGGATGGGCAGAAGACCTGGGAGGTGATCGAGAACGACTGGTTCGAAGACGCCGCGTATTACCGCGATCCGGCACGCCCCGATCGCGACGGCCATCAGATCCATTATGTCAACAACGGGATGGGCTTCGTCCGCAATCAGTCCGGCACGGTCGTGTACCGCAGCTTCAAGCCGATGATCAAGCGCTATGCGCTCCAGTTCCCCGCCAATGTGTACTACCTGACGGGATACACCGAAGACCTCAGCGGCAACTACTACCGCATCGTCTACGAGCCCAACGCCACGAACTGGGAGGTGGCCATCTTCTACGACGCCCGCCAGGTCCAGCATGTCCGCCTGAACAATCCGGCCATCCGCATCGAGCCCAAACGCCACGGCAACGGCGCCAATGTCCTGTTCATGGACGGGCATGCGACGCTGGTCCGGTTCGAGAAACTCACGGACGAAACCAACTGGATCGACCTCGACTTCCGCTACCAACTCCCGCCCAGCTCGCCCGGCGATCCGGGGCGCTGCCCGCGAGGGTCATGACGATGCGCACACCCGTCAGGATGGGACGAGCCTTCACGCTCATCGAACTGCTCATCGTCATCGCCATCATCGCGGTGTTGATCGGTATCCTGCTTCCTGCGCTGCGCGGCGGTCGCGAGCAGGGGCGTGCCGTCCAGTGCCTCTCGAACCAGCGCCAGATCGGCATGGCCCAGCAGTTCTACGCCGACGAGTTCGACGAATACATCATCCGCGAGGCGGGGGGCTATGCCTGCCGGCAGGACGACCGATTCTCGATGCCGTGGGCGCTGGGCTATCGCCCCTACATCGACGGGAGCAAGACCTGGGAGGCGATCCGCAACGACTGGTTCGAGGACGCGGCCTACTACCGCGACCCGGCACGCCCGGACCGCGACGGGCACAAGATCCACTATGTCAACAACGGGATGGGCTTCATCCGCAACGAGGCAGGCGATCCCGAGTGGGAGTCGTTCAAGCCGGCGACCAAGCGCTATGCCCTGCCGTTTCCCAGCGTTGTCTACTACCTGACGGGCTACACCACCGACGACAGCGGCGCCTATCAGCGCATCGTCTATCCGCCCAATGCCACCAATTGGCGTGTCGCCGTCTTCTACGACGCCCGCGCCAACAACGGGGCCCATGTCCGCCTGGACAGCCCGGCCCGCCGGACCGAGCCGTTTCGGCACGGCAAGGGGGCCAACATCCTCTTCATGGACGGGCATGCATCGTTCGTGCGTGCCGAGGTCATGGGCGACGAGACGAACTGGGTCGACTTCGACTTCCGCTACCGGCTCCCACCCAGCTCTCCCGCGAGCGATCCGCGCGACTGCCCCCAAGGCTCCTAGCCCCGGGAGCCCTTTCCTCAGGTCTCGCCCACCGTCAGGTCCACGCCCCGGATCCGCTCGCCGGCGAGTTTCTCCCACCCGCTGCCGACTTCGCCCAGCGGGTCCGGCGGAACGATCTCCACGCGCTTCTCGCC
>WGEO01000066.1 GCA_015492715.1 Phycisphaerales bacterium | reverse complement strand
GACACAGGTGGCGCGCAACGGCGATCGGGTCGTGGCGCTGCTCCCGGACGGCTCGACCACCCTCAAGAGTTTCTATAAAGAGGATGATCACATCCGCCTGCAGCCGGCGAACCCCGAGTATGAGCCGATCCGCGTGAAATATGTCCAGGTGCAGGGGATCGTCAAGGGCGTGGTGCGCAGGTACTGATCGTCTTCCCGGGTCCGGTGAGGGTGGTGGCGGGCGTCGATCGCCCCGGGGCGATATGCTCGGGCATGATCCGATGGATCCTTCTGGGCCTGTGTCTGCTCGCCGTGCCCGCGATGGGCCAGTCCACGACGCTGGAGCTGGGCGGTGACGGGGCGTGGGTGCAGACGCAGGCGCCCGAGGCAGGTACCGTCGAGTATCGCATCGCAGAGGTCCGCAGGTTGCTGGCGATGGGCAGGGCGTCGCGTGCACGCGAGCTGGCGAGGCGGCTCGTGGACGATCTGCCAGCGGACAGCCCCTGGCGGGCGACCGCGGTGCTGCTGCTGGGCGATGCCAAGGCGGCGGCGGGTCGGGAGTATCAGGCCCTGTTCGACTACGAGGAGGTCATCAATCGCTACCCGGCTTCGGAGGAGTATCGCATCGCGGTCGAGCGGGAACTGGAGATCGCGATCGACTACGCCCACGGCAAGCGTCGGCGGATCTTCTTCGGGCTGTTTCGCCTCGGATCGGCGAAGAAGCTCGCCGAGGAGCTGCTGATCCGCGTGCAGGAGCGTCTGCCGGGGAGCCTGGCGGCGGAGCGGGCGGGGATCGAGCTGGCGGATTACTACTTCCGGATCCGCGACATGGAGATGGCCAGCGAGGCCTATGAGTTGTTCCTGATCAACTATCCGGACAGTGTGCACCGCAAGCGGGCGATGCTCCGGCGGATCCTGGCGAATGTGGCCCGTTTCAAGGGGCCGCGCTACGACGCGTCGGGGCTGATCGAGGCGAACGAGTTGATCGAGGAGTTTCGCGAGCGGTTTCCGCTGGAGGCTCAGGAGACGGGGCTGAGCGAGGCGCTGGAGGCGCGCCTGGACGAGTCGCTGGCGGCGCAGGTGCTCGAACAGGCCCGCTGGTATCTGCGCACGGGCGACGAGGTGTCTGCGCGGTTCACGCTCCGGCGGCTGATCGCCAGGCATCCGAGGTCGGTGGCGGCCCAGCGGGCGCGGGAGATCCTCGCCTCGCGTGGCTGGGCGGGTTCGCGGGAAGGAACGGGGTCATGAGTCGCGCCATGGTGCGGTTCCTGGGTCTGGCGCTGGGCGTGGTGGGGCTGTCGTGGCTCGGCGGGTGCCGATCCGTCGGCGGGTACATGATCGAGTCCAGTTTCGACGAGAGCATCCGGACGGTGGGGGTGGAGATCTTCGAGAATCGGACGCAGGAGGTCGGGCTGGAGGTTGCGCTGACGGAGGCGGTGATCAAGGAGATTCAGGCACGCACGCCGTGGCGTGTGACGGATGCCGATGTAGCGGACACGGTGCTGACGGGTGTGATCCAGCGGGCGGACTATGGGCGCCTGAGCCGGACGCCCGGCGTGGGGCTGACGCAGGAGGCGACGCTCCAGCTGAGCGTGGATTTCGACTGGACGCGTGGGAGCACGGGTGAGGTGCTGGCCCGGCGCATGTCGCTGGAGGGGCTGGGGACCTTCGTCCCGGCGCGAGGTGTGGGCGAGCGGATGGAGGTCGGGCAGCTCGACGCGATCCGTGCGACGGCGAGGCGGATCGTCGACGAGATGCGGAGCGCGTGGTAGTTCGTCCGGGTTTCGTTGGGGTTTGCGAACCTCAGGGGGCTCGCGGCGCTACGGTTGTGGGCTGAAACCCTGCGGAAGGGTGGGCGAGTGCGTGCCGGCTGCCGATGAGAGCCTGTCGGGACGCCGGTGAGGAAGGACTTCGATGGCAGAGCGGGACGGATCCGACGAACGACGGCGCGAGGGCGAGCAGCAGCCCGGGAAGGGATCGGCGCAGCAGCAGCCCAGCCGCGGGATCTTCGGCATCGTGCTGGTGGTGCTGCTGGTGATCCTGGCGATGATGCTGATCAACTCGCCGGGTGCGGGCCGTCGGGTGACGATCGCGGAGTTCCGGAACCTGTACGAGTCGGGCGAGATCGACCCGGACAGTGTGGTGCTGCGTCCGACGAGCGTGACGGCGCACCAGAAGGCGGGTGCCGACGGCGAGGCGTCGCTGGTCGTGGTGGAGTTCAACGACGCGAACAAGGATGTGGTGTCGCGTGAGGTGCACGAGATCACGGGCGGTCGCTACGAGAGCCGGGCGCCGAGCCAGTGGATGCCGTTCATCCTGACCTTCGGCCCGCTGATCCTGATCATCGGGCTGCTGTGGTTCCTGATCGCGCGCGGCATGCGCAACGCGGCGGCGGGCGGGGGCATGCTGGGGAACTTCGGCAAGAGCCGGCACAAGACCTTCACGAAAGAGATGACGGGGGTGACCTTCGCCGATGTCGCCGGGATCGACGAGGCGAAGGAGGAGGTCGCCGAGATCATCGAGTTTCTCAAGAGTCCCAAGCGGTTCACACGGCTCGGGGGGCGGATTCCCCGTGGCGTGCTGCTGACGGGTCCGCCCGGGTGCGGCAAGACACTGCTCGCCAAGGCGATCGCGGGCGAGGCGGATGTGCCGTTTTTCTCGATCAGCGGCTCGGACTTCGTGGAGATGTTCGTGGGCGTGGGGGCCAGCCGGGTGCGGGATCTCTTCAAGCAGGCCAAGGAGAGTGCGCCGAGCATCATCTTCCTCGACGAGATCGACGCGGTGGGGCGCCGGCGCGGGAGCGGATTCAGCACGGGCGGGCACGACGAACGCGAGCAGACGCTCAACGCGATCCTGGTCGAGATGGACGGATTCAGCCCCGCCGACGGGGTGATCGTGGTGGCGGCGACGAACCGTCCGGATGTGCTGGACCCGGCGCTGATCCGTCCGGGGCGGTTCGATCGCCAGATCTCGGTGCCGCCGCCGGATGTCAAGGGGCGTCTGCAGATCCTGCAGGTGCACGCGAAGAAGGTGAAGTTGGGTCCGGATGTGGACCTCGAGAAGCTGGCGAAGATGACGCCGGGCTTCAGCGGGGCGGACCTTGCGGCGATCATCAACGAGGCGGCGATCAGCGCGACGCTCCAGAACAAGGACTTCATCGAGCAGGAGGATCTGGAGGAGGCTCGTGACAAGGTGCGTTTCGGGCGGGCCAAGAAGAGCCGGGTTCGAGAGGAGGAGGAGAATCGCCTGACGGCCTACCACGAGGCCGGGCACGCGGTGCTCCAGGTGCTGCTGGAAGACGCCGACCCGCTGCACAAGGTCACGATCATCTCGCGTGGGGAGGCCGGGGGGGCGACCTTCAGCCTGCCCGAGAAGGACCGGATGACGATCAGCCGCCGGTGGGTGCGTGCGACGATGCGCGTGCTGTGCGGGGGTCGGATCGCCGAGGAGCGTGCGATGCAGGACGCATCGAGCGGGGCGGCGATGGACATCGCGCAGGTGACGAACCTTGCGCGGGTCATGGTGCTGGAGTGGGGGATGAGCGAGAAGCTCGGCTTCGTGCGCTATGCGGGCGAGGACGGGCGCGAGGTGTTCATCCCCGAGCGCGAGTATTCCGAGGAGACGGCGCGTCTGATCGATGAGGAGATCCGGCGGTTCGTGGACGAGGCGTACGAGGACGCGAAGCGCCTGCTCGATGAGCACTGGGACGCTGTCGAGCGAGTGGCTCAGGCGCTGGTCAAGTACGAGACGCTCAGTGCCGAGGAGGTCCAGCGGCTCGTGCGGGGCGAGGCTCTGCACAAGCCCAGCGTCAGCGATCTGCTGGAGAAGGCCCGCCGGCAGACGCAGCGCAAGACCGAGGCGCCGGGGGGCGACAAGGACCGCCTGACGCCCCGGAGCGGGGACGAGGTCGAGGGCGAGGGCGACCTGCCGCCGGGGCTTGCAAGCCCGGCCTAGCGCAGTCGGAAGGAATCCCGGATGGACGCGCGCGTGTATTGCTGGGCGGAACTGGGCGAGGACGCCCCGATGGAGCGTGTGCGACGCAGGCGCGTGATCGGCGAGAAGATGATGGTCTCCGAGGTTCGCCTGGCCCGGGGCTTTCGCGTGCCTGTCCATCACCACGCGAACGAGCAGATCGCGATGGTGATGGCGGGGCGGATCCGCTTCATTATCGGCGAGGGCGAGCGGTCGTGCGAGGTGACGCTGGGGGCGGGCGAGGTGCTGCATCTGCCCGCGGATGTGCCCCACGGAGCCGAGGCACTCGAGGACACGCTGATCTACGACCTGTTCAGCCCGGTCAGCGAGGGGACGGGGATCGATCGGGGATGAGGGTGTCGGAGCGTCGCAAGGGTCCAATGATCGGGCATGCGGATCCTGGCGGCGAGCGATCTTCATCGTGATCTGACGCGGGCACGGAGCCTCGTGCAGCGAAGCGCGGGCGTCGATGTCGTCGTGATCGCCGGCGACCTGTGCACCATGCATCGCGGACTGGACGAGGTCGTCGGGGTGCTCCGGGAGATGCCCGCCCCGTGCGTGCTCGTGGCGGGCAACAACGAGACACTCGAGGAACTCCGCCAGAGCGTCGAGCGGGCGTCGTGGGATGGGGCCCATGTGCTGCACGGGCAGGGCGTGCGGATCCAGGGACAGGATTTCTTCGGGCTTGGCGGGGGCGTGCCGATCACGCCGTTCGGCGCGTGGAGTTGGGATCTGAGCGAGGACGAGGCGCGGGCGTTGCTGGCGGCGATGCCCCGGGGGTGTGTGCTGGTCTCGCACTCGCCGCCGCAGGGCGCGGGCGATCGGACCAGCGCGGGCGAGCATGTGGGCAGCGTCGCGCTGCGAGAGGCGATCGAGCGATGCGATCCGGTATTGGTCGTCTGCGGGCACATCCACGACTCGTGGGGCTTCGACGGCCTGCTGGGGACCAGCCGCGTGCTGAATGCGGGTCCCGAGGGCGTGGCGGTCGAGCTGTGAGGGGACTGCTCGCGGCGTCGCTGGGTGTGCTGGTGCTCGTGGGTGTCGTGTTTGCGATCCGCCTGGCGGGTCCGTGGAAACTCATGGACCTCGATCAGGAGCGACCCGTGCAGTACGCGATGGATGTGTATCTGCACGGGCGATGGGTCGTGCAGACGGACTCGACGGGCGATATCGCCTCCAAGCCGCCCGTGTACCCGTGGCTGGTCGCGATCACATCGCATGGGACCGGGGGCGTGACCCGCCTGAGCGTGTACCTGCCCACGGCGATCGGGATCGCGGGGACGGCGCTGGTGGTCCTGCATCTCGGCTGGCGGGTGCTGGGGCCGTGGGCGGGGGTGTTCGCGGCGTTGAGTTTCTGCTGCTCGACCTGGGCGTTCAAGATGGTGCATCTGGCGCGCACCGATCCGTTGTTCTGTCTGTTCGTGGCGCTTGCGGCCAGCGGCACATTCCTGGCCTGGCAGGCACGCAGGCAAGGGCGTTCGGGCGCGGGGGGTGCGCTGGCGTTCTGGGGCTTCGGCACGCTGGCAGGGTTGACCAAGAG
>WGEO01000065.1 GCA_015492715.1 Phycisphaerales bacterium | reverse complement strand
GGCCCGTCTGGCGCACATCGCCACCAACCCCATCGACGAGGGCGCCCCGCCCGCCGAACGCCGCAGACGCGCCGAGACCGCCCGCAAGGCCGCCTCGCAACTCCTGCGCGCCGTGGCACCGGTCGCCTCTACACGCGGAAGACGAAGCGGATCTCGCCCCCGCGTTCTTCCAGCGCCCGCCGACCCTCCTCGCTCGATCGCATCTGGTGCGAGCCCTCGAACCGCACCTGCAGACGCGGGTACTTCTTGTCGTAACTCGCCAGCACCCACCCCTCCTCGACCATCACCTCCAGCGCCTGCACCGCCATGTTCAGCCCCCGATCCGGGTCCTCTCCCACGCTCCGGAAGAACCCCGTCAGCAGCCGCCGGATCGCCCCGAACTCGCTGGCCTGCTCCAGCGCCCGCACGACGGCACCCGTCACGCCCGTCACCACCAGCGTCCGCCCGCCGCGCTCGTAACTGTCGGCCATCACGATCCGACCGTCGCGCAGCACGCCCGTCGTCGACTTCGTCGCGTGCGCCAGGTTCAGCCGGAAGGTGTTCTTGCCGTCGATCAGCATCCCGACCTTCCGCCCGCGCTCGTCGAACCGCTCCAGCAACTGCTTGGCGCTGGCAAGATCGAACGATCCCACGCTCGCGAGCCCCGCCTGCTCCGTCGAGAACCCCCCCTGGCTCAGCCAGCGCCACGCCTGACGCGGATTCAGCCGAAGCCCCGCCTCCGACGCGATCCGCCGGCAGTGCTCCGCAAGATCCGTGAAACAACTGTTCGCCGAGTACCAGAACTGCGCAAACCGGATGTGCTGCTCGATGTTCCGCCGATTCCGATCGTTGTACCGCCCCAGCAGCCAGTCCCGATCCAGCTCGCCCCGCTCCAGCTCCAGGATCGTGTACGCCGCGTCACGCGCCGAGCCGTGCGCCAGGCTCAGCCCCGCCGACAGGATCGGATCGGCAAACCCCGCGCTCTCGCCCGCCAGGAACCAGTTCTCGCCCACCAGACGATCCGCCAAGTGCGACCAGTCCTTGCACGAGCGGATGTCGCCGCGCTGCGTCGCGCCCTCCAGCAGCGCGCGGATCTCCTCCTGCTCGCCCAACGCCTTGTGATAGATCTCCTCGACGCTCAGCCCCGTGTCCCTGTAGTACGCGCTGGGACAGACCAGCCCGATGCTGGTGCGCGTCTCGCCCACGGGGATGAACCAGATCCATCCGTAGGGCAGGCTGCGGACCTGGATGCGCGTGCCCCCCGTGCCGATCTCCACCGCCCACTGGGCATTCTCCCAGTAGTCCCAGATGGCGATGTTGCGCAGTTCCTCGGGCTCCCATCGCGGGACCTCCATCGCCCGCCGGAGCATCCCCACCACCCCCGAGCCGTCGACATACCAGCGGGCCCGCACCGTCTGGCCCGTGCTCAGGTCCAGGCCCGTGACGCGATCGCCGTCGCGCCCGACCCGCTCGACACGCACGCCCTCGAGGACGGTCGCGCCCAGCGACTGGGCATGCCGTTTGAGGATGTCGTCGTAGATGGCCCGCTCGACCTGGAAGGCCGTGTAGCGGCGCTGGCCCTCGAAGCGGGCCGGTCGCGGCTCGTCCTTCCACAGCTCCACGGGGTAGAAGTCCAGGTCCCAGCGGTCGTGGTCTCTGCCCCAGGTGAACGACGCGCCGAGTTTGACGGGGAAGTTGGCCCGCTCGATGTCGTCCCAGACGCCCATCTCGTGGAGGATGGGCATGATGACGGGCAGGAGGCTCTCGCCCACATGCTCGCGCGGGAAGACCTCCTTCTCGATAGCGACGACGCGCAGGTCGGGGTTGTACTTGCGCAGCAGGGTGGCGCAGGTGCTCCCGACGGGGCCGGCGCCGATGATGGCGACATCACACTCGACCGTGTTCTCGGACATCGAGATTCCCCCCTGTGGACGGAGCGGGCCCGGCGCAGGACGAGCGCCGGTCGGTGGTCGATCCTACGGGGCCGGCTGAGATGCGGGCTGGTCGGCCTCGGGCTTCCAGGTGTTGTCGTCGCGGTCGGCGTCGGGGAGGGCCTCCTCCGGATCGACGCTGATGCGGGCCACGGTTCGCCCCTCGAGCGGGAGGCGGACACGCTTGCGGTTGCTGCTGAACCAAGCCTGGACGGGGATGCGCACGCGCGTGCTCGTGTCGTCGTCGAAGGCGATCTCGACCTCGACGGGCATGACCTGCTCGGCGTAGGAGACAACGACGAACGAGAGGGTGTCGTCGTCGATCTCGACATCGTCGATGCCCAGGTCGAGGATGCCGGTCTCGTAGAACCACTCGCGGAAGAACCAGTCCAGGTCGGCCCCGGCGCCGTCTTCCATGGAGCGGAAGAAGTCGGCGGGCTGGGGGCTCTTGAAGGCCCATCTGCGGATGTATTCGCGGAAGGCCCGGTCGAAGCGGTCGGGTCCGAGGACCTGCTCGCGCAGGAGGGTCATGGCCAGGCCGGTCTTGCCGTAGCCCAGCATGCCGAGGTTGCGTCCGCGCATGACATCGGGCGCGGTGGCGATGGGCTGGGAGGCTCGTCTGGATGCGGCGCGTCTGCCGCGGCTGTTGGAACGCGACTCGTCCGGCTCCTCGCCCCTCATCCTGGCGAGTTTCTCGCGGAAGGCGCGTCCGGAGTATCCGTTGATGAAGGTGTTGAAGCCCTCGTCCATCCAGACATGGCGTCGTTCGTCGGTGTTGACGATCATGGGGAACCATGTGTGCCCGACCTCGTGGTCGGTGACGCCGAAGGGTCCGCGTCCGCGTCGCGAGCCGCAGAAGACGATCATGGGGTACTCCATGCCGCCCTCGGGTCCGTTGATGTTGCTCATGACGGGGTAGGGATAGGGGTAGAGCCAGTCGGAGTAGAACTCGATGGCGTGCTTGACATACTGGCTGGAGCCGCCGTCGGGCGCGTCGGGCATCCAGGCGGTGGCTTCCTTCGGATAGAAGGACTGGCAGAGGACGCGTCGCTTGGTGCCGTCGTCGTCGGTGACGCTCGCGCTGCAGGCGTCCCAGATGAAGGCGGGCGAGGAGGCCCAGGCGAAGGTGCGGACATTGTCAGCGTGGAACTTCCAGGTCAGGGGCTGATCGCCCGGCGGGCGTGTGGAGGGGGTCCCCACGCGCTCGGGCTCGATGATCCAGACGGTCTCGTCGGAGACGGAGGCGGCGAGGAGTCGCCACTGCTGCTCGTCGGTGAGGACCTCCTCGGGGTTGGTGAGCACGCCGGTCGCCGAGACGATGTGGTCGTGCGGGACGGTGATGCTGACATCGTACGAGCCGAAGTTGGTGTAGAACTCGCCCGTGCCGAGGTACGGCAGGGTGTTCCAGCCGGAGACATCGTCGTAGACGCAGACATGGGGGAACCACTGGGCGTACTCGAAGATGGTTCCCTGCTCGACCTTCTCTGCGCCCATGCGCCGGAGATAGGGCGGCATGATGAACGAGTAGGCCATCTTGAAGGTGAAGGTCTCGCCCGGTGCGAGGGGGCGGGGCAGGTCGAATCGCGCGAGGGTGTCGTAGACGGCCAGTTCGAGCGGCTCGCCGGCCTCGGTGGTGATGGACTGGATCTCGTAGCCGCCGTCGAAGGGCTCTTCCATCTCGCGCATGACCCCGCCGGGCGATCGGCTGCGGGTGCCCAGCGAGTCGGTGCGGAAGAGGTTCTGTTCGAGCTGGATCCAGATGTAGGAGAGTGTGTGGGGGGAGTTGTTGTGGTAGGTGACGGTCATGTGGGCGTCGAGGCGCTGCTCGTCCTCGTGGAGGGTGGCATCGATCATGT
>WGEO01000064.1 GCA_015492715.1 Phycisphaerales bacterium | reverse complement strand
GCTCATCCTCGGTCATGTTGGCCAGGGCGCCTTCCTCCAGGACCCACCCGCTGTTCGCCGTGGTGTTGACGATGTGGAGGTTCTGGCTCTCGGTCTTGTTGAGCTGCTCCTGCGGACTGATCAACTGGCGCATCACCCCGGCGGGCTTGCCGCGACGGAAGTACGGGAAGAACGGCACGATGGTGAACTCATCGTAGGGACTCCATTCGTCCAGGAGCACCACGTGGTCGGCCGTCACCGTCCAGCGTACACGTTTGGCCATCCGCTTGCGCACCGCCAGCCCATACATCTTCTTGACCGATGCGATCCGGGCCTCGTCCCAGTGCTGGGGTACCGGGCGGGTGTCGCCGGTGGTCAGGTCGACGAACTCGCGGACCATGGCCAGCCGGCGGTACTGCCGATCGACGACGCGCACAGCGCGGACCCGCTTCTGTTCTGCCTGCGACTGCGTGCGCTCAGTGCGCGGCTCGCCGAAGCGGATCGACCGCGTCCCGTAGGTCCTCCCCATCTCGGCGTAGTTCCGCAGCTGCTCGGCCTTGTCGGCCCCATAGAGCTGCTCGATGTCGTCCAGGCTGTACCAGTCGGTGACGATGACCTGCGTCCACGTCGCTGGGTCGTAGTCCGTAGCGTTAGGATCCAAGATCACCGTGCGGGGGTCGCGTGCGGTGATCTTGACCTCGCCCAGCACGTTGCCCTCGAAGTCCATCCGGACGTCGAAATACCCGCGGTCGTCGATGATCCCGTCGCTGAACACCTGTTTCTCCAGGTGCTCGAACGCATTCTCGTCGAGGATCGACTCGACGACCCGGGTCAGTGTCTGTGCCTGCTGCTCAGTGGCTCCAGCGCGCTTGGGCTTGAAGACGATATCCGCCCGGGACGTCGAATAATGCCCGAGGATCGCGTTGATCGTACGCAGTGCGAGGTTAATCGTCAGGGCGGGGCGGTCACCAAGTGCTTCGAGCGTCGCGTCGTCCCACTGATTCCCGACATAGAACTCATCGCACTTGTCCGCGAGCTCGACATACTCATCGTGCTCGGTCGACGCCCACGCCTCATTGAACGCCACCCAGTTGTCGTGGGCGACCGCCACCTGATTCTCGATATCAGCCATAGTGGCGCACCATAGTCATAACCTCGTGGGGCTGCATCAGGCTGCGAGCCACGACTTCTTCCTCCGCGCTCCGGTCTTGAGCTTGTCGCGCCAGGACTGCGTGCGTCGTTTCGGAGGTGGCGGCGCCTGCCGGCCGATCTCATCCAGCAGCAGACCGACCCAGGCCATGGCGTCCACGACGTCGTCGTGCTTACCCGCCGGGAAGTCCAGCATCTCCTGCCTGAGCTGGTCGAACCACGCCGCATTGCGGTCGAACAGCACCTTGCCCTGCCGCATCCGCCCCTGAATCGACCGCGCCCGGGCGATCTTGTCCCGGTTACCCGTCGGCATCGGGGTCAGCACCATGTCATACACGCGGCGTTCTACGAGCCGCGTCTCGAAGAACGGCCCGATCGACATCTGGATGTGCCCCTTCTCCACCCCGTCGAGCTCCGTACGATGCTCCAGGTGCGTGTCGATCATCAGATCGACCAGATCATCCGGCGCGATGCGCTGCCTCAACACGTCGATGATGTAGATCGTATTCTCCGGATCCACCCCGAACACCACGCCGACGGTCCAGTCGTTGCGGTCCTGCTGCCCCACCGCGAGGTCCCACGTGCTGTACCGCCGCAGGTCACTGGGCAGCGTCGTATACCCGGGGAACATCCCCTCGTCGAACATCGCGCTCTCGCCCGAGACCGGGTTCTGCTGGTAGAGTGCCGCCCAGGTCACCGGGTCGCGCTTGTGCTCGAGGTTACTCTCCGGCGGGTAGCGCTTGGGCGACAGGCACTCGCCCTTCCGCCGCAGCAACTTGGCCCCGTCCATCGGCTCGTGGACGATCCGCCCATCCGGCAGGCGGTACTCATCCTCGATCGCCTCCTCCGGATAGCAGATGTACTCCCACTCCCCGCCGTCCTCGATCAGGCCCTCCTCCTCGATCAGGCGGCCGATCAGGTCGTCCTTCACCCAGCGGGTCTGGATCACGCACATACCGCCCCCGGGCATGAGACGCGTACGCGCCGATGACTTGTACCACCGCCAGATCGCATCCCGCACCGCGGGCGAGTACGCGTCCTTGTCCCGGTGGGGGTCGTCCACGAGGAAGATGTCCGCGCCCCGGCCCGAGATGCCCTTGCCCACGCCGGCCGGCTTATATCGCCCGCCCTGCGTAGTGCGCCAGCCCGTCGCACCCTTGTTATCCTTGTGCAGCTGCAGGTCGGGGAACACCGTCTGATAGGCCGTGCTCTTCAAGATGTCGAGCACGTCCCGGGAGTTGTCATTGGCGAGGTCGTCCGAGTGCGTCGTGGCGATGATCGAACCCCTCGGGTTTCGTCCCAGGAACCACGCGGGCATGGCCTTGGACGCCTGCTGAGACTTGCCACGGCGGGGCGGGACCGAGATGAGCAGGCGGGGCGACTGTTTGTTCTCGACACGACGTACGAAGCGCTCGAGACGAGCCGCGAGGTCCTCGTGGAACCACTCCACGATGTAGCCCGGGTGGGTGCGCACAACGAAGGGAAGGAAGTGGCGTCGGGCCAGCTCCCGGGCGGCCAGCTCCTTGGCCGCCAAGTGCTTGGCCGGCGGCTTATCGAGCACCTGCTGAGTCACCTTATCCAGCGTATGGACCTTGGACGTCCGGCGGCCACGGCCGACGGCGATCGCGCTCGGGTCCAGGTCGTCCAGGATCAGTGCGTCGTCAGTGCTGGACGTCATCCGTCTCGTCGTCCAGGACCAGGAATTCCCCGTCGATGGCGGCCAGCTCCAGCAGCTTCTCGTCGGGGAGCTCGGTCACGGTGTTGTGGTCGATCTGGCCTGACAGCTCGATGCGGGTGGGTTCGTAAGCGCCGATCAGCTTGCCGATCTCGCGCCATGCCTGCACCATTTCAGATGCCGTGGTGGCCATGGCGACGGCGTCCTTCAGACCGGCGATGACGTCGTCCCTCGTGACTCGTGCTTCGTGCGCCGAAACTCGCACGCCGTACTCGATCGCCGTACGCACCTCGAGGTCCTTCTCCATGCGTTCTGCCGCCTTCAACGGGTCTGGGAACCCCGCTTGCCGGGCGGCGGGCAGAGGGAGGGCGCCCTTCGTACGAAGTTCTACGTACTTGCGCTTCTTCCCGTTACCGAGTCCTTTTAATAGGTACTCGTAGGACCGCATGTCGGACAGGATCTTGGACATGGTGCGGATGATAAGTCATTGATACCTGGGGCTGTCAATTAACCCTATTATTTGTGGGGTTATTATCTCGGCAATTTCCCCGCATATTTTCTCGCAACACCCCCCTCCCCCCTGGTTCCGAG
>WGEO01000063.1 GCA_015492715.1 Phycisphaerales bacterium | reverse complement strand
GGGCAGTATCGATGTCTGAGGGGCGATTGACAGATCCTTGCCGCACCAGTAGCGTTGACGGGCCGATGGTCGGCTCGGATGGTGAGGTATCATCGGGGCTCATGAGCGGCGACCAGCCATTGCAGGATCCGAGCAAGACGGTTCCTCTTGCGGGCTCGGGGGCATCCGAGCCGAGCGTGGAGGAGGTCGAGCGGTCGATCCAGCAGGCTGCGAAGGAGGGGACGAATCTCGACACGCTGATCGGTCGTCTGGTGGTGGACACGGGGCTTGCGACGGCCGAGGAGGTGCAGCTGTGTCTGGAGAAGTCGCGGAGTGATCCGTCGGAACGATCGCTTGCGCAGGCGCTGGTGGACAGCGAGTTTGTGACGCGTCGCCAGATTGCGCGTCTTCGGCAGATCATCGAGGCCGAGCGCAGCGGCCAGACGATTCCGGGGTACAAGCTGCTGGGCAAGCTTGGCGCCGGCGCGATGGCGACGGTGTTCAAGGGCAAGCAGTTGAGTCTGGATCGCGAGGTTGCGATCAAGATTCTGCCGCGGAAGTTCGGCTCGAATCCGCAGTTCGTAGAGCGTTTCTACGCGGAGGGTCGGGCGGCGGCGAGCCTGAACCATCCGAATATCGTGCAGGCGTACGATGTGGGCAAGGCCGGCGACTACCACTACTTCGTGATGGAGTATGTGGACGGTCGGACGGTGTACGACGACATCGTCAAGCACAAGCGGTACAGCGAGTCCGAGGCGGTGGAGATCGCGATCCAGGTCGCCGAGGCGTTGCAGCACGCGCACGAGCGTGGTCTGGTTCATCGTGATGTGAAGCCGAAGAACATCATGATCAGCAAGGACGGGGTGGTGAAGCTGGCGGACCTCGGCCTTGCGCGGGCGATGAGCGACAAGGAGGCGGCCGAGGCCGAGAGCGGCAAGGCATTCGGGACGCCGTACTACATCAGCCCGGAGCAGATCCGTGGGGACACGGACATCGGTCCTGCGGCGGACATCTACTCGCTGGGAGCGACGCTGTACCACATGGTGACGGGGAATGTGCCGTTCGATGGGAAGAACCCGTCGAGCGTGATGCACAAGCATCTGAAGGCGGAGTTGATCCCGCCGGACCATGTGAATCCGAAGTTGAGCGCGGGGATCAGCGAGGTCATCGAGATGATGATGGCCAAGCGTGTGAAGGATCGGTACCGGTCGTGTGCGGATCTGCTGACGGACCTTCGCGCGGTGGCGCGAGGGGAGGTTCCTCCGATTGCGCACAAGGAGGTCCTGGACCCGTCTGCGCTGGCGGAGGTGGTGCAGGCCGAGGCCCAGGCGGGGGGGGAACTCCGGGAGGAGGAGGTGCCCGATCGTCGCTCGGTGCTGAGCGATCCGCTGTTCCTGACGCTGCTGGGGCTGCTGATCGTGAGCGTGCTGTTCAATCTGCTCCAGCTTGCGATGTAGGGCTCGGCGGGTGGGCCATCTGCGACGAAATGCGGGGTTTTGGTGTTCTCGGGGCTTGTCCGGGGCGATGGATGTGGTAATCTTGTGTGACTTGCGTGGCCGGTGTGGCCCCGCCTTGGCCGCCGATGGAGCCCTGACGCCTGTGATTCGGATGCGACGGCATGGTGCGGATCGAGTGGGCGTGCTCGTGTATCGGGCATGATCGGGCGGCGGATCGTCCAGCGTGGATTCTTGTCTGAGCGGGTGCGTGGCCTGTGCTGGGGGCGGAGCGTGCCTGCGCGATGGAGGCGTTGAGATCGCACGGCGAAGGTTCTATCGAGACACGGGCCCGGTCCGCAGGACGCGGGTGAACCACATGATCCGTCTGAGTCCGGTGCGTGTGATCGGACCGGACAACGAGCAGATCGGGGTGATGGAGACGAGCGAGGCGTTGCGTCTTGCGCAGGAGCACGGTCTCGATCTGGTGGAGATCGTGCCGGACCAGCGTCCGCCGATCTGCAAGATCATGGACTACGGCAAGCACAAGTACGAGGAATCCAAGAAGGAGCAGCGTGCGCGTGCGTCGAGCCGTTCGAGCGAGCTCAAGGAGATCCGTCTGGGTCGGAGCACGAAGATCGACCCGCACGACATCGAGATCCGGATCCAGCAGGCCCGTCGGTTCCTGATGGACGGGCACAAGGTGCAGGTCGTGCAGCGGTTCCGCGGGCGTGAGATGGCGCACAAGGAGCTGGGGATCGACAATCTCCGTCGGTTTGCGCAGGAGTTGAGCGACATCTCGAAGGTGGAGATGGAGCCCCGCTGGATGGGGCGTCAGACGAGCATCGTGCTGGCGCCGGATCGCTCGAAGATCGAGGCGGTCAAGCGACGGATGGAGGCGGCGAGCAAGGACGGGGCGGCTGAGGAGCAGGCACCCGAGGCGGCCCAAGCCCCGGTCGAGCAGACCGCCGAGCAGGCCGCCGAGGATCAGCGGATCGAGAAGAAGCGGGCCGAGGACGAGCGTCGCAAGAAGAACCCCGTGGACGCGGAGCTGGACGCGCTGCTGGGCGAGTAGGGCTCAGCTGTCGGCGTCGGAGAGGATGGTCGTCGTGGCATCGGGTCGGACGAGCACGCGGACGATTCCCGGGTTCTGTCCGCTGATGATGCGGGCCTCGTAGATCCAGTTGACGCCGTCGCGTCGGGCGACGCCCATCATGCGGTTGGGGTCTTCGCCCAGGGCGGTGCGTGCGACCTGGATGGCCTGCTGCTCGGTCAGGGGGCCCGTCCAGACCTGCGGGTCCATGGCGTCGGGATTGACGCGGGCGAGCCAGAGCTGGCTGCGCTCGCGGCCCTCGCCCTCGGGCGTGCGCTGGCTGGTCCACATCATGAGGGTGCCGTCGGCGTTGAAGACGGGCAGGCCGTCGAAGCCGCCGGGAAAGGTGACGCGCCGGACGATGCGCTCGTGCGGGGGTTTGGCGTAGTGGTTTTCCGGATCGAGCTCGATGGCGTAGACATCGTATTCGTGGTACGGGCCCGAGCCGGTGAAGATGAGGAAGCGTCCGGAGGGGTGGAAGAAGGGCGCCCAGTTGACCCAGTCGTTGTCGGTCAGAGCATGCTCGGCACGGATGGCGACGGGGACGCCGTCGTCGTCGAACTCGAGTTCGGCGATGTAGAGTTGGAGCAGGTCGTTGCCGGCCCGATCCGAGCGGTAGCAGATGCTCCTGCCGTCGGGGCTGAAGAACGGCCCGCCGTCGTAGCCCGGGGCCTGGACGAGGGCGTGGTGCCTGCCGGTCTTCGTGTCGTAGACGAAGATGTCGGCGTCGGCCTTTTCATGGGTGCTCTTTTCCGAGATGACATTGGCGTAGAGGATGAAGCGTCCGTCGGGGGAATAGGAGCCTTCGGCGGTGTAGCCCGGGCGTTCGAAGACGATCTGGAGGTCCTCGACGGGTCTGCCGGTGTCGTCGATGCGCGTACGGACGATCTCCATGCCCGGGGGGAACGCCCACTGGTATCGGCTCTTGTCGCGCTGGTATCCGGGAACATCCTCGGTTGTCGGTGGGTGGATGGTGGAGGCAAAGAGGATCTCGCCCGGGATCGTCGGGTGGAACCAGCCGCAGGTATTGGCGCTGCCCGGGGGGCTGAGGCGGATCACCTCGCCCAGACCCGTGATGCGCCCGTCCTCGTCGCGCCGCAGGGGCGCGAGATACATGGAATAGTGCTCATCGGGCTCGGCACCCTCGGGTGGCGTGGGGATGGCCTGGAAGATGATCCATGAGCTCGTGGGGTCGAAGTAGGCCTCGCCGGCCTTGTAGAACTGGTCGGCGTGGGTGAGTTGGACATGGTCGGTCAGGAGGGGCGATTCGATCCCGCTCCATGGCTGGGCGGATGCGACTGCGGCGCAGGTGCCAAGAATGGCGATGGGTCCTGGGCGGGATGTCATGGTGATTCCTCCGTGAACCGGTCGGGGCAAGAGGGAAGGTCAGCCGTGGGATCGTATTCGTATGCCCCCCCACCGTCGGATGTGCCGCTGCGGATTCTCGGTCGGGGGGCGTCGTGGGTGGCAATCGACAAGCCCGCGGGGCTGCTGAGCGTGCCGGGGCGGCGTCCGGGGCTGGAGGACTGTGCGAGGGAGCGGGTTCGGGCGATGTTCCCGGAAGCTCGCGGCCCCATGACGATGCACCGGCTGGACATGGACACCTCCGTGGTGCTGCTGCTGGCGCTGACACCCGAGGCGCATCGGAACCTGTCGATCCAGTTCGAGAAGCGGCGAGTCGAGAAGGCCTACGAGGCACTGCTGGACGGCGAGGTCGAGGGGGAGTGCGGGGAGATCGAGCTCCCGATCGCCAAGGACTGGCCCAACCGCCCGCTGCAGAAGATCTGCTTCGAGTCGGGTCGGTGGTCGGCGACACGCTGGCGGGTGCTGGGACGCGAGGGCGGACGCACCCGGGTGCGGTTCGAGCCGATCACGGGCAGGAGCCACCAGTTGCGGATCCACGCGGCGAGCGAGTTGGGGCTGGGCGTGCCCATCGTGGGCGATCGCCTGTACGGGGACGCGTCGAGCGGCGATCGCCTGATGCTGCACGCCAGCGAGCTTGTGTTTCGCGATCCGGACACGGGGCGGCGGGTCGCGATCCGCAGTGAGGCGCCGTTCTGAGTCAGGCGGACCGCAAGTGCCTGTGCGGGGCTTCAGAGGCAGACGAGGGGCGGGAGACCGCCGCTGGTCAGTGCCGAGGCGACCAAGAGCGAGTGCAGGGATCGTGCGTCGTGCTCGTCGAAGGCGTCCACGGCGTGGCTGTCGAGGTCGAGGACGCCCCAGCAGGAGCCGTCGCTCTCCATGCATGGGATGACGAGTTCGCTGGCGTCGCGAGGATCGCAGGCGATGTAGTGCTCGCCCAGGGCGTGGATGTCGCGGACGATGAGCGTGCTGCGGTCGCGCCACGCTCTGCCGCAGGCGCCGTGGAGGGCGATGGGGCTGCACGCGGGGGAGTCTCGGCGTTCGAGGAGGACCATCTGCGACGCATCGGGTGTGATGGCGTAGAAGCCGACCCATGAGACCGGGCGGGTCGAGCCGCGCGCGTGGTTCCAGATCGCGTCGCAGCATGCGCGCATGCGGGCGTGCCTGTCATGCGTGGCAGGATCGATCTGGGTGAGGGCCCGCTCTGCCTGCGCGTAATCGCGCATGGGGTTCAGAGGGTGGCGCTGGTGTACGGCAGCAGGCCCATGAATCGGGCGCGCTTGATGGCTTGGGCGATGAGGCGCTGCTCGCGGGCGGAGGTGCCCAGGCGCTTGCGGCCGTAGATCTTACCGTTGGGGCTCATCATCCGGCGAAGGTTCTCGACATCCTTGTAATCGACATAGGGCCTGCCGTCGGCGCCGGTCTTGAGGACCTTGGGGCGGGGCGGGGCGCTGAATCTGTTGAACCTGCTCATGAATGCCTCCGTCATGGGCTTGCGGCCCTCGCCCGGGG
>WGEO01000062.1 GCA_015492715.1 Phycisphaerales bacterium | reverse complement strand
CTCGTCGAGTTTGCGGTCGACCTCGTCGCAGGCCGGCAGCAGCAGCAGCGCCCTTCCCCCCGCTTCGAGGACACAGTTGGTCATGGGCAGGCCGACGGTATCCAGCACCCGGCGTGCTGCCAGGTGCGCGAGCATGCTGACCAGCCAGGAGCGTGCGCGAAGCCGCTTGGCCCGTCCCTTCTCGCCAGTTTCGGATGTGTTGGCCTCCGGCATGACGCGGAAGATGAACCGCTGGATGCCGCCGACATTGATCGCGACCAGACGGAATCTGCCCTTGATCTGCCCGACCTCCAGACTGCCCTCGCGGTGCTGCATGGCAAGGCACGCTGCGAACGCAGCGACAACCGCGTTGTGATCCGCCAGCGACACATCGGGAATCTCATCCCATGATCTGCTCGCGGGCACGCCGGACAGCAGCGCACGCTCAGCGGCGAGCACCCCCTCGACGGCCGCCTTTGGATTGTCCCAGTCCCGACTGAGCGCTTCCAGAAGGTTCCTGCCGAGCTTGCCGCACGCCGCGCGATACTCGTCCATGCTCTGGAGTGAGCGGGGAAACATGCTGTCGCCATCAAAGCGATTGGGGACGGTCGGGAGCTGTGCGTTCTTGCTTGCAGGTTGCCCGCCTTCGCGTCCAATCGTCGCGAGCACACTCGCCAACCCGGTCACCGTCGAGGACTTCCCCGTGGGGTCCTTTCGGCGATCATGCCCGCTCGCGAGCCAGTCTGCCCGTGTCAGGATGTGCTCGTCCAGAACACCGCTGGACGGACGATGATGATTGCACGCGATCGCAAAGAGCCTGTCGGCGTCTACACCGCCGAAGTTGCTCTTGATGTGGTGCAACGCGTATGCCGTATACAGCACATGGCGATGTGTGCTCCGCCCATTCTGGGTCGGGCAGATCATCTGCTCGAGTCGCAACTCGGCATCGCCGAGTTCGACATTCGCCGGCTCGAAGACCTTGCCGACATCGTGCAGTAATCCGGCCAGCGCGAACAGGCACGCACGCTCGTCGATCCGCTTGGCGGGCGGCTTCAGCTCGGTCACCGTCTTCATGAGACGATCTCCCAGCGTACCCGACCGAATCCAAAGCTCGCATACTTCCCAAGATGCACAGTCTCTACAACCCCCATCCAGGAACCCGCGTGATGCCACGGCCCATGGATCTCGAGCGTCCCCAGCACCCCCGACAGCGGGATGCGCCGGCGTTGCCTTCCCGAGAACCGCTCGATATGCCAGGGGCGCAGCCCCACTCTGACTGTCTGAAACATATCCTCGTCCAGATGCACGCAGGATTCGTCCTGCTCCCGCCCATGGAGAGAGGACATGAGACGCCAGCGACGACGCCCTGCCAAGACGAGATCAAGGCCCGAGGGTGTCGGATCGAGCCCGCCCCGCGTACGGATATGTACCGGCGTCTCAAAGTGCCATCGGACCGTGCACGATTCGCCCGGCAACGGCCGCGCGTGGACACAAGAGCCGCGCGGCAGATGCAGACCACACCGCCCACGATGAAAGACTACCTCACCATTGCTGCTCAGGACACGCTGCACTGTGTATGGGACGCGTGCCGGACCGATCCCCCGCTGCCCCATCCGGATGAATGACTCAACCACATACGGCGCCAGTTCGCATGCGTCACCGAACAACCGGAGTCCGAATCGCAGCTCGTCTTCGCGCCCATCCCACGAGCCCGGCGGCGCTACGAGCAAGACGAATGGCTGTGGAACCGCATCGTAGCGACGCATAATGCTGCGCCCCATCGGTGCCGCCCCATCGAAAACGCACGCATATGGACAGTTGGAACGGATGCGACAAATATCACACCGGCCATCCTCTCGCACGCAGACCATCCGCTTGAGCACATGGCCGAACGCGCCTCGAAGGGTGGGCCCCAGGTAGCGCAGCCCGTGATCCACGCCTGCCAGCGTCGCCTCGAAGACGAGAGTCAGACATTCGAGATGCGTCTCTGTCCCCGAGGATCGCCTCTCCCGGGCCAGAACTCGGTCCTCGCTCGTCTCCCCTGATGTCCCCACGAAAACGCTTTTCATTGCACAACACACACCCAATGGACGAATAGTACCATACCCGGTCGCCCCCTCAACGCACAAGCCCCACGATGAACATGTGCGTAGCCGGTGCATAACATGACACACTTATGTGTCATTCCTCGCATGCCTCCCATGCCAGAGAGGCGAATGCCTGACCGGGCAACACGCTCGCCGAGGAAGGCTGATGCATATGAAGCGGAACAAGCAATTCGCGCGCCAATCCTCGGAGATTCTGCAGGGTCCCGGGCGCCCACCCACTCGACCAGGCTCGACGAGCCCCCTCTTTCGCCGGGCCATGACCCCAAGATGACGCTTCAGACGGCCTGCAGGGGTCATCAGAATGGATCGAGGTGCCAATGGTGCCCAGGTCCTGATACCGACCCCCGGGGGCTGTCTGCATGCTTGAGATGCGCGTGCGTCCTGGTTCATGACAACGCTGCAGCCGGTCGGATGCGGGCAGATTCGCCCGCCCCCATGCATGCTCGACCCGGAATCAGCGGTCCTCTGCGCGCGAGAGTTTGGGAATGGAACCTGGTACGGGGCGCATCGCACGCCATACAGAGACGCATCAGCCTGGGTGCCATGCGTGTGCCGACACGGGTCAGGCGTTCCTCACCGGCGCGTGCCGGCGCGTCCGTGATGCCAACGCCGGACCGTGCGCCAGCCGAATCCAATCGGGGTTGCGAGCCTGTCGAGCCAACTCGATCGCGAACGAAAGCAGGAGTTTGTGGGAAGCGCGTCGCAGCGCTCGCGCATCTGCGCCAATCCCCTGCGCGCTATCTCTTTGGACGCACCCTCTCACCGGACATCAACGAGCCCGCGCCATCTCAATCCCTTCTTCATCAGGGAAACGCTGTAGGGACATCGACGCAGACGGCACGGCGTGGGTCGGAGATGAGTCTCAATCCCTTCTTCATCAGAGAAACGCTGTAGGCCTCGGCGCCGTCCTCCTCCGTGCGTGGTCGGTACTCGTATTCGGTGTCTCAATCCCTTCTTCATCAGGGAAACGCTGTAGGTGGCTGGCGACCAGCGACGCCTACAGCGTCTCGATCTCCGAGTCTCAATCCCTTCT
>WGEO01000061.1 GCA_015492715.1 Phycisphaerales bacterium | reverse complement strand
GCGATTGATCGAGGGCGGCGCCACCTCGATCCCCCGCCGGAGAACCCGCCCCGTCCGCGGATCGATCGTCGGCGTGCGCTTGCACTCGTCCAGATAGGGGATCCAGTCGCTGACCTTCTGGGCCTGACTCTCGTAGGTCAGGAAGGCGCTCATGAACTGGCGCGGGAAGAAGGTCTTCAGGTACGCCGTCTGGTAGGCGATGATCGCGTAGCCCGTCGAGTGGCTCTTGTTGAAGCCATAGCCCGCGAACCGCTCGATCAACTCGAAGAGTTCCGCCGCCTTGCCCTCGCTCAGACCCTGCTTGCTCGCGCCCGCGATGAACTCGCTGCGGGCCTTGGCGATCTTGTCCTTCTTCTTCTTGCTGATCGCCTTGATGAGCGAGTACGCCTCACGCAGGTCGATCCCGCCCAGCTCGTGGACGATCTGCATCACCTGCTCCTGGTACACCATCACGCCGTAGGTCTCGCGTGTGAAGCGATCGACGATCGGATGCACGCTGGGGACACGCTCCGTCCCGTGCTTGCGCCGGTTGTAGTCGGGGATCAGGTCCATCGGCCCCGGGCGGAACAGAGCGTTGGCGGCGATCAGGTCCTCCAGCCGGTCGGGCTTCATGTCCGCCAGCAGGCGGCGCATGCCCGCGGACTCGAACTGGAACACGCCGGTCGTGTCGCCCCGCTGGAACATCGCGAAGACGCGGGGGTCGTCATAGGTCAGGCGCTCCAGGTCCAGCGGATCGCCTGCGTCCGCATCGACCCCCACCGCCGCCCGGATCGCCTCGGGCGAGAGCGTCTCGCGGATCAGCGATCGGCACCGCTCGATGATGCTCAGCGTGCGCAGGCCCAGAAAGTCCATCTTCAGCAGGCCCATCCGCTCGCAGGTCGGCCCGTCCCACTGCGTGACGATCTCGTGCTCTTGCGACTGGGCCTGCCGATACAGCGGAACGATCTCGTTCAGGGGTGTGTTGGCGATCACGACGCCCGCGGCGTGCACACCCGCGTGGCGCGCCTGCCCCTCCAGAGCCCGGGCCGTATCGATCACCCGCCGAACCGTCTCGTCCTCGTCGTAGCGCTTCTTGAGGTCGCGGCTCTCCTTGAGCGCGCTGTCCAGCGTCGTGCCCAGCGCATCGGGGATCATCTTCGCCAGGCGGTCGGCGTCTCCCAGTGGGACGCCCAGCACGCGGCAGACATCGCGGACCGCCGCCTTCGCCTTGAGCGTTCCGAAGGTGATGATCTGGGCCACATGCCCGTACTTGGAACGCACATAGTCGATGACGCGCTGGCGTCCGTCCTGGCACAGGTCGATGTCGATGTCCGGATACTCGCTCCGGTTCGGATCCGTGAACCGCTCGAAGAGCAGGCCATAGCGCACGGGACACGCGTTGGAGAGCCCGAGCACATACCCGACCATGGTCCCGACGCCGCTCCCTCGCGCGTTGGCGGGGATCCCCTGCTGGCGCCCCCAGTTCACGAAGTCCCAGACGATGAGGAAGTACGCGCTGATGAGCTTGTCGCTCAGGATCTTCAGCTCACGGTTCAGGCGTGCCCACTTGTCGAATGCGTCGCGCGCGTCTTCGTCCTGCGGACGATGCTCATCGCACGCGTCCTCGCCCTCGATGAGGTCGTGGCGTGCCTCCAGAATCCGCGCGCCGTACCGCCAGACCATGCCCGCCTCGCACAGCATCCGCAGGGCACGATCGCCCTCGCGACGCACCTCCTCGACATCGACGCCCTCGCCGACATGGAACGGCTCGAGCTCGAACCGTGAGGAAAACGCGCGATACCAGGCCGACAGATCGCCCCCGAAGGACGGGTCGTCGTGTGCCGGCAGGTCCTCGGGCACCCGCACCCGCACCATCGGGGCGTGGTTGGCGCCCAGGTCCAGCTCGACATGGCAGCGATCGGCGATCCGGACGGTGTTGTCGCATGCCTCGGCGCCGATATCGGGATAGTGCGTCTCGAAGATCTCGCGCATCTGGGCCGGGCTCTTGACATACAACTCGGGCGAGTAGTGCAGACGCGACGGATCGTCCTTGGTCTTGCCCATCGAGATGCAGATGAGCGTGTCGTGCGCGTCGTGGTCCTCGGCCCGCATGAAGTGCGCGTCGTTGTCGCACACCAGGGGCAGGTCCAGCTCGCGCGCCAGCCGGATCAGGTGCGGGTTGATCGCGACCTGCTCGGGCACATGGTGCTGCAGCTCGACGAAGAACCGCGGCCCCGTCCCCTCATCGCAGAACACCTCGGCGTGCCAGCGGGCGCTCTCGACCGCACGCTCCCAGGCGCTCTCGTCCTTCGTGTTCTCGTAGGCAAGAAGATGCTCGCCGATCTCGCTGCCCAGGTGCCCATTGATCGCGATGAGCCCGCTGTGGTGCTCGCGCAGCAGTGCACGGTCGATCCGCGGCTTGAAGTAGAATCCCGTCAGATACGCCTCGCTGCACAGATGCAGCAGGTTGCGCCAGCCCTCGTTGTTCTCCGCAAGGAGCACCAGGTGGTACCCGCCGTCGGCCACGCCCGTGTAGGTGCGATCGCGCCGGTCGCCGGGCGCCACATACGCCTCGACCCCGAGGATCGGCTTGACGCCCGCCGCCCGCGCCTTCTCGTAGAACTCCACCGCGCCATGGATGTTGCCGTGATCCGTGACCGCCACGGCGTCCATGCCCAGATGCTTGACCCACTCCACCAGCGCGTCGATCCGGTTGCCGCCGTCCAGCAGCGAGTACTCGCTGTGCAGGTGGAGGTGGACGAACCCCGACGCGCGGCGACCTGCCGCCGACCGTCCCGTGGCGTTGCTCATCGTGCAGATTCCATTCCAGAATGACCGCACGGATGGTACCCGCACACGGACGACCATGCGCGCATACGGGGCGCGCCGTGGACCGGCGCACCATCGCTGTCCATTGCGCCGCAAACCCACGCCCTCGACATGCATACGCCCCGAATCCCAAGGAGACTCCCGCCCCTAGGATCTTCCCGATGCCCGAGCCCGATCGCATCATCATCGTCCGCCCCTCCCCACTCCAGCGGTTCTTCATGCTGCTGTCGGGGCTGGCGATCGTCGTCCTCGGGCTCATCCTGCTGATCCCCGTGCTCATCGTGCTGGGAACCATCGCCCTGCTCACCATCGCCTGGGTCCGCCTTCGCCTCTGGTGGCAGTCGCTGCGCCGGCACGGCCCGCTGGACGGCAGACGCAATGTCCGCGTCCTGGATCGCTAGCATCAGCCCGTGGATCTGCGCGTCGTCAGCATCGGGACCCTGAGCCTCCACCCGCTCTGGGGTGAGAAGGAACCCCTGCGGACGGGGCACAGCACCACCACCCTGATCCGGGAGGGATCCCGCGCCATCCTCGTGGACCCGGGCCTGCCGCCTCAGGTCGTCGCGGCTCGCCTGTTCGAGCGTGCGGGCATCACCCCTGAGGACATCACCCATGTCTTCCTGACCCGATTCAGCCCCGAGCACACGCGAGGACTCGACGCCTTCCAGCACGCCACATGGTGGATTCATCCGACTGAACGCGAGACCGTCGGCGTCGCGCTGGCGACCGAACTGGCACGAGCCCATCAGGCGGGAGAGGCCGACCTCAAGGCCGCCCTGGAACGCGATGTCGCCCGCCTGCACGCCTGCAGCGAACCGCCGGATGAGTTGTGCGAGGGTGTAACCATGTTTCCACTACCCGGGATCTCCCCTGGCC
>WGEO01000060.1 GCA_015492715.1 Phycisphaerales bacterium | reverse complement strand
GGATCTGTCCCGGGGCGGGCGGGTCCAGCTCGATGGCCAGTTGCGTCAGGAAGCCGCGCTCGTCGGCGCCGAACGCGTCTGGGTGCGACGAGAGGATCTGCTCGACGAGGCTCGTGCCCGATCGGGGCATCCCGACGATGAGCACGACGCGCGACGCGTCGATCGCGTTGTGCGGCATGGCGTCCAGGGCCTCGCGCGTCCAGTGGGCGATGGCCTCGTCGATGGCCCGGCTGGTCGCCGACGGGTCGTGATAGACGCGAAGCGTGCGGTTGGCCTCGCGGAAGGCGGCAAAGGCGCTGTCATAGAGTTTGAGGCGGTCGCGCAGTTCGCCGAGGCGGAAGAGGAGCTCGGCTCGTGCCGAGACGGGCAGGTTGGGCGTCTGGAGCACGCGCTCGACGGGTTCGAGGGCGTCGCGTTCGCAGCGGAGCGCCAGGCAGATGCGGGCGTAGATGATGGCGCTGTTCATGTCCCAGTGCCCAGCGGCGACGAGCGGATCGATGGTCTGCATCGCGGCGTCGGGATCGCCCGTCAGCAGGTGCATCTCCGCCAGGGCGCAGCGGGTGACGGGGTCGTCGGGGGCCAGTTCGAGGGCTCGCTGGAAGGCGGCCAGTGCCTCGTCGGGGCGGCCTTCGAGGCGCAGGGCCGAGGCGAGCGTGCGGGTCAGGCGGGGGCTGTCGGGATTGGTGCGCAGGGCGCGTTCGAGGCGGGCGCGGGCTTGGGAGGGTCGCGAGGCGCTGATCTCGGCGGTGGCGGCGAGGACGATCGCGTGCTCGTCGCCCGGGGTCAGGGCCAGCAGTCGGCGGGCGGCGAGGAGGGCCTCGTCGTAGCGGGCCTCGTGGATGAGGCGTTCGACGGTGCTTCGCAGCGTGCGCGGGTCCTGTCGGGCCATGGTCGGGTACTCGCTGTGGGTCCGGGCGGACGATAGCCGGAGCGCCGTGGGGTGGATGGGGTGTGCTGCGAGGGCGGAGGGTGTCGGCAATGTGTGTGGGGGCGTGGGTTTCCGGGGCTTTACCGGGTTGTCTGCAAAGGATTGCCCGGGGCGTTCTGCGGATGCGGAGATGCGGAATGAGAAGATGGGGAAAGATTGGCCACAATATTCCACTATTTTGCTTGCGGGGTCACGGATTCGGGTCTTTTTCGGTTGCATCGGGGCGTGGGAGTCTGGTAGTGTCGGTGTTGGAGACAGGATCCGTGGCAGGTGTATGCCTCGGAGTGAGAGGACGAGTCCATAGGAGACCGAGAGATGAAGATTGCGTTGATTGCTGGGATGGCGGTCGCTGCGGGTGCAAGCGCGCAGATCCTGCCGGGCGTGCCCGGGGCGCCGCTGAACGACGGGACGATCGCGGGGATCGATCGCGGTCCGACGCTGTGGGATCAGCAGCCGGATCCTGCGCGGAATGCGTATGTCGATCAGAACTTCGGGGACTTCCCGAGCTTTTCGACCTACATGGTGAGCGATGTGAGTTTCGGGACGGATGTGACGATCACGGATGTGATCACCTACTACACATCGGGCATTGGCAGCTGGCCCATCGGTGCGGCGACGGGGACGCTGAACATCTTCGCCAAGACGGGCACGCTGCCCGGTGGCGGTGACGATCCGACGGCCGGGACGACCGTGGCGGTGGATATCTCGCTGGGTGCCAACGGGCTGGAGGTTCACGCTTCGGGTCTGAACATCAATCTGACGGCGGGTGACTACTGGATCGGTCTGACGCCCGATCTGGACTTCGGCAGCTTCGGTCAGGAGTTCCGCCAGAACTCCGTGAACTTCGTCGGCGACGCCACTGCGGCGCGGAACCCGGGCGGTGGATTCGGCGTGGGGACGGACTGGTTCGACGCCGGTCAGGTCTTTGGTCTCGAGCCGGACTACGACGCGGCGATCACGATTCTCGGCACGCCCGCGCCGGGGACGCTGGCCCTGCTGGGGATGGGCGGCCTGGTTGCGACGCGTCGTCGTCGCTGATCTTCGATCATCGATCGGATGCTCGGGAGGGTCCTTCGGGGCCCTCCCGTTGTTTTTGTCGGCGGGATCGGGAGGGGCCAGAGGCGTAGGCAGCGCAGGAGGGGCGTGTAGGCCTGGCGTGCTCAGAGGCGTCGTG
>WGEO01000059.1 GCA_015492715.1 Phycisphaerales bacterium | reverse complement strand
GAACTTCGCGGGCGCGGAAACCGACTTCTATCGCGTCTCGCTCCGCAACGGACGGGACAGCCTGGGCGGGAACGAGAGTGCCCGGACCGTGTTCGACGACACGCTCCAAGTCGTCAAGCCGCTGGATCCCGTCACCAAGCGGGACTTCTTCCTGGGTGAGGGGGTTGCCGCCGAGATCAATGGCATCGAGGGCGGGGCAGACCTTCAGATCCAGTCGGCACGGGTGTTCGCGGCGGTCGCGGCGGCTGCCGAGAGCCTCGTCGATGTGCCCGACACGACGCCCGCCTCGACGCTGGGCGAGGACAACCTCAAGTCGATCGACATCGTCCTGCGCGATCTCGAGGGCGAAGCGCTGATCAACGCCCTGATCGGGCGGGCGGTCTACGAGGACCTGCCGCTGGACCCGGTCGCGGGGATCTCGCCCGTGACGGCGGACCGCCTGAGTTTCCGCCAGATCAACGCGATCCGGGGGCAGGTCGGCGTGGTCCTGCCCAGCGACAACCCGCGCTACATCAAGGACATGCTCGAGGATGCGGCGCTGGCGTTCTCGGATCAGGCCGGCATGATTCCGGACGAGAATCCGCGTGCCTTTGCGGACTTCGTGTTCAACGGGGAACATCCCGATCTGGCCGGCGCGCTGGGTGAGGTCGCCCGCCTGCGCTCGATGCTCCGCAACGAGTTGGTCGGTCTGACGCCGGGCGAGCTGGCCCGTGCGGAGAACGCGATCCTGCGCCAGTTCTCGGGCGAGGTGTTCGGGCCGGAGACCGTCGAGATGCTGATCGACCGGGCCGAGGGCGGCGCCGGGATGGTGGAAGACGGCGCGGGAGAGCAGAACGAGGGGCCGGAAGGTGATGCGGGCTCGTGAGGCGTTTCGGGGTTCGTCGAGTTCCATGTCACGGCGTGTCCGTGAGGGGGCAGGCCGGTGAGTCTGGACCTGGATCGCCTGCTCGCACCGGTCAGCGATGACGCCCCCGCGGGCGAGGACCTGTCCCAGACGCCGGAGTTCGTCGAACTGGAGGTCGCCTACCGCAAGCACTTTCCGCAGGAGACGATGATCGAGGGCGAGGTCAAGGCCGAGCCGCCGCCCCCGTTTCCCGATCTCCTCGATCGCACGCTCGACCTGGCCCATCGCACGCGAGACCTGCGGCTTGCGGGGTACCTGCTCTGGTCGGCCATCCGTGTCGATGGTTTCGAGGGCCTGCGCGACGGGCTTGCCCTCATCCACGGCCTGATCGAGCGGTTCTGGTCCCAGGGGCTGCACCCGGTTCCCGAGGAGATGGACGATCCGTGGGAGCGAACGAAGGTGCTGGAGGAACTGGACGCCAAGCCCTCCAAGCGGGGCATGTTCCAGGTGCAGGCATCCCTGCGTGAGGTTCCCATCGCCCACACGAAGCAGCACGGGCGGATCAGTTATCTGGAGACGATGGTTGCCCGTGGCGAGATACCCGCCGAGGCACTGGATGAGCCGGTCGACCCGGGGCGGGTCAGCGCCTGCCTGAAGGCCGACGAGCCCGAGCGGCTCCAGGAGCGGAGCGGCTTGCTGGAAGCGTGCGAGGACCTGACCAGACAGATCGAGTCGCAGGTGCTGGCTCAGGCTCCCTCGGCGTCGGTGGGGCTGGGCCAGCTTCGGAGCCTCATCGGAGCGATCCGGGGGATCCTGGATGAGGAGCTCGCGGCACGGGGCTACGGCTCACCGGCTCCGGGCGAAGCGGTTCCCGACGAGGGAGCAGCGGGGGGCACGGGCGCCCCAGCGCAACGACAAGGGATCAGCGGCGAGGTCACGAGCCGCCAGGAAGTCCTCTTGGCGCTGGACAAGATCCTGCGGTACTATGAATCCAATGAGCCCGGCAGTCCGGTGCCCCTGTTCGTGCGGGCCGCGCAGAAACTGGTCACCATGTCGTTCTACGACATCATGGAGAAACTGGACCGCGACACCATGAGCAGGGTCAAGGAGATCGGCGAGCCGGAATGAGATCGGACAGAGACGCGGCGGTCGACGCGGCTCGGCGCCGGCGCGGGACATGTGAAGGGGAAACGAGCGATGTCGAGCGGACAGAAATTCATCGGGCGAAACCAGAAGCCGCGGGTCCATATCGAATACGAGGTCGAGACCGGCGGAGCCACCGAGAAGGTGAGCCTGCCGTGGGTCATGGGTGTCATGGCGGACCTTTCCGGACACACCGGCCCGGACGAGATCGGCAAACTCGAGGACCGCGAGTTCACCGAGATCAGCCCGGACAACTTCGACAGCGTGATGAAGAAGAACAAGCCGAGCCTCAGGCTCAGCGTGCCGGACCGGATCAGCGGAGAGGAGGGCAAGATGATGAGCGTCCACCTCTCGTTCGAGAAGATGGAGGATTTCTCCCCCGCGGCGATCGCACGACGGGATCCCACGCTGAAAAAACTGCTGGACATGCGCACGAAACTCCACGGGTTTCTTTCTTATGCAGAGGACAGCGAGGAGGCCCAGGAGCTCATCAGCAAGGTACTCCAGGACGAGGATGTGATGCGGGCGATCTCGGGCGAGAACGCCTCGGATCAGGGAACGGACGATTCGGCACCGCAGACGGAGGAGGACAGCAATGGCTAAGGCTCAATCCTTCGAAGAGGCCTTCGGGCAGGTGCAGGTCGACGGCAACCCGTTCGCAGAACTGCTCAGCAAGGCTCACAAGCCACGCGACGACTTCCAGCAGGAGGAGATCAACGAGGGCTGGAAGGCCCTGGTCGGTGCCGTGCTCACGGCCAAGGACCGCGAACGCTTCCGCAGCCTCGACGCGATCCAGGCGATCAAGCAGCTGATCGTCCAGCTGGACAAGGCCCTGAGCGCCCAGATGGACGAGATCCTCCACCACGAGGAGTTCCGCAAACTCGAGGGCACATGGCGCGGGCTCCATTACCTCGTCTACAACACCGAGCACGGCGAAGACCTGCAGGTCCGCGTGCTGAATGTCAAGAAGGAGGAACTGGCCAAAACCTTCAATCGGTACTCGGGCTCGACCTGGGACCGCAGCCCGATCTACAAGAAGATCTACGGTGCCGAGTTCGACATGCTCAACGGCACGCCGTATGGCGCCATCGTGGCGGACTACTACTTCGATCACAGTTCGCAGGATGTCAAGATCCTCAATGGGCTGGCGCAGGTCTGTGCCGCCGCCCACTGCCCCGTGATCACGGCGCCCTCGCCCAACCTCTTCGGCATGGACTCGTGGACCGAACTGGCGACGAAGGATGTCAAGGTCGAGGACATCTTCCGGCGCAAGGGCTACGAGGAGTGGCGAGACTTCCGCGACAGCGAGGACTCACGCTATGTGGGCCTGGCCATGCCCAGAGCCCTCGCACGACTGCCCTACGACCCCAAGGAGAACCCCATCGAGGAGTTCAACTACGAGGAGGACACGGCGTCCGGCAGCCATGATCGGTTCACATGGATGAACGCGGCCTATGCGATGGGCATGTGCATCAATCGCGCGTTCAAGGAGCACGGCTGGTGCGCGCAGATCGCGGGTCCCGAGGCCGGCGGCAAGGTCGAGAAACTCCCCGTCTACAAGTTCCCGACGGACGAGGGCCTGATCGACACCACCTGCCCGACCGAGGTCGCTATCGGCGATCGGCGCTGGGCGGAACTGGCCAACTTCGGCATGATCCCCCTCGTGCACGCGAAGAACACCAACTACTCCGTCTTCATGGAGGCGCCCAGCGCCCAGAAGCCCAAGGAATACGACGACCCGACCGCGACACGCAACGCGAAGATGTCCGCGGCCCTTCCCTACCTCTTCTCGTGTTCCCGCTTCGCCCACTTCCTCAAGCACATGGTCCGCAACAAACTCGGCAAGTTCACCAGCAAGGACCAGCTCGAACAGGAACTCAACAAGTGGATCACCAACTATGTGTGTGATCCCGACTCCGGCGATGAGGTCAAGGTCCGCATGCCGCTCCAGGCGGCGCAGGTCACCGTGACCGAAGATCCGGACGATGTGGGCGTGTATCGCGCCAAGTTCGAGCTCCTGCCGCACTACCAACTCAAGGGCCTCGATGTCACCCTCAGCCTCTCGTCACGCCTGTCCGAGACGGGGAGTTGACCAAACGGAGATGAACGCGTCGGGCGAGTGGCCCGAAACGCACAAAGAG
>WGEO01000058.1 GCA_015492715.1 Phycisphaerales bacterium | reverse complement strand
GACCGACGGCGTGTTCAGCATGGAGGGCGACATCGCCGACCTGCCCGCCCTGCGCGCCCTGTGCGACAAGCACGACGCCATCCTCGTCGTCGGCGACGGTCACGGGCAGGGCGTTGGAGAAGAGGGTCGGGCGGGCCCGCTGGATGATGAGTTCCGTGGCTCTTTTGGGGCCGGCGATGAAGCCGCCGGCTGCCCCGCCCAGGGCCTTGCCCAGCGTGCCCGTGAACATGTCGACGCGTCCGTTCTCGCCCCCGTCGATCATGGCGTAGTGCTCGTGGGTGCCGCGTCCGGTCTTGCCCATGACGCCGTGCCCGTGGCTGTCGTCGACGACGAGGATGGCGTCGTGCTTGTCGCACAGGGCGCGCAGGGCGGGCAGGTCGGCGATGTCGCCCTCCATGCTGAACACGCCGTCGGTCACGACCCAGACCTGCCCGGTGATCTCCTCGTTGTCCTGGCACTCCTGGAGGCGTCGCTCGAGGTCGTCGAGGTCCGAGTGGCGAAAGACGGCCTTGTGCACGCCCTTCTTGATCTGCTGTGCCAGGCGCATGGAGTCGATGATGCAGGCGTGGTTGAGTTCGTCGGAGATGATGACATCGCCGGGCTCGCAGAGCGTAGGAAACAGCGCCTCGGTCGCGTTCCAGCAGCTGACGAAGGTGTAGGCGCTCTCGGTGCCCATGTAGCGGGCGATGGTCTCCTCGAGCTCCAGGTGGGGGGTGAAGGTCCCGCAGATGAAGCGGACGCTCGCCGTGCCCGCCCCGTAGTCGCGCAGGGCGCGGATGCCGGCCTCGACGACCTCGGGGTGGTTGGCCAGCCCCAGGTAGTTGTTCGAGCAGAAGCACAGGACCTCGCCCACGCCCCGGATCCGCACGACGGCATCCATCGGGCCCTCGATCTCCCGCAGGTGCTTGTACTGCCCCGTGGATTCGAGCATCGAGAGAATCTCATCGGCACGCCTGTCGAAGACCGTCACTGCGGGCATGGGGACACCTCCTGGATCTGGTGCCCCAAGTCTAGAGGCATTCCGGGCGCGGTCCGCTCAGCGGCAGGCGACTACCATCCGCTTCGATGGCGTACACCGTCCTGGCACGACGATACCGCTCGAAGACCTTCGACGAGCTCATCGGACAGGAGGCGATCGCCCGCTCGCTGGTCGGTGCCGTCGAGAAGGGGCGGATTGCGCACGCCTATCTGTTCTGTGGGACGCGCGGGGTGGGCAAGACCTCCGCCGCCCGCCTCTTTGCCATCGCCATCGCGGGCAACCCCGAGGGCGGCCCGGACGACCCCGTCAATCAGGCGATCATGCGCGGGGAAGACAGCGATGTCATCGAGATCGACGCGGCGTCGAACCGGGGCGTCGACGAGGCCCGCGATCTGATCGCCAACGCCGCCTACCGCTCCCTGCGGGCCGGTCGCAAGGTCTACATCATCGACGAGGTCCACATGCTCACGCGTGAGGCCTTCAACGCCCTGCTCAAGACGCTGGAGGAGCCGCCCGAGCATGTGGTGTTCATCCTGTGCACGACCGAGCCGGAGAAGCTGCTGCCGACGATCCGCAGCCGATGCCAGCGCTACGACTTCCGCCCGATCCCGCCGGACCGGATCGCCGAGCAGATCCGCCGGATCCTCGAGGAAGAGGGGGTCTCCGCCGACGCCGACCTGATCGCGAGTGTGGCGCGTCTGGGCAACGGCTCGATGCGCGATGCGCTGAGCCTGCTGGACCGCCTGCTGGCCAGCGGCGAGACGCACCTGACACGCGCTCTGCTCGAGGACCTTCTGGGGATCCCCCCGCGCGAGGGGCTGACCGCTCTGATCGAGGCGATCGCCGATCGGGACGCGCCGTCGGCCCTGGCCCGCTGCCACGAGCTGGTCTCGCAGGGGCTGTCCATCGAGCGCATCTGCGAGACGCTCGCCCAGCGCCTGCACGACCTGCTCCTGCTGGGCACCTGCGGAGCGAAGACCGGCCTCGTGGACCTCGACCCCGAGGCCCGCGAGCAGGAAGCAGCCCTCGCGCAGCGATTCGACGAGGCGCAGCTGACGCACATGCTGGCCGTGTGCGAGGCGACCCAGCGACGGGTGCGTACGAGCGCCGTCCCGCAGGCGCTCATGGACGCCGCGATCGTGCGCATGGCCTGCGCCCATCGCTTCGCCGACGCCGCTGCCGTCATCGCGGGCGATGCCCCGGAGGGCGCACAGACCGTCCCGCAGCAGAGGGCCGCCGTCCCAAAACGGTGAGGGCGCAGCGCCCGTCTGCTGCGCCCGCGAGCCTCCCCAGCGATCCCCCGCCCGTCGAGTGGCCTGCGCCGGATCCTTCGATCTCGCTCGAAGAACTCTGGCAGCGGGCAAAGTCGCGGACCACGAGCCTCAAGCTCCGGAAACTGCTGGCAGGCTCGACGCCCAGATCACGCCGCGCAGGCGTCATCGTGGTCTCGATCAGCGACGAGATCGCCCATCTGATGGACCTGAGCCGGGACATGCTCGAACAGGCCCTTGCGCAGGAACTGGGCGAGAAGGTCCGTCTGGAGGTCGAACGATCGGACCGGCTGGTCGAGCCCAAGGCTGCCCCCGCGGCTCCTGCATCCACGCCGCGATCGGTGTCCGACGAGGAGGCCCTCGACATGGAGAAGATCGCCCGCCATCCGCTGGTGCGTGGGGCGATGGATCTCTTCGATGCGGAGATCGTGCAGGTCAGGCCCAAACCCAAGAGTGCAAGCGATGCTGGATAAGTTCAAGGCGATGGGGGCCATGGCGGCCCTGATGAAGGACAAGGAGCGTCTTCGCGAGGCGTCCCAGCGCGTCCAGCGCCGTGCCGAGGAGGCCCGCGTCGAGGGACAGGCGGGCGCCGGAGCCGTGCGCGCCGTCTGCAACGCGAAACTCCGCGTGCTTGAGATCGAGGTCAGCCCCGCGCTGCTCAGCGCCGGCGCGGACGACGACGCCCGACACATGGCCCAGGATCTGATCGCCCAGGCGACCAACGACGCGATGGAGCGTGCCCAGCGCGTCATGCAGGAGATCATCCGCGAGGAGGCCGCCGAACTCGGGCTCGAGGACCTCGCGGGCGATCTGTCCGGGTTGCTCTCGTGATCGATGTCTGGGCGGGTCCGCCCGCCCCGCTCTGCTTCGTGCGCGAGTGCAAACAACCGGCGAGCCATCCACAGGCCGAACGACGATGGCAGGCTTTGTGCGCGCAGAACCCGAACCTGTTCAACGCGCCCATCTGTGCTGTGACGGGCTATGACCCCCAAAGCGGGGTGCTTCGCTGGCGCCCGTCGTGCTATCGCGACCTGGCCGTCCAGCCGCAGGTGGACACGGGCACCTGGCAACTCTCGACGACCGCCCTGCTCTGTGCGCACGATCGCGTCCTTGTCGCACGCCGATCGGTACGCGTGCATACCTATCCGGGGATGTACGAACTCGGTCCCTCGGGCGGGATCGATCCGCCCGACGGGGATCTCGACGAGGGCGTCGTCATCGCCGACACCCGACGGGAGATCCGCGAGGAGATCGGACTGGCTTATGACGGGCCTGCGCGGATCGTGGGCGTGTTCCGGGACCACCTGGTTCGCAGTTACGACATTCTCGTGGCGTGCGAGATCGCAGAACCGGCGATCGTCGATGCGCCGGGCTGGGAGTACGAGGACCTGGTCTGGGCGCCGATCTGTGACCCCTGGAGCGTGCTGGATCCGGATCGGGTCTGCCCGCCCTCGCGCGCGGTCCTCAGCGTGATCGCGGATCTCATCGGGCCCGGCGGAGCGTGAGTTCGAAGCATGCGCCGGGTCCCTCGACGGGGACGAGGCGCAGGTCGCCACCCATGGCGCGTGCGAGTTCGCGGGCAAGGCTCAGGCCCAGACCCAGCCCGGGGGCGTTGCTGTCGCCCGCGTGCGTCCCCCGCTCGAACGCGCCGAACACCCGTCGGGCGTGGGCGGCGTCGATGCCCGGACCCCGATCGCGCACACGGACAGAGACCGTTCGTGCGTCGGCGCGGATCTGCAGTGTCACGGGCGTGTCCGGGGCATACTTGCGGGCGTTGTCGATCAGATTCAGGACGATGCGTTCGACACCATCGGGATCGCACAGGACCATCGCGTCGAGGACCTCGGACGAGGCTTCGACCCCGGGCGGATCGGGCAGGGCGTGGCGGATGCGGTCGACGACCTCTCCTGTGCGCACGGGGACGGCGCTGATGCGACAGCGGTCCAGTCGTGCGTAGGCGAGCACGCTCTCGACGATGCGGCTCAGGCGCGTCGTCTGCTCTTGCAGGCGTGCGAGGTGGTCCCGACGCTGCTCGTCATCGAGGCCCTCCCTGCCCAGCAGATCGCTGGAGAGGCGGAGAGTGGTGATGGGGGTGCGCAGTTCGTGCGTGACCGCCGCGACGAATCTGCCGCGCCGCTCGCTCAGACGCTCGCTGGCCCGCAGGACCATCGCGATCGCACCGATCGCCACGACGACCGCAAGCCACGAGATGAGCAGCGTCTGGCGGGCGGGCGTCAAGAGCGGGAGGGGTGGGG
>WGEO01000057.1 GCA_015492715.1 Phycisphaerales bacterium | reverse complement strand
TGGCAGGGTGCGGTTGGTCCCGGGGCGGGGTGGCGTGCGGCGGTGATCGGCACGGAACTTGCAGGTTGGGTGGATGGCAGCGTGTATGTGGAAGGCATCACGGATGTGGTGTGAGGGCTTTCTGAGGAACGCGTGTCTGGAAGGAGGTCTGCCATGCTGAGTGCGGTGGTGCCCGGCACGATGCTGGGCGGTTCGCTTTCGAGGCTGTTCCGGGAGGCCGAGGACCTGCTGGAGTCGTCGGTGGCGCGGGCGATGCCCGGGGTTGTCGGCGGCGTGTTTCCGCAGGTGAACCTGTGGCGTCAGGGGGACATGCTGATCGCGGAGGCGGAGGTTCCCGGCTTTGCGATGGATGAGGTCGAGGTGCTTGCGAGCGAGGACAGCCTGACGCTGCGCGGGCGTCGGACGCAGCATGTTCCCGAGGGCGCGACGGCGATCCGTGTGGAGCGTCGTGTGATGGAGTTCGACCGGACGATCGACCTGCCGGTGGAGATCGATCCGGAGCGTGTGAACGCGACGCTGGTCCACGGCGTATTGCGTGTGGAGATGGCGATCGCCGCGAGCGCGCTTCCGAAGCGGATCGAGGTCCGCGGTGTGAGCGAGTGCTCCGGTGAGAGCACGAGCGAGGGCTGATCTCCCGGGCGGGGGCGTGAGGTCTGATGCAGTGGTGGACGCATCCGGTGCGGATGCGGCGCCGTGGGTGTGATGAAAGGAGTGAAGCGCCATGGCAGAGAACGCAAGCGGGACCTGCTCGGCGATCGCGAGGACGGACAGCACGATCCGTCCGCAGGAGGACGAGCAGCGTTCGACGAAGCTTGGGAATGTGGTGTATCGCCCGAGCGTGGATATCTGGGAGTTGGACGATCGGTACGAGATGTTCGTGGATCTTCCGGGGACGACGCGCGAGTGGATCGATGTGTCGCTGCAGGACGGGCTGCTGACGATCGAGGCGCGTGTTCCCTGGCGGTATGACGAGGGCGCGCGATTCCATCGCGCGGAGTTCGGGATCGGCGACTTCCGGCGCCAGGTCCGTCTGGGTGAGGACATCGACGCTGAGCGGATCAGTGCGGCGTATGAGCACGGTGTGCTGCATCTGACGCTGCCGAAGCGTCGTGAGCGTTGTGCCCGTCGGATCGAGGTGCGGGGCGGTTGACGGTCTCTGGTCGTGAGGTTCTTCCTTGCCTTGGCGCCATCCGAAGGGGTGACGCCGGGGCGTTGTTCATTGGCATGACATATTGAAAGGAGTCATGAGGTATGGTTGGCAGGATGATGCGCATGAGCCTGTGCGCGGCGGTCGTTGCGGGGGCGATGATTTCGCTTCCGGTGCGTGCACAGGACGCGAGCCCGGGCGAGATTGCGGAGGCGATGGAGGTTGCGGATAGTCTGTCGCTGGCGTTCGAGCACGCCGGGGCGGTGGTGAGCCCGGCGGTGGTGACGGTGCGTTCGGCGACGCGAGTGACGATGGACGATCGTGTGATGGTGGATCCGTTCGCGGACTCACCGCTGCGGGAGTTCTTCGGGGACGAGTTCTTCCGTCGTTTCCAGGGCGTGCCGCGGCAGCAGGGGGGACATCGTTCGTTCGTTCGTCGCGGGCAGGGGACGGGTTTCATCGTGGACAGCGATGGTCTCGTGCTGACGAACAACCATGTGGTCGATGGTGCGACGGAGGTGGAGGTTCAGTTGGCCGACGGGCGTGAGTTCCGTGCGGAGATCGTGGGGACGGATCCGAGCACGGATCTGGCGCTGCTGCGGATCGATGCGGGGGGTCTTCCGACGGTTCGGTGGGGCGATTCGGAGGATCTTCGTCCGGGCGAGTGGGTGGTCGCCGTGGGCAATCCGTTCGGTCTGACGAGCACGATCACGGCGGGGATCGTCAGTGCGACGGGTCGCTCGCGTGTGGGGATCGCGGACTACGAGGATTTCATCCAGACGGATGCGGCGATCAATCCGGGCAACAGCGGCGGGCCGCTGGTGAATCTGCGCGGTGAGGTCGTCGGGGTGAACACGGCGATCGCGAGCCGGAACGGGGGCAACCTTGGCGTGGGGTTTGCGATTCCGAGCAATCTTGCGCGTGACATCATGGAGCGTCTGGCGACGGACGGGAAGGTGACGCGCGGGTGGCTGGGTGTGATGATCCAGGACCTGAACGAGGGGCTGAGCGAGTCGTTCGGGTTCGAGGGGACCGACGGCGTGCTGATCGGGGAGGTGCTCGACGGCGGGCCGGCGGCGTCGGGCGGTCTGATGGCCGGGGACATCGTGACGGCGTTCAACGGCGAGAAGGTCTCGTCGCTGGACGACTTCCGGATGATGGTCGCGCAGACGCGTCCCGGGACGACGGTTCCCGTGCGGGTGTTCCGCGACGGGGAATGGATGACGCTGCGGGTGACGATCGGGACGCGTGAGGACGAGGCCGGTGGTGGGCCCGCGCCGGAGCAGGACGAGACGCTGGGGATGGAGCTTCGCGATCTGGACGAGCAGACGGCGGAGGAGCTCGGCGTCGAGGACGGGGTGCTGGTGTCGCAGGTGGACCCGCTGGGTGATGCGTCGCGGAGCGGTCTGCGGGCGGGCGATGTGATCACGCATGTCAACGGCAAGCGTGTTCGGAGCGTGTCGCAGTTGCGGCGGATGCTCCGTGAGGCGGATCTGTCGAAGGGTGTTCGGCTGCGGGTGCGGACGGACGGCGCCCAGCGGTTCGTGTTCCTGCGGACCGGCTGATCCGGCGCGGTTCGGGG
>WGEO01000056.1 GCA_015492715.1 Phycisphaerales bacterium | reverse complement strand
GATCAGGGATGGCGATGCTCTTTCTCGCGGGCGTCGCCGGTGCCAGCGCGATGATCCTGCCCGGCGTCAGCGGGGCGTATCTGCTGCTCCTGCTGGGCCAGTACCTGCCCATCCTCGAATCCATCCGGCGGGTCAAGGAGGCCCTGCGTGCGGGCGACCCATCGCAGATCATGGGTGAGATGGGCGTGATCGTGCCCGTCGGGCTGGGCGTCGTCGCAGGCGTCGTCGGCGTGAGCAATCTGCTGCGCTGGCTCCTGCATCGCTACGAGGCCCTGACGCTCGGCGTGCTCCTGGGGCTCGTCGTCGGGGCGCCGGCGGGCCTGTACCCGTTCAAACGCGGGATCGAGCCGACACCCGGCGAGGTCATTCGCGGCGTGGTGGTTACCCCGGAGAATCTCGATTCGTTCCTCGACAAGCCGAGTCGATGGCGTGAGGAGGCCTATACGCCGAGCCCGGCGCAGGTCGCGGGCGCGTGCGGGCTGATCGTGCTGGGGGGGACGATCACGATGGGCATTGCACGCATCGGTCGTGGGCGCCCCGACGACACAGGCGAAGGAGCCTGACTCAGGTGCTCGCCGGGTCCGCCTGCTCGTCCCCGACGGGGTGTGCCCATCCGGGGGCAGGCTCGACATCGCGCCGCATCGCCCAGACGAGCAGGGCGACGCCCGCGAAGACCATCAGCACGCTGAGCCACTGTCCGCGGCTGAGCCCGAGCATCCGCGGCAAGGCCAGGTGTGCATCGGGCAGACGCCAGAACTCGGTGACGATCCGCTGCACGCCGTAGACGATCGCGAACGACGCGCTGACGATCGCGGGCTTTCGCGGCTTGCGTGCCACGAGCCAGACGACCAGCCCGACGACCAGCCCCTCGCCGATCGCCTGATAGATCTGCGACGGGTGGCGGGCGTTGATGAGCGGCTCGAGGATCCGTCGGGCCTCTTGCGAGCCGTCCTGGAGTTGGTGCAGCAGCTGGGCATAAAGCTCCTTAAACACTTGAAATTCCTCGCCGGTCGTGGGGATGCGTGCCAGCCCGAGCGCCCGGCTCAGGCCCTCGAGTTGCTCGCGTGAGAGTTCCTGCGGGCGTTCGATGACTTCCTGCGGGAACTTCACGGCCCACCAGGGCGCGGGCTCGCCCGCCCTCGCCACGATCTTCCCCAGCAGCTCGCCGTTGATGAAGTTCGCGATGCGTCCGAGGGCGAGTCCGGGCGGGGTGATGAGGCAGAAGGTGTCGAGGATGCGCCAGAGCGGGGCGCGTCCGACGCGCGTGCCGTCGTCCTGCTTGAAGCCGCGCGAGACGAGATACGCGCCGATGATCGCCCCGACGATCCCGCCGTGGCTTGCCATGCCCCCCTGATGGACCTTGAGCAGTCCCCAGTAGGGGAACGAGCCGTCGAACTCGCTGAGGAGGGCGGGGTTGTAGAGCAGGACATAGCCCAGGCGTCCGCAGACGACGATGCTGATGGCGGTGATGACGATGGCGTCGCCGGCGTAGCGCTTCGGGATGGGGCTGGAGCCGCGATCGGCGAGGAAGCGCAGGAGCATCCACGCGATCAAAAAACCCAGCGCATAACTGAGCCCGTACCAGCGCAGGCCGATGCCCGGTCGGATCTCCCAGAGGAACGGGCTCAGGTCGTGCAGCCAGCCGGGCATGGGAGGCAAGGGTAGGGAGTTGTCGGCGGTCTGCGTCGCCGCGCTATACTGTCGCCCCATGAGCGTGCGACACGAACTCGAGCCCGGGCAGCGTGTCCGGATCACCCAGCAGATCCCCAAGGGCGACTCGTACCTGACCACCACCTTCGAGGGCACGGTCGTCCGGCACGAGCAGCAGAAGACCGGCTCGTGGTACGCCCACAGCCGGGACAAGAAGCTCTGGCTCGATCGCCTCGAACTGACCATGGACGACGGCGAGCAGCGGGTGATCAACCTCGATCAGTACACGCGGGTCGAGCGCGTGTGATCGACGCGCGAGCCCTGCGGCGGCGGGGCACGCGGACGCCCCTGTGCGCACGCGTGGACATCGCGGGGCACAATTCGCCGGATTTTCTGAAAAAATCGTAAGTCTTTGTTGTGCACGCTGTTGCGAGCGGATCTTCGGGATCGACCGGCGCGGAATGTGCGCGCGCTGCAGGCAGGCGGAGCCAGGGGTGAGTGCCGGGTGGGAGCAGAGCCCGGCGAGCCACTGGAGGGACCGCCGACATGCAGGACCGGCTCGGATCGTGCGAGACAATCTGCGATCGCCAGAGCATCGAGGCGACGCTCGACGCCCACCGGCGCAGCGTGCTGCCTCGACTGGAGCGATGGTGGGCGTACTACCGCAACGACGCCGAGCCGGTCCCGTCGGCGGGGGGCGATCGGCGATCGCGTCTGGCCCAGGAGCGCGGGCTGCCGGCACGCCTGACCCGGCGGGGACCCGCAGACGACGATCGCACGCGGCGCGAGGTCGTCATCGAGAACGACATCGCCTGGCGTGTCCACACCATGGTGGACTTCCTCTTCGGCAAGCCCGTGCGTCTGACGAGCACGGCGCGCGACGAGACCCTGCGACGCAGGATCGAGATCCTGCTCGACGCCGCATGGGAGGCATCCGGGGGCGTGGCCCTGCTCCAGGACATGGCCCTGCTGGGACATGTCTACGGGCATGTCGATCTGCGCCTTCGGATCGACGAGGCCGACCTTGTGCTCCTGGGCGCGATCGCCGGGGGCGACGCGGACGAGGACGACCTCGCCGAGATCGCTCGCGCGTTCCACATCGAGGTGATCGAGGCGACGCGCGGCGTGCCGATCCTCGATCCGCATGACTACCGGCGCCTGCTCGCCTATCTCATCCATATCCCCGATGCCGTGTGCGCCGCGGGCCTTGCCGGCGCGACCGGCGGGTCCGCCTGCACGGGCGCCGGCGCGAGCAAGTCCGCGACGCGCGGCTATCTGGAGATCATCGACGCGCACGGGCATCGCATCGAGATCGACGGCGCGCTCGTCGAGGAGCGCCCGAGCACGCTGCTGGGCGGCACGATCCCGATCGCGCACATCCAGAATGTGAGCCAGCCGTTTCGCTATGAGGGGCTGGGTGAGGTCGAGCCGCTGGTGCCGCTCCAGGACGAACTGAACACGCGCCTGAGCGATCGCGCCAGCCGGGTCACCATGCAGACCTTCAAGATGTACCTGGCCCGCGGGATCGACGGCTTCGACGAGATCCCCGTCGGGCCCGGGCAGATCTGGAGTACGGACAATCTCGACGCCTCGATCGAGACCTTCGGTGGCGACGCGTCCAGCCCGTCCGAGGATGCTCACATCGGCGAGATCCGCGAGGCGATGGACAAGGTCTCGGGCGTGCCGCCCGTGGCCAGCGGCGTCGTGCGCGCCCGCATCGGCAACCTCAGCAGCGCCAACGCCCTGCGCATCACGCTGATGGGGCTGCTGAGCAAGAACGCACGCAAGCGCGTCACCTACGGGCGCGGCATCGAGCAGATCTCCGAGATGATCCTGCATGCCGTGCACCACGCGGGCGTGCTCCAGATTCCCCCCAGCGAGCGCCGCATCCGTCTGGCATGGCAGGACCCGCTGCCCAGCGACATCGAGGGCGAGATCCGTGCCGCACGCGGCAAGCTCGAGCTGGGCATCGACAGCGACCGCGTGCTCGGAGAACTGGGCTATTCGGCCCAGGACGAGGGCGTCATCTAACAAAGGAGGGATTTCGGATGATCGGAAGCGAAGGACAGGCACAGGAAAACGGGCCGCCCGTGGTGATCGAGGAACTCGACTGGAAGCAGCGGGCCATGGACGCCGAGGCCCGCATCGAGGAGCTGGCCCAACGCATCAGCGAGCTCGAGGCGCAGCTCGCCGAGGCCCGGGCCGCGTGCGAGGCGGGCGTGCAGGAAGACGAGATCGCGGCGCTGCTGGCGGGCGCCGAGGCGATCGACGAGCACGCCGCGCGCGTGCTGCTCGAGCGTGTGATGGAGGAGTCCGGCGTGAGTGCCGCCGAGGGCCTGCGGATGCTCCGGCGCGACAAGCCGTTCCTGTTCGCCCCGGCGCGCAGCGGGGCGATGGGCTCGCGCCTCGGGCCTGCCGACCCGCTGGACGACCTGGCCCGCTGCGCACGCGCCAGCGGCGACCGGCGCGACCTGCTGGCCTACCTGCGCAGGCGGCGCGCAGGCTGAACCGACGGAGCACCACGCGGGCGCGCCGTGCGTCCGCATGCACAGAGCGAGGGAGAAACCACATGGCATTTACCGGAAAGGCAACATTCGGCGCGGGTGCGGACCTGCCGGAGATCGTCGAGGATGTGTCCGACATCATCGGGATCATCAGCCCGCACGAGACCCCATTGCTGGACCATCTGGGCGATCCGCGGCGCAGCGCCGTCTCCACCGTCCACGAGTGGATCGAGGACGCGCTGCTGCCCAACACCGGGCAGATCAATCAGACCCTGTTCGTGCCCGATCCGGAGACGGCGACGGACATCACCGTCGACGACGGGAGCGTCTTCCGCCCGGGCGATCTGGTCCGTCCCGGCGAGACGAGCGAGATCATGCTCGTGACCAGCGTCAGCGGCAACGACCTGGTCGTCGTGCGTGCCTACGGCGGGACGCCCAACGCGACGCTCGCCGACGACATGCCGCTGCTGATCGTGGGCAACGCGGCCCTGGAGGGCGCCGACGCCGACGCGGCCCGGTTCACCAGCCGCGTCCGCAGGCAGAACTACACGCAGATCTTCAGCGCGACGGTCGAGGTCAGCGGGTCGATGCAGGCCGTGCGCGCCCATGGGGTGCGCGACGAGGTGGACTACCAGAAGCAGGAGCGTCTGCGCGAGCTGCTGCGCGATCTGGAGAACACGGTCATCAACGGCGTCGCGCCGGTCAGCGACCCGCAGGGCAGCGCGACCGTGCGCCGGAGCATGAACGGGATCATCCACCAGATCGTCACCAACACCTTCCAGGCGGGCGTGGGGCCGATCCCGCCGGGCGACGGGCCCGGGGGCGACCGGCTCAATGAGGAGGTGCTCAACGCGGCGCTGCGCGCGATCTGGGAGCAGTCCAGCGGGAGCGTGGACACGATCGTCGTCAACGGGGCGCAGAAGCGCCGGATCAACGGCTTTGCCAGCGCCCAGCGGGCCTACCTGCCCGACGACGACCGCTTCCGCGATCTGGTCAGCGTCTACGAGAGCGACTTCGGCGTCGCCCGCGTCATCCTCAGCCGCTGGGTGCCCGCCGACACCGTCCTGCTGCTGGACTCGTCGCGCATCGAGGTGCTCCCGCTGAGCGGCCGCAGTTTTGCATTCCGCGAGCTGGCCGGCAGCGGCGACGCGATCCGCGGGCAGGTCCTGGGCGAGTACACCCTCGAGTTCCGCAACGAGCAGGCCCACGGCCTGATCGGGGAACTCGCGGCCTGATCGTCTGCGCGGGGATCGGGGGAGAGCCGCGCACACGCCCGCCCGGGTGGACACGCCCGGGACGGGCTTTCGGAACGAGCACACACAGAGGGGGCTGCCGCATGAGTTTCGCCGACGACCGGGACCTGATCGCCATCGAGCCGACGCTGCTGCGCGATGTCGCCTTTGCCGCCCAGCGCCGCCTGGTGGGCACCTGCGATGTCGCGGGCGACACGATGACGCTGACGGCCTTCGATCATGATCTGAGCGCCGCCGGCGTCGAGGCGGGGTTCGTCGCGCAGATCGCGGGCGTGCCGACGGAGATCCTCGCCGTGCTCTCGCCCACGCCCGCCCATCGAGCCGGACCAGGGCACGGGCCTGAGCGTCGTCATCGACTCGTTCGCGCCCCAGCGGGCGATCATGCACCGCGAGATTCTGCGTCTGGCGGGCATCGAGCCGGATGATCCCGGGGCAGCACCCGGAGAGGCGCAGATCCTCTTCCCCCGCTCGCTGGCGATGCTCGAGGCGCTGGGCGCGCTCCACCTGATCTACGCCTCGGCCAGCGCCCTGGCGGGCAGCGACGCGCCCGTCAGTGCGCGGGCCGCGATGTACGCGCGCCTCGTCGCGCGTGAGCGTGCGCGCGCGAGGGTCGTGCTCGATCTGGACGGCGACGGGCGCCCGGACGGCACGCGCCGTCTGAGCGTGCTCCAGTTGCAGCGCGCGTGAGCCGGGGGAGGGCGGACCGATGCTGATCGTGAATCCGGACGAGGTGGTGTTCGCGGGGCAGGCCCTCGACGGGGTGCGCCAGGTCGTCGTCGATCGGCGGGGCGTGCGCGAGGTCGTCGAGTTCGCCGACCTCGGACCCCACGCCGTGTTCTGCGACATCCCCGAGGTGCGTGTCGAGGTGCGCGTCCGGCGGGAGTTGCGGCACAGCGTGACGGGCGGACCCGTGCCGGGCGAGATGGGCGACCTGCGCGTGCGCACGGCGCCGACGGGCGGCGACGCCATCGGGACCACCCTCTCGTGCCAGGCCGTCGTGATGCGCGTCACCCACGACATCCGCGCCGGAGGCGGCGCGATCCAGACCATCACGCTGCTGGCGATCAGCCCCGACGGCGCCGGCGACCCGCTGCAGGAGTCCTGAGACATGACAAGCTCGTACAAGGGACTGGACCTGTTCGGCTCCGGGCCGCACCGCTTCTCGCAGGGGCGGCAGGGCGAGGTGCTCGTCAATGGCTCGGTGATCGGGCTGTATGGGCCGCAGACCTTCGCCCAGGGCCTGCGCGAGCTGGAGGTCTTCGTGCGCGGTCGCCTCGTCGCACCCGACGAGCAGACGCTGTGGCAGATCCGCGACGCGATCGTGGCTCAGCTCATCCACCCGCCGGCCCCGGGCACCCTCATCGACCTGCACGGGCGGTCGTGGGAGGACATGAGTTTCATCGAGTTCGCCGAGCAGGACCGGACCGATCGCGGACGCGTGCTCTCCATCGGGTATGTCGCGATCTTCCGGCGGATGATCGACCCGTTCCTGCAGATCTGATGGAGACGGTCATGGGAGCAGAGGTGCTGGCGGCACTGGCCCAGTTCGGGGCGGCGGGGCTGATCGCGTGGATGTGGCTCAGCGAGCGGCGCAGCGCCGAGGCCAGGCAGCGGCAGGTGGACGAGGCCCACGAGATCATCCGCAGCGAGCGCCAGGCCCTGCACACACTCGTGCGCGTCGTCGAGGACAACGCGAGGGCCATGGCCACCCTCGATGCACGCCAGGGCGAACTGGCCCGGGCCATCGAACGCCTCAGCAGGACGATGGACACCCTGCGACGACAGTCGCGTCGGGAGCGATCGGCGGCGTAGAGTGGAGCATGCGGCGGGCGATCCTGATGAGCGTGCTGGGTCTGACAGCGTGCGCCGGACCCGGGCCGGGCGTGCGCACCCCGGAGATCGTCGATCCGCGCGTCCAGGCCAGCGCCGTCCGCACCCCCTTTGCACCCCATGCGATCCGCATCCATCCCCTGACGCAGATCTCGCGCGACGCCCGGGGCGAGCCGGTGATCAGCCTGCACTTGGAACTGCTGGACGCCTGGGGCGACGGGGTCAAGGGCGTCGGCACGCTGACGGTGCTCGTCAGCGGGGCGGGCCAGGGACGACGCTGGGATGTCGACCTGCTGGACCTGACGACGAACGCGGCGGCCTACGACCCGGCGACACGCACCTACCGCCTGCAACTGGGCGGCCTGCCCGACTGGCTGCGCGTGCGCGACGATCGCCCGCCGGCACGCCTGGAGGTCCGGTTCCAGACGCCCGACGAGACGGGGCGGGTGGTCGAACTATTCGATTCCTACGAGATGCGGTGATCGGCGCACGCCGCACGCCGTACGGAACATTGCACCATGGTGCCCGGGCGTACTCCCGGTCGCATGCGAAAGGGATCACACACGATGGGATCGGCGTCATACCGGATCGGGCAGTTGGCGAAGGAAGTTGGCATTCCGGTCTCGACGGTCCGCTATTACGAGCGTCGGGGGCTGCTGGCCCCGGAGGGGCGATCTCCGGGGAACTACCGGCTGTACGGCGCCTCGGCGTGCGAGCGGCTGCGCTTCGTGCGGGCCGCCCAGCGGGCGGGGTTCACCCTGCGGGACATCGAGGCGCTCCTGGCGTGGCGGGAGACCGGCGCCGATCGCCGGTGCGTTCGTTCGCTGATCGAGCGTCGCCTGCGGTCCGTCGACGAGCAGATCGCGCGGTTGCAGCAGGATCGCGAGGTGTTGCGGTCCTGGCTCCGGGCCTGTCGGGATGCCCGCGGGGGATGTCCCGTGATCGAGGGGCTCGCCGATGGCTCCGACGATGCAGAAAAAGTTGAAAAAGGCGAAAAAAACGCTTGACCCTGCACCATGGTGCCCGGGCGATGATTCCCATGATGCGACCGTTCCAAGCGGTCGGAAAGGAGCAGCCGCGATGCAGAAGACGACGACGATCGGACGAGCGATAGCCGTGGCCGGGACGCTCACGGCGATGCTGGGCGCGTGTCGAAGCCAGCAGGTCGCGGGGACGGGCGGCGCGGACGGCGTCGCCGAGGGGGATGCGGACCGGACGCGCCTCGATGCGCCCGAAGAGCAGGGGCCGACCGCGACGCTGTATGTCAAGGGCCTGCCGTGCCCGTTCTGCCTGCAGAATGTCGAGTCGCAGTTGGAGCGTGTGATGGGCGTGCGTCGGGTCGAGTCGGAACTCGCGACGGGGCGTTTCCGGGTCTTGCTGGACCCGCGTCGCCAGCCCACGCGCGAGCAGCTGATCAAGGCGGTCGACGAGAGCGGATTCACGCTCGATTCGATCGAGATGCCGTGAGATGGAGGGGCGGGGGATGCGAGGACGGGCGTGTGGTGCGCTGGTGGGCTGGCTGGCTTGCTGGGCGCACGGTCAGGCGCCGATCAACTCGAATGTGGCGCTGCAGCCGGCGACGGGACAGACCATCGTGCGTCAGCAGATCCGGGGGTTCTTTGGGGATACGCCGGATGGGCGCGAGGTCGAGCAGGTGTCCTCCGTGACCACGATCGTCTACGGGGTGGATGACGCATGGACCATGATCGTGGATGTCCCGGTCATCCTCTCCCGGCGATCCGAGCGGGTCGGCGGCGGGTACGACAGCGACGGCGGGGTGGCGGATGTGCGCGTCCTCTCCAAGGTTCGTCTGTTTCGCGACGACAGCGGGCCGACGGATACGACGAGGGTGAATCTGATCGCCGGCCTCGAGGCACCCGTCGGGAGCGATGCGTTCACCTCGGACTCGTGGGACCTGATCGTCGGGGGCGTGGGCACGCATGTCCGCGGGCGGCATGCCCTGAGCGTCGATGCGCTGTGGAAGATCAACACGGCGGGGGGCATCCGGGGGGAGGATGCCCTGCTCGCGGATCTGGCGTACCTGTATCGCCTGGTGCCCGCGTCCTACGACGATGGGGGGACGAGCGCGCTCTACGGCTCGATCGAACTCAACGGGACATACTGGACGGACGGGGATGCGGAACTGCTGCTCTCGCCGGGCCTGCAGTACGCGACGCGGCGATGGATCCTCGAGGCG
>WGEO01000055.1 GCA_015492715.1 Phycisphaerales bacterium | reverse complement strand
TTGCACCAAACCCAACAGCCGCAGATCTCGCCCTCTGCCTCGCATTCTCGGACCGTGGCCCGCCTGCTTTCTGCACCGCATGACCACGATCCGTCGCACACTTCGTGGTCCTTGTGTACGGAGCACGACGGACACGCGACGCCCCCTTCTACAATTGCCCCGATCTCCCCGGATCCCCGACGCTGGCGGGCCCGAGCCGATCCCGCCGGCCTCGCCCGCCTGCACGAACCCGCGGGAAGGGGAGTCGCCCACATGACCACCATCCGTTTCGCCGTGCTCGTGCTCAGCATGCTGTTCCTGTCGGCATGTACCTCGCTGGAGCAACTCGATGCCGCACGCGAGAAGATCCGGGATCTCCAGACACAGGTCCAGGCCGACATCGCACGCATCGAGCAGGCCCGCGCCGACCTGCCCCCGGGCACGCCCCAGGCCCGCGATGCCGATGCCGCCCTCGCCGATCTTCAGGCCGCAGACCAGGCCCTCTCGGCCATGCTCCAGCGGCTGGACGCCGTCGTGGCTGAATCCGAACACCCCAGCGACCCGATCTCGCAGATGGTGGGCATGATTGCCCCGTGGCTGCCCGAACCGGCACGCACCCCCGCCCTGCTGGGAAGCGCCCTGCTCGTCAGCCTCTGGCGCGGCTATCGCCTCAGAGAAGGGTTCCGTTCGGTGGTGGAGGGATTCGATCGGGCCATGAAAGACGACCCGGCGTTCTCCAAAGCCTTCAGAAGGAACGCACAGACATTTCGCGCGATCCAGACGCCCGCCGCCCGCCGTCTGGTCGATCAGGTGCAACGAAGACGCCACGCGGGCGCATAATCACGGGGAGCACGCCCAAGATGGGGATTCACATGCGACGGGCATTCACACTCATCGAACTCCTGGTCGTCGTCGCCATCATCGCGACCCTCATCGCCATCCTGCTGCCCTCGCTCAGCGGGGCCCGCGAGTCGGCCCGACGCCTCAAGTGCATGACCAACCTCAAGAGCCTCGGGCAGGGATTCGCCCTCTACATGAACAGCAACGACAATGTCCTGCCCTATGTCCCGCCGCTGGGTGGCTCCGGACCCCACGGCGGGCTCAACCTCGATCCCGAGGACTACGAACTCGAGGACCTCTTCCTCGCCCTCCAGGACTATGTCGATGTCGCCGTCCCCATCAAGGACCCCGACGAGCCGTACTACACCGCCGTCAGCGATGTCTTCAAGTGCCCCTCGGACCTCGTCGGCACCGACCCCGAGACCGAGTACGAGCCGGTCTGGCGATCCGTCGGCACGAGCTATTACTACGACGCCGGCGCCATCATGGTCGGCGTCGAACTCTTCCGCATGGACAACGACCCCGCCAAGTTCGTGACACAACTCTACGAACTCAACCCCAACATCCAGCAGAAACTGCCCGTGCTCTCCGACGCCGACAACTGGCACAACCCCAAACCGCCCACGCCCAACGGGGGCAAGAACGCGCTGTATTTCGGCGACTGGCATGTCGACTGGCACACGGGCGACGACCTGTAAGGAGCATGCCGTGGATCCACTGCTCATCAACGCCGACGAACAGCCGCAGCAGACGCGCCCGCCCTCGCTGCGCGACCGCCTGAACCAGCACGCCGCGCGTGCCCTGGCCTGGCCCTTTGGCACGCCCGACCGCAGGTGGATCTCCGTTTCCGTGCTGGCGACCGGCGCTGTCATCGTGGCCGTCTGGGCGTTCCTCGCCCTCCGGCCCGTCCCCAAGCCCGATCCGGCAAACGACGCGATCGATCGCGTCTTCGGCTACGCCCTGCTCACCAGGGAGTTCAACAAACTCCCCATCGAAGAACGCCTCGAACTCGTCGGACAGATCATCCGGCGTGTCAAGCAGATGGATCAGTCCGACTCGCTGATGCTCGCCAGTTTCGCCGCAGGCATCCGGGGTGCCGCCCGCGAGCAACTCATGGAGAACACCTCGCGCCTCATGATCGATACCGCCGACATGCTCGCCAAGGACTATGTCCATGTCCCACCGGAAAAGAAGGAACAGTTCCTGGAGGACGCGTTCATCCGCCTGACCGAACTGGGCGCGGCGATGACCGGCGAGCCCATCACGCAGTCGCGCGAGGAACGCCTGCGCGAGGCCCGCGAGCAGGCCCGGCGTGACGAGGAACGCCTCAGGGAAAGGCCCATGTCCATCCGACAGGCGGGACGCACCTTCAAGTTCATGGATTCCATGGGCCAGCACGCCAGCCCGCAGCAGCGCGGCAGGGTGGCCGTCCTCATGCGCGACATGGTCCGCCACCTGCGCGGTCAGGACATCAGCACGGGCAAGCCCAGGGAAGGCGGCTGATCTCAGTTCCCCCCAAAGACGGTCCGCAGGGTCAGGTTCAGCGTCCCGCCCCCCAGCTCGATCGCGACGATCCGCACCCGCCGCCCATCGCTCAGATCGATGACCGGCTCGCGCACCAGCGGCTCGCGCCCCGACAGCACATCGAGCACACGACGCAGTTCGTCCACGCGAGCGTGGTCTTCTCCCAGCCACTCGGGGTGATCCAGCACGAGCGCCGCCGGGACCGGCAGACGCCCGATGTGCAGCCACCGGCAGCGCACCCGGAGCGCGCCATCGTCGTCGGTGGTCGGGATCAGTTCGCCCCAGATCGTCCGCTCGCGGTCGCCCAGCAGCAGGTGCGCCCCCACACGCAGGGACCCGGGCGCGAAGTCCACCTGCACAGATCGAATCTCCTCGGGCCAGTGAAAACGCTCCGTCTGGTTCTCCAGCCATCGCGGCAGACGCACGCTCAGCCAGCTGCTGGCCTGCTCGCTCGTGAGCGTCAGGTGCCACGCCTCGCTCGCCCAGGACCCGTCGTCGGCGCGCACGCCGGCGCGATCGGCCCGATGCAGCTCACTGGTCACGATGTTCTCGACGCGCTCGGCAGTATCGCGCACGCGCTCGCCGGACGGATCCAGGGGCACCCACCACGCGGGCTGCTGAAGACTCAGACGAAAGATCACCAGCGCCAGCACCCCCAGGGCCACGGCCAGAACGATCGTGACCGCCAGCACCCACCGCCAGACTCGTCTGCGTCGTCGCCCCATGCCCCCGGATCGTGGCGCGCCGGGCGCACAAGGCAAGCGATGCGCGCACAAACACGCCCCGCGCCGGGCGGGGCGTGGAGAGAACGAGGTGGATCAGCGCTTGGAGAACTGGAAGCGCTTGCGGGCGCCGGGCTGGCCGTACTTCTTGCGTTCGACCTCGCGGGCGTCGCGGGTCAGCATGCCCTGCTCGCGCAGCGCGTGCTCCAGATTCGGGTCGAAGTCGCGCAGGGCCCGCGCGATACCCAGACGGATCGCCTGGGCCTGCCCGGTCGGGCCGCCGCCCTTGACACGCACGATGACCTCGAACTGGTCCTCGAGGCCCGTCAGGCGGAGCGGTGCGTAGCAGTCGTTGCGGTCGCGCATCTCGGAGAAATACTCCTCGACGGTCCGGAACCGCTTGTGGGTCTTCTGGATCTTCAGGCCCGCGTCCTCGGGCTTGACGCGCCGCATCCGCACGCGTGCGACGGCGGCCTTGCGCCGACCGGTGCCCCACCACCAGCCATGGGCGTCAGCGGGCTTGGGCTCGCGGATCGGTGCCGGGGCCGACTCCTGCTGCTGGGAGGGGTCGGCGATCGCCACACCGAGGGACTCGCCCAGCGGCGCGTTCTGTTCGGTCGTGCTCTGGTCGTTGTCTGCCATGGATCAGTCTCGTTTCGGCTCGTCTGCCGGGGGTGTCTGGAAAGTCGTCCTCGTGATCAGCCGACCTGCATGGGAGTCGGCTGCTGGGCCTGGTGCGGATGGTCCTCGCCCGCGTAGACCTTGAGTTTCTTGAGCATGACGCGCCCGAGGCGGTTCTTGGGGAGCATGCGCCGGACGGCGTCCTCGATGAGGCGCTCGGGGTGCTTCTCGCGCACCTCGCCGAAGGTTCGCACCTTGAGCCCGCCCGGGTACCCGGTGTAGTGCATCTTGAGGCGCTGCTCGGCCTTGCGTCCGGTCAGGGCGACCTTGCTGGCGTTGGTCACGATGACGAAGTCGCCCGTATCGACATGCGGCGTGTACTCGGGACGGTGCTTGCCCATCAGAACGACGGCGATGTCCGAGGCCAGCCGACCCAGGGGGACATCCGTCGCGTCCACGACATGCCATTTCTTCTCGACCTCGCCGGCCTTGGCGAAGGTGGTCTGGCGTCTCATCACGACACCTCCGATGCCCGTCGAACGGGCCGAGCTCGCCGCCTCCCGGGCGGGACGGGCCTGCAGACTGCGGACTATTCCTGGGTCTGCGGGCAGGATTTCCGATGCGTGCCCGGATCGAACGCACGAGCCACCGGCGTTGCGATCGAGCCTGCAAGGGTAGTGCGGCCTGTCGGCGAGTCAAGCGGCCCGATTCCGGGCGTTCTTCGCATGCGCCGTGCCGCCTCGCCGAAGAATGCTTCCATGAGCGAGCACGACGCATCGGCGGTGGTCGACGATGGGCGCGAGGCGGATCCGGGCAATCCCCGGGCTCGTCAGATCGCCCTGATCACGACCATGTTCTTCTATGTCCTGATCGCCCTGTCGCAGCTGGGCGGGTCCGGCGGTGAGCCGGCGCAGGTGCACGCGATGATCGCCGAGGGGAGCGACCAGCAGGCGATCGAGGCGTTCGTCGAGCGCACGAGACGCGAGGCGGGTGCCAGCGTGCTGCGCGTACTCATGGCGATGCGCGAGCGCTGGGGCGTCGGCGAGGAGATCCTGCGGGCACAAGCGCCCTCGAAACTGCCCGGCGTGGGGATCGACGGCGACCTTCGGAGCGTCGTGATGGCGGGCGAACTGGCAGGACCCGAGCGGGCGCTCGAACTGCCTGTCTCTTATACACAT
>WGEO01000054.1 GCA_015492715.1 Phycisphaerales bacterium | reverse complement strand
GGGTACGGGTGTCGTGGCGCACATCCCGGCGAGCGACGGGGGCGATCGACCTGCGGTGGACCTGCGGGCGGACATGGACGCCCTGCCGATCGACGAGCAGACGGGCAGGCCGTATGCGTCCGAGCATCCGGGCGTGATGCACGCCTGCGGGCACGACGGACACACGACGATTCTGCTGGGTACGGCACGGGTCCTCTCGAAGATCGAGCACAGGCCCCATCCCGTGACGCTGATCTTTCAGCCGGCAGAAGAAGGGGGTGCCGGCGGGCGGGCGATGTGCGACGACGGCGCGCTGCTGGGCAGCGCCGGCGGGGGGCTCGGCCCTCGCGTCGGACGCATCTTCGGGCTGCACGGCTGGCCCAACATGGCCTTGGGGCATGTGGGCACCCGCCCAGGCCCACTGCTCGCTGCGACCGACGACTTCGAGGTCGTCGTGCGGGGCGTGGAGGGGCACGCGGCATTTCCGCACCTGGCCCACGATCCGGTGCTGGCGGCCAGTTCGTGCGTCGTGGCGCTGCAGTCCATCGCGTCGCGCTGCGTGGCACCGACGGGCAGCGTCGTGGTCACGGTCGCCGCCATCCATGCGGGCGAGGCGAACAATGTGATCCCCGCAGAGGTCCGCATGGTCGGCACCGTGCGCACGCTGGACGAGGGCGTGCGCCGGCGCGCACGCGAGCGGTTCTTCGAGATCGTCGAGCGCACGAGCGAGGCACACGCCTGTCGGGCGCAGATCGACTGGCAGGAGGGCTATCCCGTGACCCGCAACGAGGAGCATCTGGCCCGCCATGTGCTCCAGGTTGCAGCGCGGGCGCTGGGCGAGGAGCGGGCCGAACTGGTGCCCGACGCGTTCATGGGCGGCGAGGACTTTTCGTACTACGGGCAGCATGTGCCCGCGTGCTTCTTCCTGCTCGGGCTCCGCCCCGAGGGGGCGGGCGATGTGCCGCAGTTGCATCAGGCGACCTTCGACTTCAATGACGACGCGATCGGTGTGGGTGTCGAGATGATGTGCAGGCTGGCACTGGAGGGCTGAGGCCCGCGTGCGTTCATCGGGGAACCGATCCCGGAACGGAACGGGAAGGATGTGGCGTGGACGATCCCGATCGTGCGATCACGGATGAGGACGGCTTCCTGCCCAGCGACGCCCCGCCGGCGTGGGGCACGGAGTCGCGCCGCGAGCGTCTGGGGCGTCTGCTGCGCAAGGCCCGCGATCTGCCGGCGTCGCCCGGCGTGTATCTGATGAAGGACGCGGCCGGGGTCGTGCTGTATGTGGGCAAGGCCGCCCGCCTGCCCGACCGGGTGAGCAGTTACTTCGTGCCCAGCGCCGACCTCGGCCCGGGCAAGCGGGCGATGCTCGATCTGGTGCACGATTTCGATGTACTCCTGTGCGCGAGCGAGTGGGAGGCCCTGCTCGCGGAGAATCGCCTGATCAAGGACATCAAGCCTCGCTTCAATGTGCTCCAGACCGACGACAAGACCTATCCCTATCTGGTGATCACGCGCGACGAGGACTTTCCCCGCGTGATGATCACGCGGAACCCCTCGGATCCGTCGCTCCGTCGGGCAAAGATCTATGGGCCGTTCGTGGGGGCGGGCGCGCTGCGCGAGGCGATGGCCGTCGCCCAGCGGATCTTCCGCTTTCGCACCTGCTCGCTGGACATCGTCGAGGGCGATCCGAAGAACCGCCACTTCCGTCCATGCCTGCTGGCGGCGATCGGGCAGTGCTCGGCTCCGTGCGCCGATCGCATCAGCGCCGAGGACTATCGCGCGGACATCGACCGCCTGATCCGCTTCGTCGAGTCCAGGAGGAGCAGCCTGATCCGCGAGTTGCGGCGGGAGATGGAGCGTCTGAGCGAGGCCCGCGAGTATGAGCGGGCGGCGGTCGTGCGCGATCAGATCGAGGCGCTCGAGAAGCTCGACGAGCGTGCGAGCATGCGCGACGGCTGGCAGCCCGAGACCGAGATCGCCCGGCTGGACCCGTCCCGCTCGCTCCGGAGCCTCGCCCGCACCCTCGGGCTCGATGAACTCCCCCGCTGCATCGAGGGGTTCGACATCGCGCACCTCATGGGCGGCGAGACCGTCGCCAGCAAGGTCTGCTTCGTCGACGGCAGGCCCTTCAAGGACGAGTACCGCAGGTACCGGATCCGCACGGCGGGCAACGACGACTACGCGGCCATGCGCGAGGTGATCAGCAGACGCTATCGCGACGCCGGGCGGGGCTTCGAGCTGTTCCCGCATGTCATCTTGATCGACGGCGGACGCGGACAGTTGCACGCCGCGATGGAGGCGTTCGGGGCCCTGGATGCCCGCCCGCCGGCGGTCGTGGCGCTGGCCAAGAAGGAAGAGGAGCTGTATCTGCCCGATCGCGACGAGCCGCTGCGTCTGTCGCGCAGGCACCTGGGGCTGCGCCTGCTCCAGCAGGTGCGCGACGAGGCCCACCGCTTCGCCCAGCACTACCACCACATCCTGCGCCGCAAGAAGACGCTGGGAGACGGGTAACGCCCGCGTGTGCGTCAGGACCCGCCCTCGTCCACGAAGGCGAGGTCCAGACACCAGCGCGGTGCGCTGAGATCGCGCCCGGCGATGCGCACACGGGAGAAGAACCGTCCTCGCTTCTTCGCCTCGATGGCATCCCACGGGACGCTCGCCGGTCGCAGACCCAGCAGACGCCCCAGCGCGTTGGGCACCAGGTGCAGAGCGTGCTCGTCGACGCTGATCGTGAAGCACATGCCCAGGTTGACCAGGCCGACCGAGATGCCCTGCCGGCGGCGCGTGAGCGCGTCGGGCGCAGGGGCCGCACGGGGATGAGCCTCGGCGATCGGGTTCCAGGCCTGCGCGACCATCAGGCGCACCACCACGGGCATGAAGAGCAGGTCGAGGACGATGACGATCGCGATGACGATCCAGACCGAGGTGGACATGGGTCAGATCCGATCGAGTTAGGCCTGGTATCGGCGCATGACCCGCCCGCGCGTGAGCAGCGCGATCGGACGGGGCTCGGCGCCGGGGCTGACGACGCAGAGGCTCGCCGTGTCGGCACGCGCGAACTTGTCGAGGACGCTCTCGAGCGTCTCGCCCGGCTCGATCGTGGGCAGGTCCGATCGGATCAGCTCGGCGACAAGGAGAAGCGGGATCGCCTCGCGATCGATCAGGGCCGTGCGGATGTCGGCCCCCGTCACCATGCCCACATATCGCCCGTCCTCGTCGACGACCACGAAGTCCGGGAGTTCGCTGCGGGCCTGGAGGGAGATGAGTTTGGCCAGCGGGTCCGACGGGTACACCCGTTCTTCGGGAAGCGGGACCATCTCGCAGTCGCCGGCGGTGATCCGGCGGAGGACGGTCAGGTCGCGCGATGCCCCCACCCGCACGCCCATCCGCCGGAGTTTGTAGGTGTAGATCGAGTCCGGCTCGATGAGTTGGGCGATGACGGTGGCGACGACCGCCGCGAGCATGATCGGCAGGACGACATAGATGTTGCGCGTCAGTTCGAAGAGGATGAGGATGGCCGTCAGCGGTGCGTGGGTCGTGCCGGCGACGACGGCGGCCATGCCCACGAGCGCATAGGCCGCGGGCGTGCTCCCGGCAGGAATGAGTCCGACGCGGTCCAGCCCGACGCCCAGAGATGCCCCCGCGACGGCGCCGAGAAACAGGCTCGGGGCAAAGACGCCGCCCGAGCCGCCCGAGGCGAGCGTGGCGGTCGTCGCGATGCCCTTGAGCACGAGCAGGATGAGCAGGAGCGGCAGCGCGATGGGCAGATCGTTGGTCGTGTTGAGCGGGTTGTAACTGGCAGGATCCAGGAGCGACTCGATGATGCGGTAGCCGTTGCCGAAGACCTGCGGGATGTGCGCCTCGCGACCGCCGGCGCCGTAGTAGCGTGCGAGCTGGTAGGACACCAGCCCGATCCCCGAGAGGATGATCGCGCCGATGATCGGCTTGAGCAGGGGGTGCACGCGCAGGCGGTCGAACCAGTCCTCGCCCAGGTGGAGGAAGAGATTGAAGCCCACGGCGACGAGCCCGCAGATGGCGCCGAGGAGGATGAAGGTCGGCAACTCGATGTAGAGAAACTGAGCATCGTGCAGGCTCGCGCTGACCTGGAAGATCGCCTCGTTCTCGCCCGCGAAGGCCTGCGTCGCGACGGCGGCGAAGACGCTCGCGACGACGATGGGCGTGAAGGTCTTGATCGAGAAGTCGCGCAGCAGGATCTCGAGGACGAAGAACACCCCGGCGATCGGGGCGTTGAAGATCGCGCTGATGCCGGCGGCTGCCCCGCAGCCCACGAGCGTCCGCAACTGGTCGCGCGTCAGACCCAGACGCTGCCCGAAGACACTGCCCGCAGTCGCCCCGATCTGGACGATGGGTCCCTCGGTGCCCGCCGAGCCCCCGCTGCCGACCGTGAGGATCGAGGCGAGGACCTTGATGAACCCGATGCGGGCGGGGATGACGCCCGATCGCTCGACGAGGGCCCGCAGCACCTGCGGCACGCCGTGCCCCTTGGCCTCGGCGGCGTAATAGTGCACGAGCACGCCCGTCAGGCCCATGCCCAGAATGGGCAGAACGAGGATGAACCACGATGCCGACGAGCCGGCGAGGGAATGGACCAGTTCGTCGACACCCTCGAGGGCTCTGCTGAAGAACAGGGCGCCCAGCGCGGTCAGCGTGCCGACGATGGCACCGAGGATGATCAGGTACCAGTCACGCTCGAAGCCGAGACGCGTGCTGAGACGGGCAAGGGCGGGAATCCTGGCCATGGGGGCTCAGAGTCTAGAGAAGGGCGCCCGTCGATTCCTGTTGGTATTCGGGAAGCGAATGGGCAAATCCCTCTGGCATCGCAAGCCCGCCCGTGGTATGCTGCGCAGGTCTGGGAGGGGAATCCGTCCCCGCGGGAGGCTCGTTTGATGCTGAGAAACGGATGGCAGGCGCTCGCCGCGAGCGCGGTTCTCGGACTCGCAGGAGTGGCGATCGCCCACGAGAGCGACATCCTCGTGGTGCTGGAGATCGATCTGAACGAACTGCGTCTGGGAAGTTATGACTTTGCCGATCCGATCCCCGCAGATTTCCTGATCCCGGGAGAACCCGGATGGTGGGGCAATGGCGTCAACATCGAGGAAGGCGTGAACGGGATCCCGGGTGACGGGCTGTTCCCGATCGAGCAGGGAACCCAGATCTTCATGGTTTTCCACGCGTGGGACCCGGCACTGTCCATGCGGCCCGATGGTGATCTGGGCAATGTGTACGACCAGCCCGGACAGGAGTTGTACCTAGGTGAGGGATGGTCCGGATTCGGGATGACACCCTGGTGGTATGTCGATTCCACGCATCCCGACTATGATCCGAACAAAGCCCTGTACGCCGTCGATGTGTCGGTCTATGACCAGACCGGGACCCACCTGCCGAGCCCGGTGTACACGATCCTGATCGAGGTGCAGGCGTCGGCGTGCGTGGCGGACATGACAGGTTCGAGCAATCCCGACGACCCGTCGTACGGAGTGCCGAACGGATCGCTGGATGCGAATGACTTCTTCTACTTCCTCGACCAGTTCGCTGCGGGTAATGTCGCCCGGGCGGATCTGACCGGATCAGGAGATCCGACCGATCCGGGGTACGGCGTGCCGGACGGGGATGTCGATGTGGATGACTTCTTCTACTTCTTGGATGTGTTCAGCGGCGGGTGCCGATAGGTGATGATGCGTGCAATTCCGTATTCCCAAGGCATGTGAATCTGGCGAGCGGACCTTTTCCCGTGGGGTCAGATCGGCTAGGGTACGAGTCGGTCCGTTTCGGGCGGGGCGGGTGAAGAACGAGGAAACGAGCATGATGCGGAGCATTGGACGAGTCAGGCGTGGGGGTTTCACGCTGATCGAGTTGCTGGTGGTGATCGCGATCATCGCCCTGCTGATCTCCATCCTGCTGCCGGCGCTGGGCAAGGCGCGTGAGACGGCGAAACTGGTGATCTGCGGGAACAACCTCAAGCAGATGGGCAACGCGTTTGCCAGTTATCTGCTGGACGAGGAGGACTACATGCCCGCGGGCCACTTCCAGCCGATCGGCGGCGGGGCCACTCGCTGGTATTACACCTGGCCCGCGAAGCTCCGCACACGGATGAGCGACAGTTACGCGGCGTTCTGGTGCCCGTCGTCCTTCGAGGACTTCAAGTGGGAGCCGGTCTTCGAGGATGGCAACCACGACTTGGCCAAGAAGTTCTGGGCACCGATCTACTACGGGTATGAGGACGAGACGGAGGAACCCCTCTGGGCGGAGGGCCCCAAGGCGAAGTTCTTCACCTATGGCTACAACGAGTCGGGTGTCGAAGAGTTCTCGTCGCTGGGTCTCGGCGAGCACTGCATGAACCGGGATCCTGCGGAATACAACTACATCCGCAGGAACCCGAACCTGCGTGAGTGGTGGGGCGACTTCCGCGAGAGCAAGGTGCTCTTCCCCTCGAACATGTACGCGGTCATGGACGCGCCCCCGGACGGGTACGCGGATCCGTGGGTGACACCCGGGCAGACGCCCTCGCATGATCTGAATCGTCCGAGCCGTCGGCACTTTGCGCGGGATCTCGATCGCGAGGAGATCGAGAACAACCCGAACGCGGTCGCTCCCTCGACCGGCATGAGCCAGGTCCTGCATGTGGACTCGCATGTCGAGCCGATCCGCTACGAAGAACTGGTCAAGCGCGACGACGAGGCGCGGGCGAAGTGGAACAATGACGGCAAGCCGCACCGCGAGCTGTGGCACGACTGATCGTCGTTTGAGCGCCGCATGAATCCGGGCGGGGGAAGGGGGCTCCTTTCCCCCGTTTTTCTGGAGACTCAATCCATGACGACGAAGAACATCGTTCTCATCATCATCGCGATCGCCGCGCTGGGCGGCGCGGGCTACATGTTCATGATTAACAGCGGGCCGAAGGGACCGGCAGAGGAGAGCATGGACCGCCCGGTGTATCTCGTTTGCTCACAGTGCTCCAACGAGTTCGAACTGACGATGCGCGAGTACAACAAGGCCGTGCAGCAGGGCGGGCTTCCCGAGTGCCCCGAGTGCGGATCACGCAAGGTCAAGCAGGCCGCCAAGTGTCCCGCCTGCGACAAACTCGTGTTGCGGATCGGGCACGCCGAGCTCCCGCCGACCTGCCCGCACTGCGGCGAGCCGTTCACCCGAATCCCGGATCGTCTGAAGGAGACGCAGCAGTTGCACGAGGAACTCAATACGATGCAGATCGACGGTGGCTGAGCAGCGTCCGACCAGAGCCCCCGCCCGCGGAGGAATCTTCCGCGGGTTTTTTCATCCGACGACGATCCCCTGCACGCGGTCGAGCAGTGCCTCGGCACGGGCCCGGTCCGGTGCCTCGGCGATGAGGCGCAGGATCGGCTCGGTGTTGCTCGCCCGGACATGCACCCATGAATCCCCGATGTCGATCCGCACGCCGTCCTGTCTGTCGACGCGACCCTCCGCCCCCAGCGCCTCGCAGAGGCGATCGAGCGCGAGAGCGGCGGCGCGGCGATCGGCCAGCGGCTGCTTGCGCTTGACGATCGCGTAGCGCGGCAGGTCGGCGACGATCGCGCTGAGCGGGCGGCTCTCGTCGCTCATGAGCGCGAGCGTCAGAGCGATGGCACTGAGGCTGTCGCGCACGAGGGTGATGCGGGGCCAGATCACGCCGCCGTTGCCCTCCCCGCCCAGCAGCACGGTCTGTCCCTTCTCGGCGAGGTCCTTCATCCGGCGAACGACATGGGCCTCGCCGACGGGCGTGCGTTCCACGCGGGCGCCGTGACGCTGTGCGATGTCGTCGATCATGCGGCTGGTCGAGAGGTTCGCGCAGATGACGGGTTCGTCGTCGGGGGTGGTGCGCCGATGGGCACGCAGGAGCATCTCGGCGGCGATCACCAGCGTGTATTCCTCGCCGATGTAGGTGCCCCGCTCATCGACGATGGCAAGACGGTCGGCGTCGGGGTCTTGGGCAAACCCCACATGGGCGGCAAGGCCCGGGACGGCCTGAAGCAGGCCCGCCCGATCGCCCAGGTTCTCCGCGGTCGGCTCGGGGGTGTGTGGGAAGACGCCCGAGAGCGAGGTGTAGAGGCCGATGGCGTGCGAGAGGGTCGAGCACAGGGGCATGCTGATCGTCGAGCCCGAGGCGTTGACCGCGTCGACAACAGTCCGAAACCCTCGCCCGGCGATCGCCTGCGGGTCGCACCCGATCGCATCGAGAGCCTGCCAGACGCGGGCGACATGCAGACCCGGCGCATCCGGATCCTGCTGATAGTCCCCCGGCTCGGCGGATGGCGCGCCCGCTCCGGACTCGAACCGCTCGATGATCGCCCGTGCCGTCTGCGGGGATGGGGCGTGCGCGAGCCCGTCGAGGGCTCCCTCGGCGCGCACGAGGCACTTGATGCCGTTCCACTGGGCCGGGTTGTGGCTGGCGGTGATGATGACACCCGCGTCGACGCCCTCCTGCTGGCAGGCGACGGCGACGGTCGGGGTGGACGCGATATCCAGATCGATCACATCGCAGCCCGCGTTCAGCAGGCCGGCGACGGCGGCGTGCCGGATCATCTCGCCGCCTGCCCGTCCGTCGCGTCCGATGACGACGCGCGGGTGGTCGAAGCGATCGGCGAGGAGACCCGCGAACGCCGAGGCGTATCGCAGGGCGAGGTCGGGCGTGAGGCTCCGGCCGACGATGCCGCGCAGGCCGCTGACCGAGAGCATGAGAGGAGCGTCGGACATGGCTGGCTCCGTGGATGAGTCCGTGGGTGGTCGGAGCGGATCATAGATCGCAGGCGGGTGGGCATGACGTGCTATGCTCATGCCCGTGTATGCGATCCGGATCGAGCGTGCGTTCTGTGCGGCCCACAGCCTCCGTCTTCGGGGCGAGGTCGAGCCCGTGCACGGGCACAACTGGATCGTGCGCGTGGAGATCGAGGGACCGGCCCTCGACGACGACGGGCTTTTGTGCGACTTTCATGCCGTCGAGGCGGAGATCGATGCGATCATCGCGCCGTTCCGGAATCAGAACCTGAACGCGGTCGAGCCGTTCGATCGGGTGAATCCCAGTGCCGAGTTGCTGGCACGCCACATCGGCGACGCGTTGCGGGAGCGTCTGCCCGCGTCTGTGCGGGTCGCGAGCGTCGGCGTGCGTGAGGCCCCCGCCTGCTGGGCGATCTACAGGCCCGAGCCATGAGCAAGTCGAAGAAGCACAACACGAAGGCAACGACGACGGATCGTGCCCGCTTCACGGAGCGCGCCGACGGAGAGCCACCCGCACACGAGCTCTTCGTCAATCGGGATCTGTCGTGGCTGGAGTTCAATCGGCGGGTGCTGGCCCAGGCGACGCGCGACGACACACCGCTGCTCGAACGCGTGCGATTCTGCGCCATCTTCGCGAACAACCTCGACGAGTTTTTCATGAAGCGTGTGGGCCTGCTCAAGCGTCTGGCGCACGAGGGCTCGACCCTGCACGGGCACGACGGGATGGGCCCGCAGGAGTTGCTCGGGCGGATCCGCGAGCGCGTCATCGGCCTGCAGCGTGAGCTCGGGACCATCTACCATGAGCAGCTCCTGCCGGCGCTGCACCGCGAGCACATCCGTGTGCTGCGCGTCGAGGACCTGGAGCGGGGCGATCGCGAACGCATCGACGAGTGGTTCCGTCGGCAGGTCTTTCCGATTCTGACACCCCTGGCCGTGGATCCGGGCCATCGCTTCCCCTTCATCTCGAATCTGTCGACGAGCCTGGGGGTGCTGCTGAGCAGGCCCGGCGAGCCCGAGACACACTTCGCACGGGTCAAGATCCCCGGCGTGATTCCGAATCTGGTGCCCGTGGACGATCCTTCCGGTCCGATCGCCACGCAGTCGCGTTTCGTCTTCCTCGACGACATCGTCGCGAGCAACCTCGACGATCTGTTCCCCGGGATGCAGATCCACGAGGTGATGGCGTTCCGCGTGACGCGATCGGCGGCGGTGGAGATCGAGGATCAGGAGGTCGCGGACCTGCTCGAGCATGTCGAGCAGGAACTGCGGATGCGCCGCTTTGCCGACGCCGTGCGCCTGGAGGTGCCCCCGAACCCGTCGGCGCAGATCGTGGGGCTCCTGACGCGCGAACTGGGCCTGAGACCAGCGGATGTCTACGAGACCATCACCCCGATGGACACGACGGACCTGTTCCCCCTGGCCGATCTGGAGCGCCCGGATCTTCGCTTCGAGCCGTGGTCGCCGGTCACGCCCGCACGCATCGCCGAGGCGGGGGGCGATCTGTTCCGCGAGATCCGGGCCCGCGACATCCTCGTCCACCACCCGTACGAGAGTTTTCGTTCGAGCGTCGAGCGATTCATCGCCAACGCCGCCCGCGATCCGGATGTCCTCGCGATCAAGCTCACGCTGTATCGCACGAGCCCGTCGGCGGCGTTCATCCCGTCCCTGATTCGGGCGGCGGAGGCGGGCAAGCAGGTCGCCGTGCTCGTCGAGCTGCGGGCACGCTTCGACGAGCACCGCAATGTGCGCTTCGCCCGCCAGCTCGAGAAGGCGGGCGTGCATGTGGCCTACGGCGTCGTGGGACTCAAGACCCACTGCAAGTGTGCGCTCGTCGTGCGCCAGGAGCGCGGACGCCTGCGCTGCTACGCCCATATCGGCACGGGCAACTACCACCCGAAGACGGCCCAGCTCTACACGGACCTCGGGCTGTTCACCGCGAATGAGGCGATCACGGAGGATGTGGTCCAGCTGTTCAACTACCTCACCGGGCGGAGCGAGCAGCATGTCTTCGACCAGCTCGTCGTCGCGCCGGACCAGATGCGCGACACCTTCTGTGAACTCATCGACCGCGAGATCGAGCACGCCGGCGCCGGACGCCCCGCACGGATCGTCGCAAAGATGAACGCGCTCGAAGATCACGCGATCACGATGAAGCTCTATGAGGCATCGCGTGCGGGCGTCGACATCACCCTGATCGTGCGCGGCTTCTGCTGCCTCCGCCCGCAGGTCCCGGGCGTCAGCGAGAACATCCGCGTGCGCTCGATCGTCGGGCGATTCCTCGAGCACTCACGCTTCTACCACTTCGCCGACGGCAGCGACGACCCCATGGACGGCGTGTGGCTGATCGGCTCGGCGGACTGGATGTACCGCAATCTGAACCGCCGGGTCGAGGCGTGCGTGCCCATCGTGGACGAGACCGCCCGCCGACGCATGGTCGAGCTCATGCAGGTGCTGCTGCGCGACGCGCGCGACGCGTGGGAGATGCAGCGCGACGGCTCGTATGTCCGATTGAAGCCGCCGAAGGAAGCGGGCGAGTGCTCGCCCGAGCGCCTGGGCACCTTCCGCTGGCTGATGCGCCGGGCGCACGGAGACCCCGTGGACCTGTAGCACGCTCGACGAGCCAGATGCCTAGGACAGGGCTGCCGCCCCGGAGACGATCTCCGTCAGTTCGGTCGTGATCTGTGCCTGACGGGCGCGATTGAACTCGCGGTTGAGGCGTTGGCCCATCTTGCCCGCGTTGTCCGTGGCGGCCTTCATCGCGACCATGCGCGCGATGTGCTCGCTGACGACCGCGTCCTTGAACGCCTGGAAGAGCAGGGCCTTGGCCGCCGCCGGCACGACACGATCCAGCATCTCGTGCTCGCTCGGGCTGAACTCGTACTGGCTGCGCGACGGCTGATCACCCTGCTCGGCAGGGCGGAACGGCAGGAGCTGGAGCACCTCGGGCCGCTGGCGACCCGCGGAGATGTACTTCATACTCACCACGCGGACCGCCGAGACCTCGCCCTGCTGAAACAGGTCGATGTACCGCTGGCAGAGCTTTTCCACATCCTCATAGCGCGGCTTGTCGCCGAACTGCGTGTGGTGCGTGTCGACGCGAACTCCATTGAACTTCAGGACGGTCGCACCCTTGCGTCCGACCACCTCGAGCGTGCCGCCCGAGACCTTCTCGCTCGAACGGATGTGCGCAAGGGCGGTGCGGATGATCGAACCGTTGTACGGCCCGCACAACCCGCGATCGGATGTCAGGATGAGCGTCAACTCGGGCTTGCCCTCTGCCTCGGGCACGCCCGTCAGCAGCGGATGATCGCTCTCGCACGCGCCGGCGAGCTCGCTGACCAGCCCGAACAGCGCCTCGCTGTAGGGCTTGCCGGCCAGCGACTCCTGCTGCGCCCGCGAGAACTTGCTCGTGGCGATCATCTGCATGGTCTTGGTGATCCGCCGGATGTTCGCGACGGCCTTCAGACGCTTCTTGATCTCGCGTGACTTGCCCATGGGACGGCAACGATAGGAGCCCCGTCCCGCACGGGCGAGCCCGCCACCACCCGGGTTCCCCATCGGATCGCCGGCCCGTGCCGGGTGCTCCGCAATCCCCGATCACCCCTCCAGTTCCAGCCCGTCGTAGGCCAGGGCGATCCCCTCCGGCAGGGATGCGTCCGTCTCCGCATGGCCCAGATCGTGCGACATGTGGACGAAGAATGTTCGGGATGCATCGATCCGCAGAGCCAACGCCACGGCCTGATCCAGGGTCAGGTGGGTCGGATGGTGACGCCTGCGGAGCGCATCGAGCACGAGCGTCTGTAATCCCTGAAGATGCGGCCAGGCCTCGGGAGGAAGCGCCGACACATCCGTGCAATAGGCCATGGGCAGGAGTCCGGATGACAGGGTGGGATCATCCGCCTCGATGCGATAGCCCAGAATCTCCAGTCGCCCGTGGAGCAGCGGAATAGGAGTAATCCGCAATCCGAACAGATCCAGCGCAACGCCCGCTTCGATCGTATGGACGATCAGGTCGGCGACGAAACTGTCGTTGATGTTGTGCGCTCGATCGAGGATGTGGGCGTACACACGATGGAGAAAATCACGGGTGTGCGTGCTGGCATAGACATCGATGGGCTGGCCCATCGTGACATTGAACCGCCGGACCTCGTCCAGACCCCAGGTGTGATCCACATGGTTGTGGGTCAGGAGGATCGCATCGAGGCGATCAAGACCGGCCCGGAGCGCCTGCTGGCGAAAGTCCGGCCCACAATCGAGGAGAATCGTGCGGGGATTGCCCTGCGGATCCGAGAATCTCAGGCACGCGCTGGTGCGCAGGCGTTTGTCGCGTGGATCCTCGCTCGTGCACACGGGACAGAAGCACCCCAATGCGGGAATACCCGCGCTCGTGCCGGTGCCAAGGAATCGAACGCGCATGTGGAGAGGCTAGGCATCGGCGGATCGGACTGCGGGCGGTCAAGTCCCCGAAGACGCTCCATGCCCGGGCGTCCCATCAGGGGTGGTCGTCTGCGCTGGCGTAGCCCGCGAGATGCTGTTCGAGTTGATCGAGGAAGAAGGGAGCCGATTCGCCGCGTGCATGCACCCGGGTCATGTGGCCCTGCGATGTCAGTTCGATGCGGAGGTCCGCGTCGTCGGCGTCTTCGACGACGAACCGCCCCGAGGAAGGATCGCGATATCCCTGACTGAGGCCGAGATCGTCGGCGGCCTGCTCGGCGGCCTGCCAGACGCGCTCGTATGACGCCGCGAAGGTCCTGTCGTTGGAGCGGGCGACACCAGAGGCGGCCGGCGGGGCGGACTCGGTGGATGCGAACGGCCCCGTGGTCGAGCAGGCGGCCAGACCGAGGGCGGGCAGGCAGAGCATCAGGGCGATTCGGCGCATGGGGATTCCTCCGAATGGTTTCCGGACCGTCGACGCAGACGGTCGCAGAAACTCCATCGGGGAAGCCGCGGATCGACTTTGGGTCGATGCCCGACGGCAGAACGGGAAGTGTGGTCGGCAACTTTTGCGCGTTTTGTTGCGCCTGATGAGTCGGGTTCGGCTCCGGTTATCAGCCCTCGTCGCTCTCGCGGAGTTTGGCGAGGACGGAATAGTCCTCCAGTGTGGTCGTGTCCTGATTGACCTCCTGCTCGCCGGCAGCGATGGAGCGGAGCAGTCGGCGCATGATCTTGCCGCTGCGGGTCTTGGGCAGGGCGTCGGTGAAGCGGATCTGGTCCGGCTTGGCGATGGCGCCGATCTCGCTGGCCACATGTGCACGAAGGGCGTCCTTGAGTGCCTCGGCGGCCTCGGTGCCGTCGGGCGTGTGGTCCGGGCTGAGCGTGCAGAACGCCGCGATCCCCGTGCCCTTGATCTCGTGGGGCATGCCTACGACAGCGGCCTCGACGACGGCCTCGTGGCTGACCAGCGCGCTCTCGACCTCCATGGTGCCCAAGCGGTGGCCGGAGACATTGATGACATCGTCGACGCGTCCCATGATCCAGAAGTAGCCGTCGCTGTCGCGTTTGGCGCCGTCGCCTGGGAAGTACCAGGGGGAGGGGCTGCTGGGTGACGGATAGCGGGGGTCTTCGACCTTGAATCTGGACCAGTAGGTCTCGATGAAGCGTTCGCGATCACCGTGGATGCCGCGCAGCATGCTGGGCCAGGGGCTTCGGATGGCGAGCAGTCCCCCGCTGCCGTTGGGCAGTTCGTTGCCCTCGTCGTCACAGATGGCGGCGTCGATGCCGAAGAACGGGAGGGTGCACGAGCCGGGCTTGGTGGGGGTCGCCCCGGGCAGGGGTGTGATCATGTGTCCGCCGGTCTCGGTCTGCCACCATGTGTCGACGATGGGGCATCGATCGCGTCCGATGTGTTTGCGGTACCACATCCATGCCTCGGGATTGATGGGCTCGCCGACGGTGCCGAGCACCTGCAGGCTCGTCAGGTCGTGCCTTGCGGGGTGCTCGTCGCCCCATTTCATGAATGCGCGGATGGCGGTGGGAGCCGTGTAGAACTGCGTGACCCGGTGGCGTTCGACGATCTCCCAGAAGCGATCGGGGGCGGGGTGGTTGGGCGCGCCCTCGTACATGAGCGTGGGGACACGGTTGGGCAGGATGCCATAGATGATGTATGAGTGTCCGGTGATCCAGCCGATGTCGGCGGTGCACCAGAAGACCTGGTCCGCGTCCGGGATGAGATTGAAGACATACCTGCTGGTGGTATAGGTGTAGACCATGTAGCCCGCGGTCGTATGGCGGATGCCCTTGGGCTTGCCGGTCGAGCCCGAGGTGTAGAGCAGGAAGAGCATGTCCTCGCTGTCCATGGGCTCGCAGGGACACTCGTCGCCCGCGTTGCGTGTCATTTCGTGCCAGTCGTGATCGCGTCCGTCGTGCCAGGCGATCTCGTTGTTGCATCTGCGGAGGGTCAGGACATGGCTCACCTCGTGCCCCTGCTCGGCGAGGGTCTTGCACGCGGCATCGACATTGTCCTTGAGCGGCACGACGCTGCCGCGACGCCAGGCGCCGTCGCAGGTCAGGATGACGCGGCTGTCGGCGTCGAGCACGCGATCGACGATGGCACCGGCGCTGAACCCCCCGAAGATGACCGAGTGGACGGCGCCGATCCGTGCGCAGGCGAGGCAGGCGATGGCCAGTTCAGGGACCATCCCCATGTAGATGGTGACGACATCGCCCTTGCGGACGCCCAGGCTCTTCAGGGCGTTGGCGAGGCGGGCGGTCTCGAGCGTCAGATCGCGATAGGTGAGCCTGCGGATCTCGGGGCCGTCTGCGCCGACGGGCTCGCCCTCCCAGACGATCGCCGTCTGGTCGCCCAGCCCGGCATCGACCTGTCGATCGCAGCAGTTGTAGCAGAGGTTCGTCCGTCCGCCGATGAACCATCTGGCGTCGGGCGGATTGAACTCGAGGACGCGTTCGAAGGGCTGGAACCAGTGCAGTTCGCGGGCGATCTCGCCCCAGAAGCCCTCGGGATCGCGGAGGGATCGCTCGTGCATGGCGCGATACTCGTCCATGGACGAGATGAGCCATCGCGGGGCGCCGACGGCCTCGGGGGCCGGGGGATCGAAGACGCGGTTCTCACTCAGGACGGATTCGATGCCGGTGTCTGCCATGTGCATGCTCCCGTTGGACGAGGGCATGGTAGCAGATGGCGTCCGGAGACCGGCCGGAGCGCGACTGCCGTCATCGCTCCTGCGTGTCACTTCGCGGCGGTGTCTGGCGGGAGTTGGCGGGGAAGTGGTTGGCGGGCCAGTGTGCGCTGAGCGTCTGGGCGTGCTCCTGCGGCCAGAGGCCGCTGACCCAGCCCCAGTGATTCGCCGGCCAGTGCCTGCGAGGCGAGGCCGCCCTGTCTGCGAGCCTTTCGTGGAATGTCCGCTTGGACTCGAATGTCATCTGCAGGACGGCATCGTGGTCGGAGGCCGCAGATTCCCAGATCGCCTCGCACTCGCGGATGAGGTCGTCCAGCGATCGATAGTCGCGATACGCACTGATCGCCACGCGCTGTCCTGCAAGTTCGCAGAAGTTGCCGTGCTCGTCGATGCCCCCTCGCATGCGTACATACGGGTAGCAGCGTTCGAGTTTGCTACGGATGTTCAGATCCGGCGGGACCTGATCGAACGGACCGTCGAACCACGAGTTCTTCCTGATCTCCTCTTCCTTCACCCCGACGAGATAGCGTCTGGCGTCGACGCTCTCGAACAGGACGAAGCGCGATCGTCGCCCCACGAGGAACTGCTCGTGCCCCTGGACTCTGTCGAACTCCTCGGCCACCGGCAGCGCGTCGTGAAGGCAGTAGTAGAAGCTGGCCGAGGGCGCGTGCCAGAGCAGAACAAAGGGGACACCCGATTCATCGATGATCGATGCGACGATCTCCTCGTCCGCGCGAAGCGGGAGCGGCGGGCGCGGCAGTTCCGTGTGGTCGATCACACGGAAGACGCGCGACGGGCCGCCCCGGACCTCGAGGCGGAAACATCCGCTTGACACCCTGGCCACGCGAACCCCGTCCTCCCCATCGCGGTAGCGGGCCGTCTTCGCGTTGCGAGGATCGTCGCGGTCGAAGTAGCCGATGCTTATCTCGCCCGCCTCCGCAGCGGCAAATCGAATGTTGCCGCTGACTCGGCGATGGCCCAAACGAAAATGAAAGTAGTAATAGCCTTCGGTCGGATACACGACCGGATCGGCGGGCGCCCGACGGAGCACCGCTTCCAGGATCGATCGCGGCGAGTCGAAGTGTGCTTCCGGGTCCGCGATCTCGTCACGGGCCTCAGGCGGACATGATCGCTCCGGAATGTTCGGCTCCTCGGGCCAAGCGGCCTCCAGCCACTGCTGATTCCACACGATGTCCTGCGGCGATGCGGGTGGCGTGCCCGCATCGGACGAATATGCCCCGCATGCCAGGCATCCGATTGTGATTGCAGAGGCCCTGCCCGGTGCCTTCCACGCCCTCGCGTCCGTCATGGCGTGAGCATGTCGATCGCGTCGCGGAATGTTGTCCCGTAGTCATGATCTGGCGGGAACCTGACATCACGGGGCGGCAGCCCCTGGGACTTCGACAGATAGAGAAAGTGATTCGCCGACCAGTGTGTGTCGTCGGGCCATGTGCTCGAGGGACCGCTGAAGTGGTTCGGCGGCCAGAGGAGGCTCAACTCCCGATCGTGCGTCTGCCAGCCGTGGCTCATGGTCCGATCGTGATTGGGCGGCCATCGCTCGGAGCTGAGGTCCACGGCGTGGAGCCAGCGACTGCTCGGCTGGGCATGGTGGTCCGAGGGCTCCTGTAACGCACTGTTGCCGACCTGATGGTTCGACGGCCAGGTCCGGCTCGTCTCGGGCGCATGGTCATCGGGCCAGTCGAGACTGACACGGAACCAGTGATTGGACGGCCAGACCTGCGTGCTGGTCTCGACGACATGGCTCGACTGATCCCACATCTGGCTGTACACATAGAGATGATTCCCCGGCCAGAGTTCGCTCTGCAGGATGTTGTGCGTGAGGTCGTCCCGCTCCCACTGGCCGCTGATGCCGCCCGAGTGATCCGGCGGCCAGAAGTCGCTCTTGGCGCCGTTGTGATCCGGCGGCCATGTCGATGAGAAGTATGTGTGATGTACCGGGCTTTCCGCCGTGCCGATGGTTGCGGCATAGGCGGCGACGAGCGCGATGGTGCGGACGGCTTCGTCGTCGTCGCCGACGACCGGCGATCCCATCTGCGCCAGTGTCAGCAGGAAGTCATCGATATCGACATCGCCATCCAGATCCGGGTCGCCGACGGTGTACGGCACATCCACGAGCCCCTGATTGGCGCCCACGATGGCGAGGTCGTCCTCGTCGATGACGCCGTCGCCATTGACATCGCCCTGCATGACATGCCAGAGATCGACGATGGCCTGTCTGAACTCCTGCTCGTCGATCATGCCGTTGCCGTCGAGGTCCCGGATCGGCTGGTTCTGCAGGCGATCGCGGAGGGCCAGGGCAAACTCATCGAACGAGATCCGTCCATCCTCGTCCAAATCTGGAATCTGCTGCGCGTGGACCATGGACGCCAGCGCGGCGGCTCCCGCCAGGCCGCTCAACACCCTGTGCCTCTTCATGATGCCAATATCCATTGAGGATTCTTCCTATTTCTGGCGGTATCAGTGCCGGGAGTATAACCACGGTCGACGAGAGAGGGAGAAAGAGAAAGAAAGATAAAAATGGGGTTTATGACCCACACGCCCGACAGATAGGGAAGCGTCACGATTCTTGCCCCGCGCCGGGGGCTTGTGTCATATGTGGCAAGCCGTGCGCAGGGCTATGCGGCTTCCTTGGTGACGCGCAGGACTTCCTGCACGCTGGTCAGGCCGGCGGCGACCTTCTGCATGCCGTCGTCGCGCAGCGAGACCATGCCGCGCTCGAGGCACATGCGCCGGAACTCGGCGACATTGGGATTGCGGGCGATGACATCGCGGAGCCCGTCGTCGACGACGAGCAGTTCGTAGATGCCGACGCGACCTGCGTAGCCGGTGTTTCGGCACTTGTCGCAGCCCTCGGCCTCCCAGATGTTGCTCGCGTCGATGCCCTGCATCTCCAGGTACTCGCGCATCTCGTCGCTGGCGGCGCCCTGCTTCTTGCAGTGCTGGCAGAGGCGTCGGACGAGGCGCTGGGCGAGCACGCCGTTGACCGCCGCCCCGAGCAGGAAGGGCTCCAGACCGATATTGACCAGGCGGGTGATGGAACTCGGGGCGTCGTTGGTGTGCAAAGTGCTGAGCACGAGGTGTCCCGTGAGGGCTGCCTGGACGGCGATGAGGGCGGTCTGGTGGTCGCGGATCTCGCCGATCATGATGACATCGGGGTCCTGTCGCAGGAGGGCCCGCAGCGCGACGGGAAAGGTCATCCCGATCTTGTCGTGGACCTGCGTCTGGGTGATGCCGTCGAGGGAGTATTCGACCGGGTCCTCGACGGTCGAGACATTGAGTTTGTTCTTGTCGAGCTGGCGGAGGGAGGAATAGAGCGTGGTGGTCTTGCCCGAGCCGGTGGGGCCGGTCACGAGAACGATCCCGTGCGGGGCCTTGATCTGAGCGCGCCAGAGTTCGAGCGTCTCATCGCTGAATCCGAGATCCTCGAGCCTGACATTGATGCTCTTGGTGTCGAGGATGCGCATGACGGTCTTCTCGCCGAACGGCGTCGGAAGCGTCGAGACGCGCAGGTCGAGCTTGCGTCCCTGGACGGTGCACTTGATCCTGCCGTCCTGCGGGACGCGCCGCTCGGAGATGTCCAGGTTCGCCATGATCTTGAGCCGGCTGGTGATGGCGGCGCTCATGGACAGGGGCGGGTTCATCATCTCGAAGAGCTGCCCGTCGATGCGGAAGCGGACCTTGAGTTTCTTCTCGCCCGGCTCGATGTGGATGTCGCTTGCGCCCTCCTTGATCGCCGTCTGGATGATGTAGTTGACATAGCGGATGACCGGGCTCTCGCCGGCCTTGGCCTCCAGATTGATGTCTTCCGAGCCTTCCTTGGCCACCTCGACATCGGACTCGTCGACATCGGCGAGGATATCGGAGAGGTCTTCGCTCTCTTCTTCGCTCTCGCCGACGATCTCGAGCGCTCCGCGGACATCGAAGGCGGCGACGAGCACCAGTTTGATCGCCGGCACCCCGAGCATGCGCTTGATCTCGTCGATGCGGAAGACATCGTCGGGGCGTGTTGCGCCGATGACGACGCGCTTGCCCTCGGTGCGCAGCGGGATGACGAGGTGCTCCTTGCAGTATTCCACTCCCAGGCGCTGCAGGAGCCTGCCGTCGAACCCGCCCTCCAGGCCCTTCTCCAGATCGATGCGCTCGAAGGGCACGCGGGCGAGCTCGGCGACGGCCCGCTGGATCTCGACCTCGTCGGCGCCCTGCTCGATCAGGATCTGCTGGAGCGTCTGGTTCGGGCTCTGCTTGAGCACCTGCTGAGCGCTGGTGAGCTGCTCGCGCGTGATCGCGCCGCGCGAGACCAGCACCTCGCCCAGGGCCAGGTGGTCCTCGCCGTCGCCCTCGCCGTCGGGCGTGTAGATCTCGTTGATGGCGTTGCCGACCAGGGGTTCGGCGATATCGGCACTCCTGGCGCGGGCCGCGGGATCGTCGCGATCGGCGCCCGGCCGCTTCTGGTGCGCGGGCATCGACGGGAGCGGGCTGAACGCCTGCTCCGCCTTGTCGATCGTGTGCGAGGGGGCGGCCTCCTCCTGTTCCTGTTGTGCGGGCTGGCGTCGGCGCGGGACACTGGTCTCCGCATCCACGCCCAGTCGATCCAGGATGTCGTCGATGTTGTACTTGCCCACGGCGACTCCCTGTCGTGGCGGATGTGTCAGTGGCCGGCGCCCGGGCCGTGGCTCTGGGGTGTGATGGTGTAGCGCACGCCGTCGGCCTCGAGCGTGACCGCCGAGGGCTGGATCTCGACTACCGTGAACATCTCGTCGACGACATCCCCGACCCGCACGATCTCATCGTTGATCGTCGCCACGGGCACACGCCCGGTCACGATGGTCCCCAGACGCAGCCGCTCCAGTGCTCCCTGGATCTGCGCAAGGCGGGCCTCGGCGGCCCGGCGGGCCTGCTCTTGGCGGCGCTGACGCTCGCGTTCTGCGGCGTCGGCCTGGCGCCCCGCGTTCGGATCCTCACGCTGGATGCCGAGGAAGAACGGATTGCTGCCCGCGTGCTCCGGCGGGATCTGCACGAGCATGTCGCTCATCTCGAGTTCCGCGAGCACACGCTGGAACCGTGCATGATCCTCGGGGCTGTACTCGCTCTCGAAGGCGATCGGACGGGACGAGAAGTCCATGCCGCTCTTCATGCCCATCTGACGCATGGCGAATATGGATGCGCCTCCGACGATCGCGACGAACGCCGCGGTGATGTGCGTCGTGGGGATCTTGCGAGCGGGCGGCGGCGCAAGGGACTCGTCATCACTGTCGATGGCATGGAACATCGCGTGGGCAGGGTGATGGTCTGCCTGGTTCTGCGATTCGTGCAACTCGTTGCTCATGACTGGTCCCCGTCCTGGAAGTAGATGCTCAGCGTGAACTCGATCTCGAACATACCGTCGTTCTTCGAGTCGCGCTTGAGTTTCATCGATGGGATCCGTGTCTTGCGGGGCAGGCGTTCGAGCGCAAGCAGGAACTCGTAGAACCCGCTGTCCTTCCACCTGCCGACGGTGGACATCGCCAGGGGCTGCTCGAAGTACAGCCCCGCCGGGACCGGATCCTCGCTCTTGAGCGCGGGGGAGGCCAGCCCCGCCTCGACGGCCAGGTCCGAGACCTGACGGACGATGGAGTCCACGCCCTTGTCGCTGGGCAGCTGCGCCTCGACATCGGCGATCTTCTCCTCGAACTGCTCGATGGCGCGCGCCAGGTCGTCCGTGCGTGCGGTCTCCTGCTTGAGCTTCTCGAGCGTGCGTTCCTTGTGCTCGATCTCCTTCAGGGCGACCTCGATCGCCTCGTTCTGGGGCTGGAAGACAAGGAAGTAACTCGCAACCGGGATTGCCAGCAGGACGACGACCAGGACCAGTTCACGGGCTCCGAACCGCATGGGTTACCCCTCCTTCCCGCCGAAGGTCGCAAAGATCGACTCGAGCATGCCGGTGCGTTCCTCGCCCGTGTGCTCACCGTCTGCCTGCTCGACCTCATCGCGCAACTGCTCGTAGCGGGCCAGATCGAGTTCGCGCGGATCGACCCTGTCGCGCAGGCGGGCACGGATCTCGAACTTGCGGAAGTCCTCGTCCTCGAGCATGGTTTCCTCGATGTAGGCCAGTTCGACCCGCTCCAGCAGCGGGCAATCGACCAGGGCCGAGAGGTAGTCGGTGATCGAGGCGTTGTCCCTGCTCACCCCGACGATCTTCAGCGTGTGCTCGAAACGGGGCGGCTCGACGCGGGGACGATCGTTCTCCTGATTCTTCTCGCGGACGCGGGCCTTGGAGCTCAGGTTCCGGACCTTGCCCTTGCGCTGCCTGGGATCCGCCTTGGGCTGGGTCTTGATCCGCTTGCCCTCGAGTTCCAGTTCCAGGATGTCCACATCGTCGTTGGGCCTGCGTGTGTTGATCTCGGCGAGGAGGACCGAACGCCCGATCCGCTCGTGCAGGGCGTTGACGATCTCGGCCTTCTCGGCGATCTCGGCCTGCCTGCGCTCCAGCTCGTGCAACTGCTTGATCTTGCCCGCCTCCTGCTCGTATGCGACGGACACGGCCGCGTCGCGCTCCCGCACCGCCTGCCACCTGCGGTTCGTGATCAGGAACGCACTGACGAGCAGGAACATGATGACGAGGAAGAGCAGGATGGTCAGAAAGTTGGCACGATGCTCGGCCTTGGCCTGCACATAATCCGCCGGAAGGAACGAGCCGCCCGAGTCCGGGCGTGTTGTCTTGAACATCGCGTCGCCTCCTTACAGATCCGTCGGGCTCAGGCAGGCGCCGAGCACGCTCGCCCAGCCGGGCTGCTGGGCCTTGAGGTCCACACCAGAGACCGTCTCTCTGCCCGTGCGGGCGACCCGCGCCATCGGGTCCGCCGCATGCCCCGGCAGGCGCAGGGTGCGGGCGATGTGCTCGCAGAGCGCACGCTGGCGGGCCTCCCCTCCCACGAAGACCGCCGATGCGATCTGATGCTCGGGAAAAACCGACGCGTGGTACCGCACGCACATGCTGATCTCGTCGGTCAGCATCTCCAGCGGCTCGCTCAGGTCGATCTCGGGAGCCGTCGCGGTCGCCGACGCACTGCGAACCTGCGCGTCCAGATGCGGCATGCCCGTCGTCGCAGCGGGCTCGGGAGCCGTCGGAGCAAGATCCGTCAACTCCAGGCGTGTGCGATTGGCTCCCGCAGGATCGCAGTTCAGTCGCTGCTGTACGACCTCGTCGAACTGACGCCCGCCCATGTCGATCGAGCGGGCAAACACCAGATCCGACCCATGGGCGATCACGATCCGCGTCGTCGACCAGCCAAGGTCGATGTACATCGTCGGATCGGCCTCGGCAACCCGCAGCCCCTCGAACGCGCGCAGGAGCGTGAGCACCTCCGGGTACATCCCCACGGCCTCGAGGCGTGCCCTGCGCAGGGCGTCCATGATCTTCTGGACCAGCACACGGGGCGTCGCCATGCAGATCAGTTCCGTGCGCCCTCCCGTCTTGCCCACCTGACCCACCTCGTGATGACGCATGATGAGCGCCTCGGCGGGGCAATTCAGTTCCGCGGGGATCGCCGACTCCACGACCGCCCGCGCATCAACGCCCTCGCCCAGCGAAACCTGCATGTGCTTGCAGAAGGTGCTGGAACTCGGCAGGACGCACGCCACGCGGCGCCCGCGGAACCCACCCTTGCGGATGATCGGACCGAGTTGCTCGACCTGCCAGTTCAGGCGCCGGCCCGCGTTATAACGGAACTGCTCGGGCGTCGGCACGCACGCGGCCGCCACCAGCCCGGGCGGATCGCCCGCACTCAGTTGCAGGACCTTCATGCAGGTGGCGCCGAAGTCGACCGCGATGGGACGCGATGACGCCACCTTCCCCAGCACCCCCGCCGATTGCCTGTGCCTGCCGCCAAAGAGCATGGATGACCCCGGAATCTGCGCGCGCACCTGTGCCCGCTCTGCGAGCATCGGTCCGGATCGGGCCTTCGTTGAGACCGGCAAGCCCGACGGGGTCGACGCCGTCGGCACAGAGGCCCCAGCCCGCAGACCCGCTACCGACGAACCAGCACCCGCCCTCGCAGGATGCGAGCGATAACCTCGCCCATTCGATCCAGTGCCCGCCGGGCCTCCCAGCGCTGATGCTCACGGTCCCCGGTCGTATTACTCAGGACCCGCAGCTCCGCAAAGGGCAGGCCCAGACGATGGGCCACCAGCCCCGCAGCCGCCCCCTCGCAGGCCTCGCAGATCGCCCCCGTCCGTGCGCGCACGCGTGCGGCTTGTGCGTCCGTCCCGGCACAGGTCGAGACCGTCGCGATCGGGCCCTCGTGCTCGACGAATCCGGAAAGGCGATGTCGCCAGGCGGGCGTTATCGGGACCTCGTCGGACCCATCGAGCAAGGCGAACCCCATCTCGTTGAAAGTCTGGAATCCGGCGGGGGTCTCGATGCCCTCATCCGCAAAGATGCTTCTGGTCGCGAGGACGAGATCACCCAAGTGTGCGCATGCTCCCGGGAGCACCCCCGCCAGCCCGACATCGAGGATTCCCGTGTCCTTCTCCGGACCCACGCAATGAGCGACGCACCCTGCCGCATTGGATTTGGAGACTCCACTGACGACGAGATCGCACCCGGGGGCCACCTCCCGTCGAACCCAGAAGGGGGGCGGCTCGGGATCGAGTTCGAGCGCCCGCAGGATCGGCTCGGCTTCGAGAGGCCAGGCGACCACAAGCAGGAGTTGATCGGGAAGATCGGGCACGGCGCCAGCGTATGCCGATCCATCGGACAAATGGATCGCCAGCGGCTGCGAAACCCGGCGGGGCCATCACGGTAGGACAAGAATCCATGCCCCGGGGTGAACTCTTGGCGGGGGTCGTGCGTTGTTCGGGTAGATGAGGAGACGGTGGATGCATGCCAGGAATCGGCGATCGTCGTGGACCCGTCGAGGCAGCACGCTTCGCGTCGTGCTGGGGGTCGTGGTCATCGCGGCCCTCGGCTTCGGAGCCGTGCTGCTGGCGACCACCGGAAGGCCGGCCCGCGAGACGAGCGGCGCGACCGATCTGGGGCGGATCGAGCGGATGAGTTTCGAGATCACCGTGACCGCCTCGGGTGAACTGGAGGCCAAGAACCAGCTGGAGATCAAGAACCCGCTGCAGACCGGCTCCAAGATCGCTGAGCTCGTGGACGAGGGCACCTTTGTCGAAGAGGGCGACCTGCTGATCCGCCTGAACACGGACGCGATCGAGCAGCAGATCCGTCAGGAGCGTCTGAATGTGATCCAGGCCCGCAACGAGCTGGAGCAGGCCGAGGCCAATGTCAGCCTGCAGAAGAACACGAACGAGAGCGCGCGACAGGACGCGGAGCTCAAGGTCGAGCTGGCGAAGCTGGCGCTGGAGCGCTGGCGCAAGGGTGAGGTCGCCAAGCGTCGTGAGCAGCTCCGGATCGCCGCCGAACGCGCCGAGCGAGAGCTGCGCAGGCTGAGCGACAAGCTCGAGCGGACACGCGAGAACTACGAGAAGGGCTTCAAGAGCAAGGACGAGCTGGAGCAGGTTGAGATCCAGTACCAGCAGGCGATCGCCGACGATGTCATCGCGAAACTGGATATCGAGATCTACGAGAACTTCCAGTACCCGGAGGACGAGAAGACGAAAATCGCGGATGTGGAGAAGGCCGAGGCCGCCCTCAAGCGCACGCTGGAGCAGAACGCGATCAACCTGCGCAACAAGGAAGCGATCGTCGAGACCCGGCGTGAGCAGCTCAAGATCCGCGAGGAGCGCCTGGCCGAACTCGAGCAGCAGTTCGAGGCGGCGACGATCCGGGCTCCCAGGAGCGGCCTCGTCGTGTACGCCAGCAGCCTGCGCGACAACTGGCGCGGCGGGGATCAGCCCTTCGATGTCGGAACCGATGTCTACCCCAACCAACTGCTGATGGTCCTCCCGGATACGAGCGAGATGGTCGCCTCCGTGAGCGTCCACGAATCGCTCGCCGGCCGCATCCGACCCGGGCAGGTCGCCCGCGTGCGCGTCGAGGCCGTCGACAGGACCTATCTGGGGCGTGTGGCGAGCATCGGCGTGCTCGCCGAAACGGGCGGATGGCGGGACCCGAACCGTCGTGAGTACACGGTCAAGATCGATCTCGACCCGGGGCAGGACATCAGCAACCTCAAGCCGTCCATGCGCTGCGATGCGACGATCATCCTGGACCGGGCCGACGATGTGCTCGCGGCACCGATCGAGGCGGTCTTCAGTGACGGGCCGGTGCAGTATGTGCTCGTGCCCGCCGACGGACGATTCGCGCGTGTGCCGATCCGTCTGGGCAAGCGGTCCGATCTGTACGCCGAGATTGTCGCGGGCGCGAGCGAGGGCCAGCGTGTCCTCCTGCGCGAGCCTGCGCCGGGTGAGCTGCTCGCCACCGGATGGGATCCGGAGCAGCTCCTGGCAGCCGGGTACGAACTGGATGAATCCGGACAGCCTGTCGCACGCTGGAAGCGGCCGGTGCTTGCCTCTCCATCGCGCAGGCCCCAGATGACACGCCCGAGCAGGCCCCCCGGGGCAGGCTCGTCGCGTGCCGGGTCGGGGCGTCCGCGAGGCGCACCTCCCGGGAGACGCCCGGCGGGCTCGTGATGCCGCACACGCTTCCCGCGTGCTCATCGGGAACTCATGCTGTGCTCGCGTGTGATGCGCCGATTGAGGGCCGCGAGGTCCAGTTCCTCCAGGGATGAGACATCGTACAGATCCCCGCGCACATCGATGCCGTCGACCTCGACGATCGAGACATCTCGCTCGGCGCGCAGGTCGACCGGCGAGGCGTCGACGCGTGCACGCGGATCGAGGGAGGTGATGACGCGCACCCTGGGCCTGCACGGCTCCAGGGGCGAAGTATCGACCACGACGGCCTCATCGCCCGTGCTCAGGCGAACGACCGTGCCCGGAGCAAAGGGCGGGACGACATGCTGGAGGCCGATCAGCACGACGGGATCGACCCAGTCTGCTATCGGCGGCCGTCGCATCATGGCGAGTGCACGCACCGTTGGGATCGGATCGCTCCCGACGCCCCAGCGGGTCTGATCGAAGATGTCCGCACAGGCGCAGATGCGGGCAAGAACATGGATGTCGTGCCCGCCCGGCGCCTCGTACTTGCCCCGCTCGACCCGCCGGCGGGGATACCCGCTGGCGTCGAATCGCTGGTGATGATGGAGGACGACGGTCGCGACCGCCGCGTCGACGCACGGTCGCACGAGGCGATAGCCCAGGTGGACATGCTCCTGCACGCGCGGGTCCTGCTCGTCGCCCGTCTCCTCGAAATAGACGCGGGCCTCCTCGTTCAGACGGAGCAGCCCGATGTCGTGCAGCATCGCCCCGATGCCAAGGCTGGAAACATCACGGGCGTGGTGCGCCCGCAGGCGGCTTCGCTCGCAGATGAGATAGAAATCGAGGCTCAGACCGATCAGCACGCTCAGCAGGCTCACCGTGCTGGCATGGCGGAGCGCCGGCCGGCTGGCCGACACCAGTTCACTGGCAAAGATCGCCGCCTGGGGGTGCTCGATCAGATTCTGGATGAGCCCCTGCATCGCGTCGCGATAGCGGAGATAGTCCAGTTTGGGGGACCATTCCTCACGCACGCTCTGCATCGCCTCGTCGATCCGAGCGGCGACCCTCGCGTGCTCCCGCTGGATCTCGGGGCGGATGAAGGCGCAGATCTCCTCGAGCCCCGGAAACTCGATCCAGACCTCCCGGCAGCGGATCTGGCGCAGCCGCGTGATCAACTGATCGGTCAGCTCCACCCCCTCGCGCAGCAGCACGGTGTCGGCGCGATCCGGATGCTGCACCGGCATCGCCAGCGTCATCCCCGCCTTGGCATGGACGATCGGAACCCGGAGCATGCTCGCAGGGCCTATCGGTCCGCCGCCCACCCCGCTCCCGCCGGAACGCCCCGTTCGAAGATCATCTCCTCCGCACGGGGCGACTGGGCAACCTGGGCGAGGGCGGGTTCTCGGACCGATCGCTCACACGACATAGATCACAATGACATAGACGAGGTAGGTCACGAACAGGAGCGTGCCTTCCAGGCGCGAGATGCGCCTCGCCGTCCCGAGAATGGGCAGACATGCCAGCGCGACGACCAGCATCACCCACGCATCGCGCTGCATGGCCAATGGTGGGACATCGAGCGGACGCACGAGCCCGGAGATCCCCAGCACGCAGAGGATGTTGAAGACATTGGAGCCGAGAATATTGCCCACGGCGATATCGGACTCGCGCTTGATCGCCGCCGCCAGCGAGGTCGCAAGTTCCGGCACACTCGTGCCAAAGGCGACAAGGCTGAGCCCGATGATGACGCTGGGCACCCCCATCGCCTCGGCCAGAGCCGTCGCCCCGTCGACCAGCAGGTCCGCCCCCAGCACGAGGGCGACCATGCCAATGAGCGTCCTGACGACAAGCCACAGGCGAGATGGACCGACCCGGATCACCGGCTCGGGCTCGTCGAGAGCCTGCTCGATGACCTCACGCCGCCCTGCGATCACGAGGAAGACCGTAAACGCGACGATGCCCGACGCAAGAATCGCCGCCTCGATCCGACCGATCACGCCATCGACGAATGTCACGATGGCACCGATCGTCACGCCGATGACGATGGGCACATCCCGGCGCACCACGCCCGACTGCACGGGCACGGGGCGGAGCATCGCCGTCAGCCCGAGGATGAGGCAGATGTTGGCGATGTTCGATCCGATGACATTGCCGACGGCCAGCTCGCCCTCGCCGGCGACCGTGGCACGCACGCTGGCGGCAAGCTCGGGCGCGCTCGTGCCGAACGCCACGACCGTGAGACCGACAACGAACGGGCTCACGCCGAACTCGCGTGCCAGACGGGCGGCGCCGGTCACGAGCCACTCGGCACCAAGGACGAGCAGCAGGACGCCGACGAGCACGCGGGCCAGGTCGTCACGCCCGAGAGCCATCGAGACCCCAGACAGCAGGGCGACGCTCATGACCGCGATCGAGATGCCCCTGTAGCGACGCACGCTCACCCTCCCAGCAGCGAGTATGGCGCGGGGGCCGGCGGTATCAGAACGATGACGGCCCGCTCGTCGCGCGAGCCGACCGTGTAGGACGCCGCGTTCAGCAACGCCTCGCCCAGCGTCGGACGCATGGACCCGGGAGAGCGGGGGAACCGGACATCTCCTGACACCTCGCCGTCACTGGTGGTGGAATCGGACTTCCCGGCGGGTGTTTCCGCCTCCGGTTCGGCGGGCTCCTCGATCAGACGATGCCAATCGACCTCCGGTGCTTCACCCACGACAAGGTAGGCTTCACCAGTCCGGACGGGAAGCGAGAGCAGCAGACGCTCGAAGACCAGCCCCTCATCGACGACGGGCGTCTCCTGGATCGGCACGAACTGGATCTGCCTGGAATCCCGGGATCCCAGATGATGCTGGGGCACCATCTCGACACGAATCTGCCCGACAACTTCCCCGCCGTCGATGCGCGGCTCGGACCACGCCCGCACGAGCAGCCTCGGCCTGCCCGGGTCCAGCGCCACGAAGCCGCTGTCCAGACGCACGCCGCCCTCGCTCAGGTCCTGCCCCTCGAAAAACTCCGTCCACGCGGGCACTTCGCCCAGCGGGCGGACGCTGACCTGCCCCCCGGTGGTGAGCGACGATCGGAGAGCCCGGAGTTGTTCCAGTGGCACGCGCACGAGGCGCAGCCCGCTCCGACGCCAACGCCCCACGGCGCCGGCGCTCTCCCAGCCGTCATCAAACGGTGCCAGCGCTCGAGCGATCCGTTCATCCGGATCATGGACGATCCAGATCTCACCCATGAGACCGGCATGGGGACCCGTGCCGGTGCCGCGGACCCGTGAGGGCTCGCTCGATGCGCACGCCCCCAGCAGGATCAGCAGGCAGACGAACAGTCCGCGTCCCGGCCTCATGCCGGGTCGCACTCGTTGATGCGGTCGATCAGCTGGCGGACGCGCCCGTACTTGTGGCGCGTGTGCGTGAATGCCAGGCGGGGCAGGTCGAGCCAGTCGTCCTCGACCTCGTACGGGCCGCGCTGGGTCATGCCGCCCTCGCGGATGAGGTCGGAGAACTCCTCCTGCAGGCACTCGACATCCCTGTCACGCAGGCGATGACGCAGACGGATGACGAGGTCGTCCCCCACATAGCGCGACGAGTGATAGTTCCGATAGAACCGCTGCACATGCTCGACCGCCTCGCGGGGCGACGCCGCGATGTGGTACAGCGACAGATCCTCGGGGCTGATCAGCCCGCGCGCCAGCAGGTGATCCCGGACGAACGCGTCCCACTGCTGCCAGTAGACGCTGCCCTCACCCTCGAGCATGACGATCGGGATCATGCTTGCCTTGCCCGTCTGGACCAGCGTCAGCGTCTCGTACGCCTCGTCCATGGTCCCGAAGCCGCCCGGAAACAATGCCACCGCGTCGGCCTGCGACAGGAACATCAGCTTGCGCGTGAAGAAGTAGCGGAAGTGGATGAGTTTCTCGTCGCCCGCGATCACCTCGTTCGCCGTCGTCTCGAACGGCAGACGGATCGCGACGCCGAAACTCGCCTCGCGCCCGGGCCCCTCGTGCCCCGCCTTCATGATCCCGTCGCCCGCGCCGGTGATCACCATCCAGCCCGCCTCGGCCATCAGCCGCCCGTATTCCCTGGCGCAGATGTAATCCGGATGCTCCGGCGGGGTGCGCGCCGAACCGAAGATCGAGACCTTGTAGCGATCGCGGTACTGCCCGAACACGCGATAGGCGTATCGCAACTCCTTGACCGCCGCCGTAATAAGTTTGAGCTCGCCCGTATCACGACCGTCCGGGATCAGCTTCAGCCCGGCGATGAGCAACTCCCGCACCAGTCGCCCCTCGAAAGCCCCGGGATCTCCGCCCACCTCGCGGATCGTCTGGTTCAGCCGCTCGACGATCTCCGGATGATCCACCCGACGCTGCGCGGGCAGCTCCGGCGGGACATCCTGCGCTGCGGGTGTCGCCGAGGTCGCCTGCGGATCGAGTTCCTGCCTGTGCGGGTCGCTGTGCATCGCCTTCCAGAATCCTCCTTGTGCAGCGGGTGCAATCCTACGGCGAAGGCGACCCACCCGCCCGCCGGACACGACCGCTTTCCGCCCGCAGTCGAAGAAACCGCTCCCGGGCACGCTCGGCCTGACGCTCGAAACGCTCCAGCAACTCATCGGCCTCGCTCTGCCTGCCCGTGACACGACCGACCAGCGCCCGTGTTCCCCGGAGCACCTCCGACTTCACCTTCGCCTCGCGAAGTGTCCCACGCACACGGACCGTCATGAGTTCCCGGTTCAGCCCCGCCATGAGGTCGCCGATGATCGGAAGCGGATTGGCGACGCGCGGCACGAAGCGAAGATCCAGCACGCGATCGGCGATCGTCATCGATCCGAACCCGAAGATCTCGATGTCCCCCGCAAACGCGCTGAGATCCTCGAAGACGACACGATCGCCGTCGATATAGAACGATGCGACGGCAAGCGCAACAGGAGCGCTGCTGGGCAGGCGCAGGTTGGCCACGCTCACCAGTTGAAGCAGAAGGGGCACATCCACGACACTCCCCCCCACGACGCGGGCCGTCCCACGCCCCCGGCGCGATCCCGCGTCGCCCAGACGCCCGCTCAGCGACAACTCGCCCTGCAGACGCCCCCGCGACCCATCCTCTCCATCCTCGACACCCTCTGATGTGCTGCCGTCGCGAAGCAGACTCGCCAGATCCACCTCGCCGCCGCGAAGATGGATCGCATAGTCCCGCCCGCCGCGCAGCGCCTCGCGGAGCACCATATCCCCCGCAACCCTGCCGCCGTGGACTCCCGCGTTGAACTGCGAGACCCACAGATCGCCCGCCGGTGTCAGGCTCATGCGCACCTCGCCGTCACGCATCGCGATCCCCCCGGCTCGAAGCGTGGGCATGACGAGTGACGCCTCGAACTGGGGAGCCTCCCCCTCGGACCACGCGGCCCGATAGCCGCCCCGCACTTCGGCGTCGTCGAGACGCATGCCCAGGGCCAGCGAGGCCGCTTCGAGGGCGACCTGCCCTCTACACTCGAACCGCACGGTCTTCCCCTCGTCGTTGAAAACAACCCGCAGAGCGTCGCAGCTCAGCGACGCGGGCCCATCGCTCGTCAGGTCCACCCCCTCGAGCACTTCCCGCACCCGTGCCGGCAGTTGGGCACGAAGTTGGGGCGTCAGACGCGGCGCCTCCAATGAGATGTCGCAGGCAAGTTCCGCGCCCTCATCCGTCGACGCGATGTGCCCGTCGGCACGGATCGTCAGGTCCGCGAGTCCGGCCCGAATCTGTCGCAGCTCGACGCCCGCACCGTCGAACTCGATGCTCCCGCCCATGTCGTCCAGGACGAGCCGACGATCGCCGTCTGCAAGGCTGAGCACGCGCGGCAGAAGGCGGACGCGAAACACCGACCCCCCGGCCTCGCCGAGCCGCCCCTCGATGTGCGCCTCGCCGTCGACAACCCCCCCGGGCTCCAGCGATCGCCACTTCGACAGCGCCCGCTCGCTCAGCACGCGGACAAGCCCCTCGCGAACCAGCACGCCCTCGACGGGCATCCCACGCAGCGAGACGGAGAGGTCTCCCTCATGCGATGGGTCGCGTGCATGAACCCATCCATCCACACGCAACTCGCCTTCAGACCGTCCGTCGATCTCGCATCGCGCCCGCAGCCCCGAGAACCGCACCACCCCATCGCTCGACCAGGTCAGGAGTCCATCCCGGCCGGTCAGGGCGATGCGTCCCAGATCCGTATCACCTTCGAGCCCCGCCATACCGTGGATCTCGATGGCAATGGTCGGCTCCGATGCCGGCTCATCCAGCACCAGACGCAGGTCGCCGACGACACGACCAGCAGGATTGAACTCCCTGCGTAGTTCCGCCAGCGAGGCCGATGCACGCTCGGAAAAAACCGCCACGAGGGCCTCGAGGGGCTGTTCGACATCGAGATCCTCGGCGTGTCCCTGGATGAGAAGCCGGGGCGTCCGCCCGCCGAACTGCAACACGAGGCTGGCGGAGACCGGCGCTTCCTCGAGCATCCCCGAGAGGTCGACGCTGACACGCTCGTGGCTCGCCTCGATGCTCGCGCTGACTTGCCGAATCGCCAGAGGCTCGTCCGTGGGCACAACACCCTCCGGGAGCGGAGCTCTGGGGCGGATCACGAGGCCGTCCCCCCCTAGGCGCACCTCGAACCGTGCATCGCTGCCGACGACCCGCACATCGACATCGGTATCCACACGCCCCTCGATCCCGAGGTTCAGCAGCATCCGACGGGTCCAGTCCCGCCGATCGTCGATGACATTGCCCGCCTGGCTGATGG
>WGEO01000053.1 GCA_015492715.1 Phycisphaerales bacterium | reverse complement strand
GAGGACGGTCTTGCCCTTGACTTTGCCGACGACCTGTCGGGTGTCGACGGTGTCGCCGCTGAGTCGTCGCTTGTTGATGAATGCGAGGGAAGCGCCGAGGAGGTCGGCGATGCGGTCGGCGACCTTGACATTGCCGACATCGGGGCTGAGGACGCAGAGGTCGCCCAGCTCGTCGCGGTGGGAGCGGAAGTAGTCGAGGAAGACGGGGACGGCGGTGAGGTGGTCCATGGGGATGTCGAAGAACCCCTGGATCTGTGCGGCGTGGAGGTCGAGGGCCAGGACGCGGTCGGCGCCTGCCTTGGTGATGAGGTTGGCGATGAGCTTGGCGGTGATGGGGACGCGTCCCTCGTCCTTGCGGTCCTGGCGTCCGTAGCCGTAGTAGGGCATGACGACGGTGACGCGTTTGGCGCTGGCGCGCCGGAGGCTGTCGACGAAGATGAAGAGTTCGACGAGGTTGTCATTGACCGGTGCGCAGGTGGAGATGATGACGAAGCAGTCGCGTCCGCGGACATCCTCGTCGATCTTGACGAGGAGTTCGCCGTCGGGGAACTCGTAGGTCTTGGCGTCGGCGAGCTCGATGTTCAGGCGGTTGCAGACCTTCTCGGCCAGGGGCTTGGTGTGCCTGCCGGCGAAGACGCGCATGGACCTGGAATCGCTGCAGCAGTCGGCGCTCATGTCGCGTCTCCCGAAGCGTTCTGCGGGGTCGTCCGGCGGGCGAGGTAGACCTGCTCGACCTTGCGGAGGTCCTCGGGCGTGTTGATGCTCAGGACATCCTGCGGGTCGACGGCGTCGATGACCTCGACGCGGCGTGAGGCCTGCATGAGCAGGGTGGGCAGGTCGGTGATGTAGTACTCGCCCGTGCGCTCGTTGCGTGTGAGCCGGGGGAGGAACTCGAAGAGGTCGGCGGCGCGGAAGCAGTAGTAGCTGGGGTTGACCTCGCGGATGGCGAGTTGCTCGGGCGTGGCGTTCTTCTGCTCGACGATGCCCGCGAACGCGCCGGACGCGTCGCGGACGATGCGTCCGTAGCCGGTGGGGTCGTCGATGACGCTGGTGGCGAGGGTGCAGGCGGCGCCGGTCCGGCGGTGGCGATCGACGAGGGTGCGGAGGGTGTGGGTGCGGATGAGCGGGCCGTCGCCGCAGAGGATCAGGACATCGCCCGGAAAGTCCCGGAGGATGTCGGCGGTGCAGTTGACGGCGTGTCCCGTGCCGAGTTGCTCGTCCTGGACGGCGAAGCGGGCGTCGGTGTCGGCGAGGGCGTCCCGGACGAGGTCCTGCTTGTAGCCGACGACGACGACGATCGGGTCGCAGCCCGCGTCTTTGCACGCGTCGTGGACGATGCGGACCATGGGCACGGACGCGACCGTGTGGCAGACCTTGGGCAGGTCCGAGCGCATGCGGGTTCCCTTGCCGGCGGCGAGGATGACGGCGGCGAGGGGGCGCGGGTTGGTCTCGTGCTGGGTGCTCATGGGGGGTGTGGGCGAGGCTACCCGACCAGGACTCGAACCTGGACCAACAGGACCAAAACCTGTCGTGCTACCGATTACACCATCGGGTAGTGGATGGGGTGTTGGGTGTCTGCTGCTCCTTCGTACGCATGCGGGGATGCGTGTGATCGTCCGACGGTCCTTTCGCGGACCGCCGACTGGAGCGCCCGAGAGGGGCGGCAGCAGCGGGCCGCGGCACTTGTCGGCGTCCGGGGGGACGCCTTGGAGCGGGACCTCTGCCGGGCCGCGACTGCACTCGGCACGAGACCCCTGACCACGCCTTTGGCCCCGGGTGCGGGGTCGCCGTCATGGTCGGCTCCCGAAATCTGCGGAAGAAGTATTCGGGGGCGAGGCGAGCGAGTCAATCGGGGGTGGGGTTCTGCGACGGATTCAGGATTCTTTCTCGGCGGGTTCGTTGTCGGGTTTCGCCTCGGGGTCGGCCGTTGTGCGGGCTCGGGCGCTGATGAGGTCGTAGCAGGTGGCCAGCAGGCCGACGAAGGGGAATCGGCTCTCGCTGAAGGGGGTCTGTCCGAGGCGTCGCAGGACTGTCTCTTATACACATCTC
>WGEO01000052.1 GCA_015492715.1 Phycisphaerales bacterium | reverse complement strand
CTGCTGACGCGTGCGCTCCAGGTCCTCCCCGATCTTGCGATACTGACGCACCAGGCGATCGATCTCCGCCTTCTGCGCCTCGATCTCGTCGAGCTTGGCGAAGTCACTGGGAGCCATCCACGGACGCCCCGCGATCGAGCGATAGAACGCCGGCTCACGCACGCGCTTGGCCTCCTCGCGCGCATAGCCCACCAACTCGTCGAGCGCCTCGGGCGTCAGCGGGTCGGGAAGATCCACCAGTTCGCGAAGACTCTTGCGCCCCGGAAGATTCCCTACACGCACCAGATTCACCGGATTGCCCTGCTCGTCGATCCCCTCGGCCCGCTCGACCTGCACCTCCAGAATCTCGACATTGTCCCGCCACCACTGGATCGGAATGGGGCTGAACGCCGAGCCCTCCCCGTCCGGGTCCATCGCCAGCGTCTCACGCAACTTCCTCGCGTCGAATGTCGACTCGATGGACACCGCCGGGATATCGAACGGCTGCTCGGGCCCCGCGATCTCCCGGAGTTCGGGATTCGACGCCACCTCGAACGGATCGAGCGTCGTCCAGAACGAGACCGTCAGCGGCCTGCTCGGGGCGTGGACCACCAGCTCGGGATACATGTAGTCGCCCGTGATCGGCACATCGCCCTCATCGACACGATCGCCCGACGCACCGGGCCCCTGCGGGCGCACCAGCGGACCCACCGCGAGCACACGCCCATCGGCGCCCGATCGCAGACGCGCCCACTCCTCCTCGAGCCCGAGCACCGGCGCCGCAGGCAGCTCCGGATTCTGCTCCTCGACCTGCGCACGCAGCGAACGCGCCCGCTGGGCGATCTCGTCGACCGCCGACTCCGGGTCGAGCTCCTGATTGCCGATCGTCACCGTCGTCTTCGAGCCGACGAACTGCGTCGTCAGCACGAACACGAACACCAGCCCGACCACACCCAGCACGATCTTCTCGATGTGGCGCTCAATGAAGTTGATGCCCTGTGTCTTTGCCATCATGCCACCTCGCTCAGCCCTCGGACCCCTCGAACCCCTCGACGCCCAGCGCCTCGCGGAACGCCGGCGGCATCAGCGGCGCCGTCCAGGCACGCAGCCACACCGTCTCGACCGTCATCGTCGCCTTCAGGATGCTCCCGGACCCATAGACATACCCATCCCTGAGGTCCTTCCACACATCCACGCTCTCGAGATCGAGGTCCAGCACGCTCATGAAGTTCGTCGCCGGGAACGCGTCGAGCACCTTCGGCAGACGCTCCGCGTCGACGATCAGCACCAGCTTGACCTCGATCACATCGTACAACTGATTGTCCGGATGCGAGTAACGACCCGTCAGGCTCCACTCGTCGCGCGTCCCGACCAGCCCGTTCTCCCCACGCGCCGTCGGACGATCCTTCACCGTCGCCGCGCCCTCGTAGTAGAACCCGTTGATCGCGCTGTCTCCCTCGCCGCCAAGATTGATCCGCATGTCCATGATCCGCTTGACCGGCGCCTCATTGACCCGCATCGGGCGCCCACGCTCGTCCGTATTGGCCAGCGCGATCGCGTCCAGGATGTCCTCGGCGATCCACACATTCCACTGCAACTCGAACAGCCGCGACAGCGAGGGCGGCGTCGCCGGCTCCTCGTCCGGCACCTCGATCGCCGCATTGATCTGCTCGGGGTCCGCATACACGCTCAGACGACGCGCCTGACGCTCGTACTCGCCGATCCGCGCCCTCATCAGATGCTCACGAAGAGCCTCCTCCTCCTCGGCGCTCAGGTCCTGCCCGGGGCCTCGCTGACGCTCCAGATCCGCGATGAACCGCGTCCGCTCGTCCTGCAACTTCGTCGCCACGCGGATCGGATCCGGCGGCGTCCCGCCATTGATCCGCTGCACCAGACGCTCCCCGATCGACGGCCTCCCGCGCCAGGAATACAGCAGGCGAAGAAACTCGTACGGCTTCAGGCGACGGTCGTCCTCGTTCGTCGGCTCGGGGAACAGCCCCTCGACCAGCGGCTCGTGGTCGCGCTTGTTGAACGCGATCGCCTCCTCCGTCACACGCTGGACCTCGCCCTGCATCTCCGCAAGACGATCGCTGAACCAGCGCGTCACCTTCTCGTTCGGCGGGCGGCTCAGCTCGACCTCCTCCATCCCAGGCTCGAACGCCGGAAGGCGATAGGTCACATTCTGGCGGTCCACCTTCTTGAACTCCGCCTCGACCTTCTTCTGCAGATTCTCACGCGTCGTCCTGCCCATCCCGGAACTGACGAACCACGCCGTCGGCAGCACCACCACGATCACCACGATGCTCAGCACCGCCGCCAGATGACCCTTGATCCATGCAATGATCTTCCCGAACATCAGCCGTCGCCCTCCTGCTGCTCGTCCTGCTCGGGCTCGCCCAGAACCAGGTACCAGAACACCTCGACCTCCTTGAGCTGTTCGGCTCTCGGATCCTCCGGCGGCTCCAGCGGTGCCAGACTGTCCAGCTCACGCGCGCCCGCCTGATCGCGCCTGCCACGCACCGGCACCCCACCGCCGCCCGTGACCATGCCCCCCGAGTCCAGGAAGGCCTGCATGTCGAAGTTCGGATCGTCCATCGGATCGTCAAACCGCCCGCGAGGCGACCGACGCGCCCCGCTCCGCGAATCCCCCTGCACCTGCACGATCTGCGACTGATCGATCCGCACCAGAAGGTCCCGGCTATCGGCGACGATCGTGTAGGGCACGCCCTCACGCACCGCGTGCTCCTTCAGCCACTTGTCGATCGTCTCGATCACGAACTGACGCGGATCCGGATGCGGCGTCCTGGCGACAAGCGTCACCGCGATCCGCTGCTTCTCCTCGTTCGGATCGTCCTCGATCGTCCGCTGGCTCGGCAGCACGCCCGAGATGCTCGTGCCCGGCGGAACGAACTTCAGATCCAGCTTCACCAGCTCGAACGCCGGCGGCTCGATCGGACCCAGCGACGGATCGAAACGCATCTGACGCAACTTCTCAGACGCATCCTCGAACATCGCCCCGATGTCCGCCAGAATCTGCCCGTACACCCGCGGGCTCTTCGCGAGTTCCAGCATGTTCGCAGCCGTCATGTCCGCCTGCGCAGAGCCGAGCACCTGCGCCTCCTGCGCACTGCTGCGCGCAGCGCTCAGCGCCCGCGTCGCCTCGCTCACCTCGCGCGGCACCGTCAGACCGTCCAGCGTGCTCTTGTCCTGCATCGGACGCCAGAACATCATCCCGCCCGCGACCAGCGCAAGCGCCGCCGCCCCGATGAACAGCGGCGTCTTGCGACGCCACATCGACGCACGCACGATCTCGACCGGGATCAGATTCGCGTCGATCGTCTCGTACCCGATGCCCTGAAGCCCCAGCCCGTAGCACACCGCAAGCTCGCCCGCGGACGACGACAGACGCTCCGCGTCCACATCATCGCCCGCATCCGCCCGCTTGAACCGCTCCAGGCGATAGACATCCAGCCCGATCTGCTGCTTCAGAAACTTGCGGAGGCCCGGGAGCTGAAAGGTCGCACCAAGCCCGATCAGACGCTCCAGATTCGCCTCGCTGTGCAGGCTCTGGTAATACCCGATCGAACGCTGCACCTCCTGCGCAAGATCCCCGAACACGCCGCGCATCGCCTGGAACACATGCTTGGCGTGCTTCGTCTGCTGCGCCTCCTGCTTCAGACGCTCGGCCTTCGGGTAACTCAGATTGAACGCCTCCGCCACCGCCTCCGTGAAGTGATGCCCGCCGATCGGAAAGGTCCGGACCCACACCCTGCCCGCCTCCGCGACGATCAGATCCGAACTCGTCGTCCCGATGTCCAGCAGGATCGTCCCGGGCGTCTGCTCCGTGAACTCCAGGTCGTACGCCATCGCGTTGTAGACCGCCACCGGATTCAGCGCCACGACCTCGGGCGAGATCCCCACATCCTGCAGCAGATCCAACTGCGCCCGCAGACGCGCCTTCGTCACCGCGAAGATCCCGACCTCCACATCCGGCGAACCCGGACTCTGGAAGGTCTGATAATCCCACTCGACCTCCTCGAGCGGAAACGGAATCTGCTGCTGGGCCTCGAACTTCACGATGTCCGGGATCTTCTTGGGCTCCACCGGCGGCAACTTCGCAAACCGCGCAAAGCTCGCCTCCCCGGGCACGCTCACCGCGACACGCTCGCCCGAAAGATCCTTCTGCGCCGTCAGCGTCCCCAGCGCCACACGCATCGCATCGTCACGATCCAGACCGGGCGTGCTCAGCACCTTCGGGTGCGGCACGATGATCAGATCACTGACCACCACACGATCGTCCTTCAGCTCAAGACGCATCGCCTTGACCGATCCCGAGCCCAGCTCCAGGCCCCAGCACGCGCTCGATGACGCCATCGCACGCTCCTTCTTCCAGCACGCCGCACACGCGCGGCGAGTCCGCTCATCCACCCGACCCGCACCGCCGGGCCCCGATCCTACCCCCTCGTCCGCCGGACAGCACCCGCCGATATCGATGATCCCTACGGACGATACCGCACACTGTTCCGCCCGAAGATCCGCGCTCCGGGCCTGTTACAACGCCGTGACAGCAGGCCCGCCACAGACGCTACTTCATGACCATCGCGCAACTCGAGACCATGCTCATGCCCTGCGGGTCCATGGCCCCGGCATAGTTCAACAGATGCACGCTCTCGGGCTGGGCCACACGCATCGCCGCCGTCATGTTCCCCACCGAGCACCAGCGGTGGGGATTCTGCTGCCAGGCCATCGACGCGATCAGTTCATCGGGCTTGCCCTGACGAAGCAGGTCCAGCATCTCCCGATCGAACTGGACGACCTTCTCCCGAAACGCCTTGGCCTGCTCGTCGTCCCCCGTCAGGCGGATCTTGTCCCCGAACGCCGGACCGACATGGCTCAGATCGGCGCTGCTGACGATCAGCGTCCTGCCCGGCGTCTCGTCGATCGCCCGACGCAGCGCCTGACAGAACGCCTCGAACGAAACCCCCGTACCGTCGTAACTCTCTCCCCCGTTGACACTTGGATCGTGCACGAGCACGCCGAGCACCTTCGGATAGTTCCCCCCCTCGTCAGCGCCCAGGCAGTGCTGGATCCATGGGATCTGCAGTTCGATCGAATGCTCGCGCTCGTGGTCGTAGCGATGCTCCAGAACCTTCTCCCCCAACTCCGACCCCAGATGCTCGCACACCTTCGCAAGCAACGCCTCATCCACGGCACACGCGCCCAGCGGGGAGGCAAACCCCTTGTCGCATGCCACGACCCCGGTCCCCGACCCGAAGTGGTTCGTCCCGAGGACGACCACCCGATCCGGACGGTCGCAGACTCGCAGACGCCCCCAGATGGCGGCGTAGTTCATCCACCCCCGCCCATAATCGATGTGTGGCGCCACGATCGCCTTGGGAAGCGCATCGAAGGCCGGATCGTCGGCGTCCTTGAGCACCTGCTCGATGCACTTGTCGAAGAACTCCCGTAACTTCTTGGGGCCCAGCTCCTTGAGCTCTTCCTCGGTCGGTTTCTCGCCCTTCTCCTGAGCAACGAGCTGCTCGCAGAACGCCGCACTGGCCCCGGGAGGAAGCACGCTCGACGCGTCGAAGTCGTCCTTCATCTGCTGATACATCGCATCGAAGGTCGGCCCCTCGATCAGCCCCGCATCGTCCAGCTGGGCCACCAGTTGCTCCAGTATCTCGCGCGTCAGACCCCGCCCCACGCTGGACACGATCTCGTCCAGATCACGCTCGCCGTTCATCAGCGGCAGAATCTGCTGGGCCGCCGGCGTCGTGGCGATCATCTTCGACGAGATCTGACGGGCGTCCGCAAGCCCGAGCATCGTGACCTCCTTCCCGTCGGGCCCCTTCGCCTGCAGGGGAAAACCCCGGACAGGACGGAGTTTCGGGCGGAGCATGTGGGGCTTGGTCGGATCGAAGGTCGGACCCGACGGCTGGGGGGCTGGTTCTGGATTGCTCATGGGTAACTGTAGAGGGGCGGGCGACGCTTTGCGGACCCCCGCCTATCATCTCCGCCCGCAGCAGTGGAGCCAGAGCCATGAACCTCAAGCCCGGACAGACCATCACCTGCACCGTCCAGAGCGTCCCCGCGACCGAGGATGCCCGCCAGACGATCCAGCGTCTGATGCGCCGCGACCCCGCCGCCAAGCGGGCCCTGAAGAACGGGCAGCGTCTGCGCGCCCAGCGGATGCGGATCAAGACGAGAGGCGGACGCCCCTGGCATGTCCGCGAGAAGGTGGGCAAGGTCGTCCATGCCCGCGAGGGACACTCGTGGACCATGACCTTCACACCCGACCTCGAGCGTGACCTGGCCTCCGTCGAGAAGTACCTCGAGATCAAGCCCGCCTGACCGGAAGCCCAACCATCACCATCACGCCTCGCCCGCCCCTTCCCCCCGGAGCGGGCGTTCTTCTTGGCCCGTCCGCTCGCAGGTCACGGATGGCCATATCCTTGGGTCTGGGCAGCGGGCGCGGAGGAGACCATGACCACGAAAGAAGGCGGATCGGGCGACGGATTCGTGCGGGCATTCCTGCCGGGGCTCGTGCTCGGGCTTGTCATCGGCGCGTTCGCCGGCGCATTCGTCGTCCCCGTGCTGACCGACAGCACGCATGTCAAGGCGGCCCCCGTCACGGGCGATTCGCACGCCGCCGGCCCGGCACGCGAGCGGGGCGAGGAAGAGTCCATGCGCGAGGGCGTCGATCTGGCGAACCCATCGCCCGACGAGGAAGCCGCGCAGCCGCTGGAAGGTGAGGATGGCCCCGCAGACGAACCGGACGACGCCCCCGCACAGGACGGGGGCGATGGCTGACGATCCGTACATCTACCTCGACCACGCCTGCACGAGTTTCCCCAAGGCGCCCGGCGTCGCCGAGGCCATCGACAGGTTCATCCGCACCAGCGCCTTCAACCCGTCGCGAAGCGGGTACGCACCCGCCCAATCCACGACGCGCATGATGTCGCAACTCCGTGCGTCGCTCGCCCACCTGCTGGGCAGCCCCTCGAGCGATCGCATCATCCTGACCAGTGGCGCCACGCACGCCCTCAACATGGCGCTCATGGGCGTCCTCGAGCGCCCGTGGGATTCCCCCCCGCGCGTGGTCACCACCAGCATGGGGCACAACGCCACGGTACGCCCGCTGGCCCGCCTGCATCGCCTCGGAGTCATCGACCTCGTCGAGGTCCGGGGCGACACGCAGGGACGCATCGACGCCGAGCAGATCCTCGCCGAGATCGATGAGCGATGTGCCATCGTCTGCATGACGCACGCGTCCAACGCCTGCGGGACGATCCAGCCCGTGGGCGAGGTGGGGCGGGCCATCCGCTCGCGGGGGCTGAACACCCTCCTGCTGGTCGATGGCGCCCAGACCGTGGGCATCCTCGACATCGATGTCGAGCGCGACGGCATCGACCTGCTGGCATTCAGTGGGCACAAGGCCCTGCGCGGACCGACGGGCATCGGGGGGCTGTATGTCTCGCAGCGTGCCTTCGACGGCTCGGGCGATCCGGACGCGCAGCCCCTGCAGCCGGTGCTCGCCGGCGGGGCGGGCGATGCCTCCGCCCAGCCCATCATGCCCGCGACCCTGCCCGCACGCTTCGAACCCGGCACGCCCAACACGCTCGGCGCCTGTGCGCTCCTGGCCGCCGTCCACGCAACCAGCCCCGAGCAGCGAAGGGCCGACCTCGCCCACGAGCGCCGCCTCATCGCACGCCTGCGCGAGCAGATCCGCGATGTCCCGGCCCTGCGCCTGATCGGCCCCGAGGATCAGCACCTGACCACCGGCGTGCAGTCGATCGTGATCGAGGGAATCCCGCCGCATGAGCTGGCAGCCATCCTCGACCACGAGTACCGCATCTGTGCGCGCGCCGGGCTGCACTGTGCGCCCAAGGCCCACGAGACGCTCGGCACGCTGGCATCCGGAGGAACCCTCCGCCTGAGCCCCGGCCCCACCACGAGCGAGGACGAGATCGATCAGGCCGCCCGCGCCCTGGGCGAGATCGCCGTCGCCGTCTGATCCCTGTCTGCACTCCTCCGGCGATCCACGCGTGATACGCTGGCAGCATGAGCACCCCGAGCAGCCCACTGCTTCGTCAGGACGCCCACACGAACGCCCTGCTGGGCGTGGATTTCGTACCCCTGCCCGCACGCCCCGCCCGTGGGGCGGACGCCCGGGAAGAAGGCTCCGACGCAGAGGGCACGCCCCATCCGAGAACCCCGCCGTCGGATGAACCGGACGAGCGTGCCCGACGCGAGGCACATATGGCCCGTCTTCGTGCGCGATACGAGCGCGATGCGCCGCACGATCAGTTCGTCACCGCCCACACGAAGATCGTCTGGGGCGACGGCGATGTGTGCGCCCGCCTGATGTTCGTCGGCGAAGCACCCGGGGCCGACGAGGACAGGCAGGGGATTCCCTTCGTCGGACGGGCGGGCCAGCTGCTGAACAAGATGATCGCCGCGATGGGGTTGTCGCGCGATCAGGTCTACATCGCCAATGTGCTCAAGACCCGCCCGCCGGGCAATGCCACCCCGACGAGCGAGGAGGCCCAGGCCAGCGCCCCGTACCTGTACGGGCAGATCGGGATCGTGCGTCCCGAGGCGATCGTCACGCTGGGCCTGCCCGCGACCCGCCTGCTGCTGGACACGAACGAGGCGATGGGCAGGATGCGCGGGCACTGGCGGGTCTTCCGCGTGCCCGAGGGCTTCGACCCCGAGATCGTGCCCCCGGAGAGCGTGGGCTTCGAGGTCCCCGTCATGCCGACCTATCACCCCGCGTATCTGCTGCGTTCCTACACAACCGAGAACCGGGCCAAGGTCTGGAGCGACCTGCAGCAGGTCATGCAACGCCTCGGGCTTTCCTCGGGCGCGTGAGCATCCCGGCGTCGAAAAAAAATGCGTGCCGCGACGGAACCCGGACGCCAGATCCGGCGAACACAAGGGTGAGGCTCACAGGGTTCGGCGAGCAGGCCGGATCACAACGAGCACATCAGGCAAGACCCCCACGAGACCCGGTGCTCGGTGATTTGCTGAGCGCCGGGTTTTTTTCGTGTCCGCATGCTCGCGTCGTCAACCACCCTCGCCCGGGAGCGCCAAGGGCGTGGCGGGATCGAGGACGCGGATATTGCGGATGATCGAGTGCGGATACGAGCCGTCCCACCAGACGATCCACTCGAGCTCGACCTTGTCGCCGATCTCGATGCGGCTCAGGTCGATGGGTTCCTCGGAGGAAAAGGGCATGCGCATCGCGGGCATGCCCAGTGATCCGTCGGATCGCACGAAGTCGGGAATCTCCTCGTGCTCGAGGACGAAATCCGACGCCGGCCGATCCGGGGCGGGAAGATCGACGACCAGCCCGCGCACGGTGTAGGTGTGCCTGGCTGCGGGTCCGTCTGCGTTCGGCTCGCCGGCCCCGTCGGGTTCGGCGCCCTGCACGCCCGAGGGCGTCCCGTCCTGATCGTGCGAGCCGTCGCAGGCACCGAGGAAGCAGAGGCTCACGAACGCGGCGATGATGGTGCATGATCGCATGGGCGATGGTACGCCGGGCGATCTATCGCTCGAAACGGCGCATCCGTCGGGCCCAGTCGCCGAACTCCAGGACGAACCACAGGCGGGATGCGGGCGAGCCGGGTCCGAAGGCGGTCTGCCCGCGCCACGCCCAGTATCGCGAGCGGAGTCTGCCTCGGGCACTGATGGCGACGAGCAGCAGGCCCCAACACCCCTTGACCAGAAGAGCGGGCGTGATGTGCCTCATCGGGCGGACGATCCCTGCGCCCTGGCACACTCGCGGAACCACTGGATCGTCTCGATCAGCCCCTGGCGAAGACCCATGACGGGCTCGTAACCCAGTGCCCGCTTGGCCTTGGAGATATCCGCGACCGAGTGTGGCACATCGCCGGGACGGGCGGGGCGATGCTCGGGCTCGGGCGGATTCCCGTCCGTGACGATGAGTTCGCTGAGCATGCGGGCCAGTTCGAGCACGCTGGTGCGTGTGCCGGCGCCGATGTTGAACACCTCGCCCGCCAGCGGCTCGGGGCGCGCACCGGCAAGGAGCGTCCCCGCGACGACATTGGCG
>WGEO01000051.1 GCA_015492715.1 Phycisphaerales bacterium | reverse complement strand
TAATATGAACCAGTGATGATGATTATGATAGATTCTATCCTAGATATTATTCCTGTGGTGGCTCTATGGATTATTCGATCACCAATCTCCTACTTGCTGATAATCTCGGCTCCGGCTGGCCTGCATGTCAGCGGTAGTCACACCCCATCGAACCGCCCCCTCGCCCGCGTCGCCGTCGTCGGGGCCAGTGCCAGCGCCGGCTTCCTCTGCATGTGGCCCGATGACCCGCGCCCCGTGAGCTTCGATCGTGCCTTCGGTGCGATGCTGGCAGATCCCGGCGCATCCCGCATCACGCTGCACGCGACGCCCATGTTCTTCACGCGCTCACACGCGATCGGCCCCGCCCTGCTCGATCGGGCCCTGCGCGAGAACCCGACCCTCCTCATCGCCCTCGACTACCTCTTCTGGTTCGCCTACGGCGATGTGGATGCCCGCGGCGGATTCCTCGCCGACGAGCACGAACGCGACGAACTCTTCGAACTCGGACTGGCACAACTTGCACGGTTCGATGGGCCACTTGTTGTGGGTGATATTCCGGATATGTCTCCGGCGATCGGGCTGATGCTCGCCCGCAGGCAGGTTCCCGAGCCCGCGACGCTCGAGCGTCTCAATGCCCGCCTGCGGGCCTGGGCGGCAGCGCGACCGGAGGTCGTGATCGTCCCGCTGCACGATATGGTCGAGCAGATCCGCAGGGGCCGGGGGCTTCGGATCGGAACGCGGTTCTGGGCGCCCGAGCAGACCGCGACCTTCGTGCTGCCCGACAGGCTGCACCCCTCACCCGACGGACAGATCGCAAGCGCCACGATCGTCTGCGACCTGCTGACGGCGCATGTCGACGGCATCGAGGCTTCCGATTTCGACACCCGGGCGGACAATGCCGAGCGCCGCCTAAAGGCACCGAACTAAGGAAAGCCCCGGGGAGTATCGGCGGTTTCCGCCTCCGAATCGCCCGTTCTGTGCGCCAAGTCGTGGTGTTGCGGGCCTGTCGGCTTGACCCGGGGCGGTTGTCTCCAGACACTTCCTGCCCGCGCGGGACGGGCGCGGAACCGGTCGGGTTCTGTCCGCGTACCGCGGGTGGTCGGCAGGGAGGTCGACCTGGGGTATGGGTCTCTCGATCGCGGGCGGGGTTCCGCGCGAGTCTGGTTCAGGGTCCTCTTGAGCGGAGTCCATCTATGGCGTCTCGATCGAGCGGGGGCGGTGCGATCGCGTTTGCCGTCTTCACGGGCGTGCTGTGCCTGGTCTTCTTCGTCCTCACGCTGTTCTTCTATGGGCAAGTGAGCAGCCTGCGGGCCAAGGCAGAGCAGGCCGAGCAGGAACTCGAGGCGTTCGTCCGTCCCGGCGAGCGCGACAAGGCCGACCGCATCCTCCAGCAGGCCCGCAACGAGAGCGTGTTCGGATATATGGACTCGCGTCTGAGCCGCATCATCGAACTCATCACCGGCTCGTCGAACATCACCGTCGAGCAGATCGAGGAGCGGGTCGCGGCTCTGGACAGCCAGACGCCGCTGCTGGCACTGGTCGAGCAGCAGCAGCGCGAGATCGCCCGCCTGAACGGCGAACTGGAAGAGGCGGGCACGGAGATGGCCCGTCTCGCCCAGGAACTCAACACGCAGAAGGCGGCGGTCGATCAGATGCGGGCCCAGTTCGAGGAGTCTCAGCGTCGTATGCAGGGCACGGTGGACACCTACGCCTCGCGTGCCCAAGACTTCGTCGGGCGTCTGGAGAGCGTCGAGCAGATGAGCCGCCAGCGGATCGAGGAACTCATCGCCGAGCGCGAGGCACGGATCAGCGACCTCCAGGCCGAGCTCGCCCGCAAGGACGAGCAGATCCTGATCCTCGAGGGACAGGTCCAGGCCCTGCGGGGCGAGAAGCGTGGCGACCTGCTGACCGGCAAGCCCGAGTTCGCCCTGGCCGACGGCATGGTCATATCCGTCTCGGGATCGGACAACACCGTCACCATCGATCGCGGGAGGCGTGAGAAGGTCGTGCTGGGCATGACCTTCAGCGTCTACAGCGACAGCGCCGCCATCCGCCCGGACGCGCAGGGCAACTACCCGCCGGGCAAGGCGCTGCTGGAGGTCATCAGCGTGGGCGATACCTCGAGCATCTGCCGGGTCCTGCGCGAGACCCGTGGGAACCCGATCGTGCGCGGCGATGTCGTCGCCAACCCGCTGTACGACCCCAACAAGACCTACAAGATGCTGGTCTTCGGCAACTTCGACACCAACGGCGACGGTCGCCCGACGGACTTCGAGCGCGACTCGGTCATCGCCGAGATCGAGGCCTGGGGCGGGCAGGTCGTCGACGAGATGGTGGGAGACCTGGACTTCCTCGTGCTGGGCTCGCGTCCGCTGCTTCCGCCCAAGCCGCGCTCCGACGCCCCGGTGGAGATCCAGCTCGAATGGATCCGCCTGAGCCAGGTCGTCGATCGCTACGACGAGCTCCAGCAGCGGGCCGAGTCGACCAGCATCCCGATCCTCAATGTCAATCGCCTCCGGACGCTGATCGGCTGGTAGCGCCACTCGACATCCTTGAAGCCACCACGCGAGCCGGGCACACCCCGGCTCGTGTCCTATTCTGCCCGCAATGAAGGCCCATCACCTTCCCATCCCGGCCCAGCACGCGATCTACTGGGCGTTCCGGGGGGCGCTCACGCCCCCCATGCTCGCCGATGTGCCGACCGTCCTGCGCACGAGCCGGGCCATCGGGCGCAGCCTGTCCCGCTCGCGGATCGGCCGCAGGCATCTGATCCGCTCGATGCGCCACCTGCGCGTGGCCTATCCAGCGTGGTCCGATCGGCAGCGCCGTCGAGTCGCCGAACAGGCCTGGGAGCACCTGGCCCTGCTCGCGGGCGAGACCCTCATCATGCCGCGCCTGCTGAATCTCGACGCATGGACGCGCCACATCGAGCTGCGTGAGCCCGAGGCGGTCGTCACCCGCCTGCTGTCGGACCGCCCGCTGATTCTCGTCACGGGGCACTGCGGCAACTGGGAGGTCATGGGTTACACGCTCGGGCTGCTCGGCTTCCCCGTGCACGCGGTGTATCGCCCGCTGGACCTGCGTCCTCTGGATCGCTGGGTGCGCGAGACGCGCCAGCGCAGGGGGCTGAACCTCGTCGACAAGTTCGGGGCCGTCCGCCAACTGCCCGACATCATCCAGCGCGGCGGCAGGATCGCCTTCGTCGCCGACCAGAACGGGGGCGATCGGGGCGTGTTCGTGCCGTTCTTCGGGCGCCTCGCGTCGACCTACAAGTCGATCGCCCTGCTGGCGATGCAGACGCGGGCCACGCTGGTCGTCGGGCAGGCGGCCCGGGTGCACGCGACGGACCGCCCGGCGGGCGATCGGGCGCGATTCTTCGACGAGCACGACGGCTTCTGCTTCCGCGTCGAGGTCGAGGACATCATCGAGCCGGGCGACTATCTCGAGCAGCCCGACCCGATGTTCTACCTCTCGGCCCGCTACCGCCTGGGGATCGAGCGGATGATCCGGCGCCGCCCGGGAGACTACTTCTGGATGCATCGCTCCTGGCGGAGCCGACCTCGCCATGAGCGCGACGACAAGCCCTTCCCGGAGAGCCTGAAGCGAAAACTGAGGGAACTTCCGTGGATGGATGACGAACAGGTCGAGGCCCTGATCGAGCGGAGCGACCGGGACCGGGCGATCCTGCGATCACGGGGCACGACCCGCCTGCCGTAGGTGGTCCGATCCCGGCGTGCTGCATTGAATCGCCGGAGAAATGCGCCCGCTGGAGATCTGCGATGGCGAGCAAACGGCTTGAGGATGTTCGGGTGCTGATCGTCGACGACGACCGCGATGTGCTCGAGTCGATCGACGCAGCGTTCCGCGCCGAGGGGGCACAGACGACGCTGGCGATGGACGGCAACGAGGCGATCGATGCGTGTCTGGAGGAGCAGCCGGAACTGGTGATTCTGGACGCCATGCTCCCCGGACGATCGGGCTTTCTCGCACTCGAGCGGATCAAGGGGCGCGAGGACAGCCCGCTGGTGATCATGGTGACGGCCAACGAGGGCAAGCGTCACAAGGCCTACGCCGAGAGCCTCGGGGCGGACCTGTACCTCTACAAGCCCGTGCCCCTGGACCGCCTGATCGGGCACGCCGCGGACCTGCTGCAGGGGCAGAGCGGGAAGGCGGACTAGGGCATGGGACGCTCGCGCCAGATGGTGCTGACGAAGCGTCTGGACGAGGACGCGCCGGCGGGCGAGCTCGCGCCGCTGGGCTCGCTCGACGAGGTGCTGGAGGTGTTCTCACGCTTCAACACGAGCGAGGACGGATCGCCCCGACGGAGCGGCATGGTCGTCCTGCACGGCCCGGGCATGATCGTCGAGATCCCCACCTTCAGCGACACGATCAACCAGGCGATGGTCACGCTCAAGGACGACGACTACGCCTTCACGGTGCTGTGGCGCCTGTGCAGGAGCGCCGGCTGGAAGATGACCGACCCCGAGACCGGACAGACCTTCGGATAACCCCGTCGCGCCGCCATCAGCACCCCAGAGCAAAGGCATCGAGGAATGCAAAGAAGTCCTCGGCGTCGATCACCCCGTCAGCGTCGAAGTCCGCTCCCGAATCACCGGACGCGAAGAGATCGAGGAAGGCAAAGAAGTCCTGGGTGTCGACGGTTCCATCCCCGTTGATATCCGACGGACAGGCATCGCCCATCTGCCAGACACTCAGCCCCACGGTGCCTGCGACCACCACACCATGATCGAGGGCGGCGAGTCGTCGAACGGGCACGCCGTCGAGCTGCGAGCCCGCCCGGCTCCATGTGAATCCGTCCTCGCTCACGAACACACCATCTCCGGGGGTCCCCGTCTCGATCGCGGCAAAGATCCGTCCACCCGCCGACAGCAGGGCCGCTCCCTCATGCTGGAGTGGAAGCCCGGAGGAGGCAGGAAACCATGTGAGGCCGTCGTCATCGGAACGCCAGACGGGCGGGTTGCCCAGATCGCCCGTAGCAAACAGCGACCCCTCGAAGTCGATGATGTCTCGAATCCTCGGGTTGGACGGAAGCCCCGTATTGGACGCCTGCCACGACTCGCCTCCATCCGTCGAGCGGAAGATGCCGGAGCCGAGAAAGTGTCCGGCCAGAAGCGTACCGGACGAGGCTTGGTGGATCGTGAGGATCGGGTCGTAGACGGGCTGGTTGAACTGATCGCGGGCGATGATGGGGAGGCCGGCATTGATGGACCTCCAACTCCCGCCGCCGTCGTCGCTCCTGAGTGCCCCACCCCCGGTCACCATGAACACGCCGTCGATCATCTGGATCCCGATGCCCGTTCCTGCGAAGATCGTCCCGTCGTCCCCCGTGAACGCCTCGATCTCGCGGTACTGCACGCCGGCGGTGCCGATGTAGGTGGGTATGCCGTCGTTGGCTGGCGCATAGGTCGTTCCACCATCCGTGGAGCGGTAGATGCCCTCGCCCTGTGTTCCTGCCAGGATGAGGTCCTGCGCGGTGAAGATCTCGAGCACTTGCCCGAACGCTTCGCCCGGCACGGAGAGCGTCCGATCGAGAGTCCAGGGGCTTCCGGCATCGGATGTCCAGATCTCCGATGTGCCTGCGGGTGTCGCCAGAAGCGTCCTTCCGCGGGATGCCAGCGCAAGCACATCGGCAAAGGCGAACCCGTCGACGACCTTGCTCCATGTCAATCCCTCATCCGGTGATGTCCAGATCGATGCGAATCGGGAGCCGACGAACAATGTCGATGCGGTGCTCCACAGTTCCACCCCGGCGGTCGCCTCCAGATGCAGCCCTGCGTCCCGGCGCTCCCAGGTCTGTCCCAGATCGTCGCTGCGCCAGAGGCCGAGCCCGATGTCCTCCTGTCCGTTATCAGGCTTGATGCCCACGAAGAAGATCGATTCGTCCGTCGCCGCCATGTCGAGGACCGTCGGCTCACCGGGCGGCCCACCGGCACCCTCCGTCTGCTCCCATGTCCGTCCGAGATCATGCGACCGCAGGACCCCGGCAACCCCCGTTCCGACAAAGACCACATCGTCCCTGGCGATGATGTGGCGCAGGCCGAGGTTGAACGCGGGAATGCCCTGTGTGATGATGTCCCATGATTCTCCTGCGTCCTCGGAGCGCAGTATCACCCCGAAGATCCCGCCCGAGCCCGGCTGAGCCGACCCGACCAGCAGCAGCGATCCGCGAGCGAACACGGCAGACGCCCCGAAGCGCACGCCCTGCTGGACGGGAAGCTCGATCTCGCTCCAACTCAGACCCGCATCGTCGGACCGCCACAGGCGTCCCTCGTCCACGGATGCATTGGAAACCGTGACCAGAAACACACGCTGATCGTCCACGACCATCTCGAGCACCGACGCCCCCGGATCGGGGCTGCCTGCCACGAACCATGTCGCTCCAAGGTCGTCGCTCGCATGCACGACGCCATCGGCATCACCCGCCAGGATCCGTGTGCCGATCGTCGCAAACGCGTTCACCGGCGCATTCGTCCCGAGACCGGAAACGATCGACCATGAGGCTCCTCCATCGGTCGACCTGGCGACGCCGCGGAGGCTGCTGGCAAACATGACTTCACCAGCCTTACCGAAGGCCAGCGCATGCCCCCCGCCAGGGCCGCCCGTGGGCTCCCATTCCGCCTGGGCGCCGTGCGACTGACTCGAAGCAACTGCCAGGACGGCCGATAAGAACAAAGCCGATAGATACTCCCTCGACATCCTCTTCTCCTGTTCAGGGTTCGCTCCATAATGTCGCGGCTGTGCGAAGAGATTGCGGGGAACAGAAGAATTTCCGGACACCGGCAGCCGCTGGGGGCTTTGCCGAGTCCGCGCCGCCGCATAGAGTTTTTCCATGCCGACCTATGTCTACGAGATCCTGGATGACGAAGGGAACGGGACGGGCGAGACCTTCGAGCATGTCCAGCCCATGAGCGCCAAGGCCCTGACGAAGGACCCGAAGACGGGGCGTCCGGTCCGTCGCGTGCCGCAGGCCCCGGCGATCGCGGGCAGCATGTCGCCGCTGAAGGCGAAGAAGTCCCTGAGCGACAGCAACCTCGAACGCCTGGGATTCACGAAGTACCAGCGACAGAGCGACGGGAGCTACGAGAAGACCGCGGGCAAGCAGGGCCCGCGTCACATCCCGCGCCAGGACTGAGCCTCAGGCCAGCGGGCAGCCCTGCACGAAGGGGCCGGGGAAGAAGAAGTCGTCACCCGCAGAGACACGCGGCAACCCATTCACAACGAGCCGCGATCGCTTGTTCGACAAGATCTTACGCGGACCCAGCATCGGACTCCCCGGGATTATTCCCTCGCAGGGTTTGCGCAATGGCGACCTCCTGCAGGCGGACGCTCTGCTCGTCGAGGTCCTGCTTGGCCCGCGCAAACTCGTCGGCGTCCACGCTCTGCCAGTCCTCGTCGGCCCGGCGGACGAGCTCCTCCAGACGCTCCAGACGCCCGCGCAGCGTGCGGGCATACGCGGGGTCGAGGTCGCCCTCGTGGCGTTCCAAACGCTCTCGCACCCACTTGAGGTCCAGGCGGCTGTTCACGATGAGGTCCACGATGCGATGGCGGGTCATGTCCTCGCGCGCGTGCGCGAAACTCTCGGCCTCCATCCGCTCGACCTCCTCGCGCGTCAGCCCGTGGCTGGGGATCACCTGCATCTGAGCCCGCCTGCCCGAGCGACGCTCCAGGGCCGAGACATTCAGCACCCCGTTGGCGTCCACCAGAAACTCGACCTCGACCTGCGGAATGCCCGCGGGCATGGGCGGCACATGCAGGATGAAGGTGCCCAGGCTCCGACAGTCGGCGACCATCTCGCGCTCGCCCTGCACGACATGCAACTTGATCTGCGTCTGCCCGTCCACGCTCGTGCTGAACATCTCCGTCGCACGCGCCGGCACGCTCTGATTGCGCATGATGAGTTTGGCGACCGCTCCGCCTACGGTCTCGATGCCCAGGCTCAGCGGGATGACATCCAGCAGCAGCGAATCGCGGCGTCCGCCCGCAAGGATGGACGCCTGCACGCTCGCCCCCAGTGCGACGACCTCGTCGGGGTCCAGGGCCGTGTACGGCTCGACGCCGAAGAACTCCCGCACCCGCCGGCGCACGAGCGGGATCCGCGTCGATCCGCCCACGAGCACGACGGCATCCACCGACGCGATGCCCTTCTTCTGCGCGTCGCGCATCGCCCGCTCGCAGGCGCACATCGTGCGGCTGATGAGCGGATCCATGAGCCGCTCCAGCTCGTCTCGATCGATCGTGCGCTCGTACCGGAGATGCTCGTCGACGACGATCTCGACACGCGCCCGCTCCTCCTCGCTCAGGCGATGCTTGACCAGCCGCGCAAAGCCCACCAGCGCCCGGCGGGTGCGGGCGCTCATCTGCGCCAGTTCGATCGCCTCCTGACCGTACTCGACGCGCATCTGCGAGATCTCGTCGGCGAACAGGCGCACCAGCTCGTGGTCGATGTCGTCGCCGCCCAAGTGGGTATCGCCCGCCGTCGAGAGCACCTCGTAGAAGGCAGGCATCGCATCATCGCGCGAGGGCGTGATGCGCAGGATCGAGATGTCGAATGTGCCCCCGCCAAGGTCATAGACGGCGACGGTGCGCTCCTGCTGATCGCCCTCCAGGCCGATCCCGTAGGCCAGCGCCGCCGCCGTCGGCTCGTTGACGATCCGCACGACCTCAAGGCCCGCCAGGCGCCCGGCGTCGCGGGTGGCCTGACGCTGGGCGTCGTCGAAGTACGCGGGCACCGTCACGACCGCACGACGGACCTCGCACCCCAGCGCGTCGCTCGCGATCCGACGCAGTTCACCCAGGATCTGCGCGCTGACCTCCTGCGGCGTGACGATCAACTCCCGCTCGCCCAGCGGAATCGCGATGCGGGCCTGCTCGTGCTCTCCCTCGATGACGCGATAGGTCAGATACGCGAGGTCTGCCTGCGCGTCCGCCAACGAACGCCCCATCAGCCGCTTGGCGCTGCTGATCGTCGTGCGCGGATGCTCGACGGCACCCTCCGCGGCGACGCCGCCCACCAGCGTGCGCACACGCCCGCCCTCGTCCAGTTCGTATCGAACGACACTGGGCACGATCCGGCGCCCCTCGCTCTCGAGCACGCGCGGGCCGCGATCATTGCAGAAGGCCGCCAGGCTGTTCGTCGTCCCAAGGTCGATCCCGATGATGGGATCATCACGCTGATCCATACCCAGACACTAGGACGCCTACTCGCGGATCCAGCACAACTCCGCCAGGCGATCGATCAGTGCCGAGGCCGCCAGTGCGTCGGCGTCGCCCGCATCTATCACGATCCGACGCGTCTGCACGCGCCCGTCGTGGGTCACGGCGATGAGCGCCGTCGTGCCCAGCGGCGGGATCGACGCCACGGCCTCATCCGACACACGCCCCGGATGATCCGCCCGCAACAACTCGCCCGCCCGCAGCAGGCGCCACAGATCCTCCACCTGCTCGCGCCCGAGTTGGCGGACGATCGGCGGGTAGACATCCGGCGTCACCGCCGGGCCCTGCGCCGCCCGCAGACGCCAGTCCGCCTCCATCACGAAACGCGCGGGCCTGCGCCATCGCTCCAGACGCGCGATCAACTCCGGGTCGTCGAACTCGCTGAAGACCGTCACGCTCAGGGCAAGGTCCGAGGGCGGCTCGCCATCGTTCCGCTCGATCCGCTCGCCCGGCGTGCCACACCCCCCGAGCACCACGCTCAGCCACAGCACCACCCATCGCAGCGATACGCTCCTGCCCATGGCCCGCAGTGTATCGCGCACACAAACGGGGCGAGGCTCGTGTTGAGCCCCGCCCCGCAGAAAGGAGGCCACACGATCAAACCTCAGCAGGGCTGCGAGAAGCGGTCGAGGTATGCGAAGAAGTCGTCGGCGTCGCAGTCCCCGTCGCCGTCGAGGTCGCACACCCCGAAGTTCCCGCTGCTGAAGGCGTCGAGGAAGAAGAAGAAGTCGTCGGCGTCCGCGTCGCCGTCGCCGTCGAGGTCCGCCGGGCACGAGATCGCATGGGCCAGCGCCGACGCCGGCACGGGCTGCTTCAGGATGTTGTTCGACCGCCAGCGGAAGATCAGCCCCGCCGTGGCGCGATTCTCGAAGAACTCGATCGTGATCCGGTACATGCCCTGGCGCAGGCCGAAGGTCACCTCCCCCTCACGCATGTTGTGCAGGCCGTCGTTGTCGATCACGAGTTGTCCGTCGACATATAGCTTGGAGCCATCCGACGAGTCGATGAACAGCGTGTAGATGTCCTCCGTGTCCACCACGAGCACGCCCTCGAAGACCGCCCCGACGAAGTCCTCCAGCCCGCTGCCCGCAAAGGTGCCCGAGGTCTCGGGATAGTTGATATCGGGCACGATCTCCTCGAGGAAGGGCGTCAGCTGGCTGAAGTCCGGCATCTCACGGATCGTCCCCAGCCCGCTCAGGTCGTAGTAGGCCACCTCCACCCCCGGATCGACGGGCCCGTCGAACACGGGTTCGAGCCAGTCCGTCAGGATCACGGTCACGGTCGCCGGGCTCGCGTTGCCGTCCGGGTCCGCAGACTCGTAGGAGAAGGTGTCGATGCCCATGTTGACGCCGTTGGGCGGGGTGTAGCGCAACTCGTCGCGCCCGCCGGGACCCGTCCCGACGCTCAGCTCGATCGTGCCGCCCAGATCGCTCGTGGTATCGAAGCCGCCGATCAGGAGCTCCTGGCAGTTGCCCTCGAAGTCGTTGCCCAGCACATCGATGAGCACGCCCTCGCCGGCGACCGAGCCCGCCGTGTCGTCGTTGGCCCTGGGCGGCACGGGCGGGGCGATCAGCGTCCCGTCCTCCAGACACTGCGCCGTCGCGGCGTAGTTCATGATCGTGTCGATGCTCCGGCTGCCGAACAGCGTGACATCGCCCCCGCATCCGTTGATCCCGCTGCACATGATGAAGCAGTCGTCGTCCGCGTTGCAGTGCATCGCGTCCCAGTTGTGCCCCAGCTCGTGCGCCGTCAGCCCGACACGCAGGCTGAAGGTGTTGCTCCAGAGACTCTGGCTCAGCGCGTAGCCGTTCGTCGGCGAGCAGATCCCGCTGAAGAACGCGATCCCGATGACCCCGCCGTCCAGGTCGATCCCCGTGAACAGGTGCGCGACATCGCGCTCGATGTGCGTCTGGTTCGTGTTCCACTCGTTCTGGAACTGCCCGCGCAGGGCCCCCGGGTCGCTGGTCGTGTACGGATCGTTGGGATCGGTGCGCACGATGTGATCGCCGATGATGTAGGTCACACGCGTGTCGCGCGTGTAGATCAGGTCCATGCCGTTGATGATCGACTCGACATCGTCGATCGTCGCCTGCACATCCGAGCCGTTGAGCAGGTAGAAGTCGTGGTCCGAATCCGTCGCGATCAGGGTCGCCAGGTTGCACACATCCGCCGGCCCGGGATCTCCCGCGGGCAGCCCGCCTGCACGCTCGGGTCCGAACTCCGGCAACTCATTGGCGCACAGCCCGCCGTCGGGCAGCACGGCGCTGGTGGCATAGGACACATGCACCCCCGCACGATTGCGGACCGCCTCCTGGATCGCGTACATCGTCCCGTCGGGCATGATGACGATCGCCCGCAGGCGCTCGCCCATGACGCTCGCCGCCACCTGCGAACCCACGATGCCCTGCACGCGCCCGCGATAGGTGTGGGGCTCGATCCCGTCCACCTCGACCAGCTCGCCCCCGCCGATGTCGACGAGCACACGCGACCGCTCGCTCCGCAGGCTGAACGGACGCAGATCGAGCACGACCTCTTGTCCGTCCAGACGCACCCCCGCCAGCACCCGCTCGCCGTCGCGGGCAAGATCCGGCTCGAAGAGGTCTCCGGCGCGGATCCCAAGGTCCGAGAACACCGGGTTCAACATCTGAGCCGGCGCCCAGCCTCCCAGCATTCCGATCGTCAGCACGATAACCAGTCGTCGCATGGGCTTTCCTTCATATTGCCTGTGGTGTTGCACGCTCCCGGGCGTACACGCACGCATCCGCCCCCCGACTCGTTGATAACGGATCCCCTCGTCGCCTGCAAGCACAATCCTCGCTGCTACCCTTGCCTCGCCATGGATATCTCCCTCCGCTGGATCAATCGCTACCTGGACCCCGGAGATGTCGGGGCCGATGAACTGGACGCGATCCTGACATCCGCAGGATTCCCCATCGAAACCCGCACGGAACTGCCCGACGGCGATATCCGCTTCGATGTCGAGATCACCTCCAACCGGGGCGACTGCCTGAGCCACATCGGGCTGGCACGGGAGATCGCCGCCAGCCGCCAGGGCGCACACCCCCGCCGCCTCGTCAAGCCGCAACTGAAGCACCCGGCACGCTCGGGCAGCGTCCGCGATCACCTGAGCCTGACCAACGAGGCCCCGGACCTGTGCCCGCGATTCACCGCCCAGGTCATCCGGGGCGTCAGGGTCGCCCCCAGCCCCGCGTGGCTCGTCGAACTGCTCGAGGCCGTCGGGCAGCGCTCCATCAACAACATCGTCGATGTCACCAACTGGCTCACCTTCGAGTACGGCCAGCCCAGCCATGTCTTCGATCTCGACACGCTCGCAGGGCCGGCCCTCGTCGTCCGGCACGCCCGCAAGGGCGAGACCCTGCGCACGCTCGACGGCGTCGACCGAACGCTGGACCCGGCAGACCTCGTCGTCGCCGACGCAGAGAAGGCCCAGTCCCTCGCGGGCGTCATCGGCGGGGAGCCGACGGAGGTCACCGACGCGACCACCAATGTCGTCCTCGAGGTCGCCTGCTGGGACCCCGTCGTCGTCCGGACCATGGCCCGCCGGTTCAACATCCGCACCGATGCCAGCCATCGCTTCGAGCGCGGCGTCGACCCGCGGACCCTCGACGAGCCCGCCCAGCGGGCCGCCGAACTCATCCTCGAACTCGCGGGCGGCACGCTCTGCGAGGGCATCCTCGACGAGGGCCCCCCGCCGCCGGCGAAGACCGTCGTCGATCTCCGACCCGCCCGCGCCCAGCGCATCATCGGCGTGCCCGTGACGGGCGAGCAATGCGAAGCCCTGCTGCGCCCGCTCGAGATCCAGACGCAGCCATCAGGCGATCACCTGAAATGCACGGTCCCCCCCTTCCGCCTCGATCTGACCCGCGAGATCGACCTGATCGAGGAGGTCGCCCGCACGATGGGCTACGACGAGATCCCGCTCCACGAACGCCTCGAAGTCCGCGTCGCCCACCCGCAGGAGTCCGAGCGGGCCCTCGCCGAGATCAATCGCATCCTGACCGCCTGCGGCTTCTACGAGACCGTCACCTTCAGTTTCACCTCGCCCAGAAACGCGGAACCCTTCGTTCCGCCGGGGCTGACGACCGTCGCGGTCGACGATGAACGCCGGGGGGGCGAGCCCATCCTCCGTCCCAGTCCCCTGACCGGCCTGCTGACCTGCAGGAAGGCGAATCAGGACGCCCTCGTCCAGGTTCCGGGGGGCGTGCGTCTCTTCGAACGAGCCGCTGCCTTCGCTCAGGACGAGGCGCAGGCCTCGCATGAGCACCAGGCCCTCTGTCTGCTCATGGATGTGCCCGGCGAGGGAACCAAACGATCCTTCGAGGACCGCCAGCACGCCTGGCGGATCCTGCGTGGCAGCATCGAGAGCCTCGTCCGTACCCTCGCAGGCAGCAGGGCGCGCCTCCTCGTCGACCCCGCTCGCCCGGATCGCCCCTGCTGGTCCGACCAGGCCTGTGCGCGCGTCAGCGTCCAGATCGACAACGATCGCCACAATCTGGGCGAGATGGGCATGCTGGCTGAGAAGGTCCGCCGACTCTGGGACCTCCAGATCCCCGCCCTGGCCGCCGAACTGCGCCTGGACGCCCTGCTCGCGCTGTATCCACCCGAGGCCCACGCCTCGCCCCTGCCCACCTTCCCCGCGATCGAGCGCGACCTGTCCATCGTGGTCGACGAGGACACGACTTGGGGTGCCATCGAGCACCTGATCCGCAGCGCGAGCATCGACCGCCTGGAACAGGCCGCCTTCGTCGACACCTACCGGGGCAAGCAGGTTCCCCCCGGCCGCAAGTCCGTCACCTTCCGCATGCGGTTCCGCGACCCGGAACGCACCCTCCGCCACGAGGAGGTCGACCCACAGGTCGAAGCCCTGATCGCCCGCCTGCGCCACGACCTCAAAGCCGAGGTGCGCGGGGCCTGAACCAGCCGAAGGACTCGAAAATACCCCCCGTGAAACCACTTGTTTCTTGGGGTTCTCGGGCCTGTGGACCGTGTGTGTATGGATTGTGTACGGGAGTCGGGCTCGGATCACGCGCAGTTCATGCATATGATGGAGCCACACGGAGCCTGACACGGAGGACGCATGACGCAGAGTGCCGCCAACCCCGACGCCGTCCGAGTCGCCGACGAGTCCAGCCAGCAGGATCGCCCGCTGGTGTATGTCAACGGCAGGATCGTGCCCAAGAGCGAGGCCGCCGTCAGTGTCTTCGATCACGGCCTGCTCTACGGCGATGGGGTCTTCGAGGGCATCCGCGTCTACAACCGTCGCATCTTCAAGGCCGGCCAGCACCTGGACCGTCTCTGGGCCTCGGCGGAGAAGATCGGGCTGAAGATCCACATCTCGCGCGAGGAGATGATGGACATCATGCGCCGCTGCGTCGACGCCAACGAACTGGTCAACGGCTATATCCGCCTCGTCGTCACGCGGGGCGTTGGCACGCTCGGCCTCAATCCGTACCAGTGCCCGACCCCGGGCATCATCTGCATCGCCGACCAGATCCGCCTCTATCCGGAAGAACTCTACGAGAAGGGGATGAAAGTCCTCGTCGCCGAACGCCCGAGGATCCCCATCGCCTGCCTCGATCCGCGCATCAAGAGCCTGAACTACCTCAACAACATCCTCGCCAAGATGGAGGCCCTCGATCGCGGCATGTTCGAGGTCATCATGCTCAACCTCGACGGCTTTGTCTGCGAGGGCTCGGGCGACAACATCTTCATCGTCAGGGACGGAACCGTCATCACCCCCCCCACCGATGCCAGCATCCTCGAGGGCATCACCCGCAGGTTCGTCCTCCACGAACTGTGCCCCAGCCTCTCGATCCCCACACGCGAGGAACTCTTCCCCATCGAGACGCTCCTCGACGCCGACGAGGTCTTCCTGACCGGCTCCGCCGCGGAGATCATCGCCGTCACCGAGGTCCAGGAACGCGACAGCAAGGGCGGCGGCGTCACACGCATCAGCGATGGCGAAGGCCCGGTCACCCGACGCCTGCGCGATGCCTTCCGCAAGGTCGTCACCAGCGACAACATCCCCGAGGACTGACCCTCTTCCCCGAGGCCGACACCCCCCACGAATCCCGCCGGAGACCGAGCGGGAACCCCGCCCACTCGGATAGAGGCCCCGCCCCGGAGGCCTATGGCAGTTCCAGCCTGCGCGGGCCGAAGTCGAAACCCATCCGCTGCTTGGCCAGGTGCAGTGTCTCCTCGGCGATCTCGTTGGCCCGGCGTGCTCCCTCGCGGATGATCTCGAGGACCCGCCGGTCCCCTTCCTCGCCCTCGAGCCTCGCCCGGCGCTGGCGGATCGGACCCAGCAGTTCCTCGATCGCCTCGATCACGAACGCCTTGACATGCCCGTCGCCCAGATTGTCGCCCTCGCGATACCGCCGACGCAACTCCGCGACGAACTCCTTGTCCTTGATGAACGCGTCGGCGTAGGTAAAGACAGGATTGATGTCCGGATCGCCCGGCTCGTCCGGGTTGCGGCTCTGCCCGGGGTAGATCGAGTTGATCTTCTTCTTGACCTGCTTGGGCGTGTCGCTCAGGAAGATCGCGTTGTTCAGGCTCTTGCTCATCTTGTGCTTGCCGTCGGTGCCCACGAGGCGCCCCACACGCCCCACCAGCGCCCGCGGAATGGGAAACAGACCTCCGAGCCGCTCATGCTCCTCGTCCTCGGCGTGCGGATCCACCCCGCAGTAGATCTGGTTGAATCGTCGCGCGACTTCCCGCGTCATCTCGATGTGCGCGACCTGATCCTCGCCCACGGGCACCAGTTCCGGGCGGAAGACCAGGATGTCTGCGCACTGCCCGACCGCATACAGCGGGAACCCGAACGAGTAGGTATCCCCGAGGCCCTTGGCCTCGATCTCGGTCTTCAGCGTCGGGTTGCGCATGACCCGGTTGAACGGCAGGAGCATCGCGAAGTACCAGCTCAGCTCGCTGATCGCAGGAATCTCGCTCTGAAGGACGATCGTGCTCCGCTCCGGGTCGATCCCGACGCTCAGCCAGTCCTTCACGATCTCGATCGTGTCGGCGCGGATCTCCTGCGATCGGTCGGCCCGCGTCGTCAACGCGTGCATGTTCGCGATCAGGAAGTAGCAGTCGTACTCGTCCTGGAGGGCCAGGCGGTTCTCGAGACTGCCCACATAGTGCCCCAGGTGCAGGCGACCCGTAGGGGTATCGCCCGTCAGGATTCTCGCCTTGGTGCTCGCGTTGCCCATGGGGCCCAAGTGTAGAAGGCCTCAGCCCGGACGCTCGCGCGTCTTGTACCCCCGGACCGCCACCGCCGGCTCACTGCCCGCAACCCACCGGCCGCCCCGCTACGCGTGGGCGCGGAACCACGCCCGCCAGGTCGGCTCCAGGGCACTGTTCGCCGACGCCCGCGCACACACGCTGCGATCGCGCTCGAAGTATCGCAGGCGGTAGCACGCGCGCACGCTCAGCCCGCCCGCGCCCCGCTGGACCGTCTCGATCCCATCC
>WGEO01000050.1 GCA_015492715.1 Phycisphaerales bacterium | reverse complement strand
GTCTATGCCCAGAGCCCGCAGGACGACGAGCACGCGGAGGAAGCGGCAGATCAGGAGGAAGCAGAGGCGGGCCAGATGTCGCGGGTGACGAGTTCGACGGAGTTGCCCGCAGGATCGCGCAGGTAGATCGAGTGCCCGGCGGGGTCCCAGGCGACCTCCTGCTCGATCGGGCAGGCGTGGTGGGCGAGGCGCGGGCGCCAGGCGTCGATATCCTGTGGAGCGATCCGGAATGCGATGTGTTCGCTGCCCTCACCGCCGTGGCTGGTCACGGGGCGTCCGGGGCGGGATGACTGGCGGGGATCAAAGACGATCAGGACCCGGCTGTCGCTGATGCGGAAGGTCGATATCGGACCATTCTCGCTGACGACGGGCAGCATCAGGATTCCTGCGTAGAACTCCCGGCGTGCGTTCAGGTCGGGTGCGTAGAGCACCGTCTCGCAGATCGCGAGGATCGCCGGCCAGCCGCTGGTCTCCGATTGATTCATGTGCTGGCGAGGCGGGTACGGAGCAGTTCGATGACATGCTCCGGATCGGGGATAAATCCCCGGCGGTCGTCGTTGGTGAACACGATGTCGTCGTCGAGGGTGACCTCGAAGATCCCCCCGTCGGACTCAATGAACTCGGGAGCAATCCCGAACTCGCTCTCGATGCGTTCCGCCAGACCGGCGGCCTTGGGGCGATAGTTTCAGCGGACACAGAATCGGATGGCGACGCGATGCATTGGTGTTTTTCCTGAGTTCTGATCTGGGTGATGGACGCGGTTTGACTGAGAATCCGTGGACTTTAGGACTGGGGCTTCCTTCGGGGACGGGTCGTCTGTATGCTCTGGGTCTGGTCATACACCCGGGGTCTGCCCGGGACATGAGGAGTGCATGATGACGAAACGGATGTGGATGCTGGGTTTGGTGTCGCTGTCGGGGACCGCGATGGGCGGGCCGCTGAACTTCGTGGATCAGACGGCGACGAGGGTGAACGAGACGGTGATCGAGCCGACGGCGGAGAAGCATGTGGAAGCCGGCGACTTCGACAACGACGGGGATCTGGACATCGCCGTCGGGCATGCGCTGAGCGACTTCGGCGAGCGGACGAACGAGTTGTACCGCAACGACAACGGCGTGTTCAACGAGATCACGGGGGCACCCGTCATTCCGGGGTTCAGCAGTCCGGATGTGACGCGGATTCTCTTCTTCCGTGACTACGACGGTGACGGCTGGCTGGACATGTATGTGGTCAACGACGAGAACGACGGATTCGGCAACGGGAGTACGAAGGTCTACATCAACCAGCATCCGGGGGGTGTGTTCCAGGGTTTCGTGGACGAGGGAGTCGCTCGTCTTCCGGAGAACACGCTGCTGGGCAGCGCGTGCGGGGGCGCTTCGGAGGACTTCGATCGCGACGGGGACTGGGACACATACCATGGGAACTATCCGTTCGACGAGCAGGACCGCCTGATCCTGAACGACGGGACCGGACACTTCGTGAACGGGACGGCGGGTCGTGTCGCGATCGTCGGCGGGTATGTGGTGGATGTGAACGCGGCGGATGTCAACGGCGACGGAAAGATCGACCTGCTCGTGACCAACATGGGCAGCGAGGGCGCCTACATCCAGTACAACAACAACAACAACGCGGGCAGCGGCGACGGCGATTTCGACTACACCAACAGCACGACCTTCCTGGGGCGTTCGAATACGGAGAATGCGCTCGAGGCCGGAGACTTCGACAACGACGGCGATCTCGACATCTACTGGTCGAACATGTCCGGCGTGGGTGATCGGATCCTGCGCAACGACGGCAACGATGCGAACAACAAGGCGATGTGGACGACGATGGGCTCGTCGACCCTTCCGCCGTCGGTAACGACGATCGCGTCGCGCAAGGCGGAGATCGGCGATCTGAACGACGACGGGCGCGTGGACATCATCGTGATGAAGGAGACCAGCGGCGACGGGCGTCCGACGATCCTTCGCAACACGACGGTCAACGGGAACATCTCCTTCGTCGACTGGACGCCCGCCAGTGCCTTCCAGAGCGGCTCGAATCACGAGGGCTGGCACGCGATCATCTTCGACGGCGACGGGAACGGGCGTCCGGACATCTTCCTGGGCTCGTTCCAGGGCAACCATGTCTTCGAGGTCGCGGACCCGGTAACCTTCGACGAGGGCGATCTTGCCGGCGGTGTGATCCCCGGCGTCTGGCAGGGCCCGGCGACCATGGTCAACGGCAGCGGCAATGTCGGCGATACCGATGTGTTCAGCGTGCAGGGCCTCTCGGGCGGGTTCATGTCCGTCGTCGTGACGACGCCCGGCGATGTGCGTGTCGAGGTGCGCAACGGGCAGACGGTCGTCGGTTCCAGCGATCGCGGCGGGCGCACTATCGAGGAGGCCCTCCAGGTCAACAACCAGGTCGGCACGCTGACGATCAGCGTCGAGGTCCTGCAGGCGGCGGCGGACATCACCGCCAACGGCGTGGTCGACGGCGCGGACTTCTTCGCCTATCTCGACCTGTTCGTCGTCGACGACCCCAGCGCCGATCTGACCGGCGACGGCGTTGTGGACAGCGCAGACTTCTTCAAATTCCTCGACTACTTCGTGATGGGCGAGGCTGCCCCGTACCAGTTGGAAGTCGTCGCCCGCTGACGACCCTCCAGTGAACATCATGCATGAGGGCCCGCGAGCGATCGCGGGCTCTTTTTTCATTGTGCAGTTCTGGCGTGCATGATCGGCGGACGACCGACGATTCCATTGCTGGCGCGATTGGATCGTTATCGCATCAGGGCCTCGAGGCGGGCGATGCGCTTGGCGATCGGCGGGTGGCTGGAGAACGGGCCGGAGACCTCGTGCGGGTTGCGCCGCATCTTGTTGAGCGGGTTGACGATGTACATGTGGGCCGTGCCCCGGTTGGCCGTGTCGACCAGCGGATCGGTATCGGCGGCGAGTTTGCGCAGGGCGTCGGCGAGGCCCTTGGGATAGCGTGTCAGTTCGACGGCGCCGGCGTCGGCGAGGTACTCGCGCTGGCGGCTGTAGGCCATCTGGATGATCGTGGCGATCAGGGGCGCGAGGATCGCGAGGACGAGTGCGACGAGCATGACGACGACCTGTGCCCCGGCTGCCTCGCGCGAGGAGCGGCGTGTGCGGTGGCCTGCGTGCCAGGTGACACGCAGGAAGGCATCGGTCGCGACAGCGATCAGTCCGACCATGACGGCCATGAGCATGCTGAAGCGGATGTCGTAGTGTCGGATGTGGGCGATCTCGTGGGCCATGACGCCCTGGAGTTCATCGCGGGTGAGCTTCTGGCGCAGGCCGACGGTGATGGCGACCGCCGCATGCTCGGGGTCCTTGCCCGTTGCAAAGGCGTTCATCGCCGAGTCCCCGATGACATAGATCTTCGGAACGGGGATGCCGGCGGCGATGGCGAGTTCCTCGACGATGTTGACGAGTTCCGGGTCCCTCTCCCTGGAAACGGGCTTGGCATGGCTCATCCGGAGGATGGCGTTGGCTCCTGCGTTGAACGCCCAGACGGCTCCTGCGCCGGAGATGACCAGCCCGAGAAGGCCGCCGACGAGTGCGCCCAAGACCATGGGCGAGAGGGGCGAATCCAGCGCCGAGTTGGGTGGGGCGACATAGAGGCTGGATGCTGCGCCGATGGTGACGCCCACGACGACGGCCAGCAGGATCATGCAGGCGACGAGGATGGCGCTGGCCCGCTTGTTGCGCCGGATGAGATCGAGATAGGTGATCGTGCCGGGGTAGGCCCGGATCTGGCGGCGGACGGCCTCGTCCAGCGAGTCGTTCGGCCCGGGTGGTCCCGGACGGGGCCTGCTGGACCGCTTCTTGCGCGGCTCATCGTCGCCGGACCTGCGCGGGGTGGGCATGCCCGGGATGTGCTCCATGCCCGGGATGGGGACGGGCGGCTCGTGTGCGTCCCTGTCGGGACCGGAAGCGGCCCCCCTCTTGCGAAAGGCGCGGGGGTCGTGTCCGTGATCTGCCATCAGGGATCAGGAGAAGGAGACCTTCGGGGCCTCGCGCGCTTCGGAGGACGGCTCGAGTTCGAAGTACTCGCGTTTCTCGAAGTTGAAGACCGCCGCGATGATGTTGGACGGGAAGGTCTGGAGCGCTTCCTGATAGCGTGCGACGGTGTCGTTGTAGTGCTGACGGGCGAATCCCAGGCGGTTCTCCGTGCTGGTCAGTTCTTCCTGGAGGGCGGCGAAGTTCTCGTTGGCCTTGAGGTCCGGGTAGGCCTCGCTGAGCGCGAAGAGACGCCCCAGCGCCTGCGTGAGCATGTTCTCGGCCTCGGCCTTCTGGCCGGCGTGGGCGGCGTCGGATGTGATCTGCACGGCCTGGTTCCTTGCCTGGATCACACCTTCGAGTGTCTCGCGCTCGTGCGAGGCGTAGCCCTTGACCGTCTCGACGAGGTTCGGGATCAGGTCGTATCGTCGCTTGAGCTGGACATCGATCTGGGCCCAGGCGTTCTCGGTGTCGATCTTCTTGCGGACAAGGCTGTTGTAGAGGCCGATGACGATCAGCAGGATGATGATGAAGACGCCGACGACAATGGCGAGCGTGATGAGCGTGTTCATGGATGGTCCTCCCGTCGGCAGTATTCGGAATCCGCTCGGGTCCCTTGCATGATACGGCGTCGGGTGTGCGGGCGGGTTCACCCACGGCGTAGACTGTCGCCCCATGGAACATCAGACGCCATCCTGCGACGAGGCCCCGGTGCTCCGGCTGACGCGGACGGGGCTGGGCGACCTGATCGATGAGCTGCTGTGGCCCGGTCTGCTGCGGGCGCCTGCGCTTGCGCTCGGGCCGGGGCGGATCGGCCTGGGCGCCGTGACGCTGCTGGTGCTGCTGCTGGTGGGGCAGACATCGCGTCTATGGCGGGAGGGTGAGGACTTTGCGACGCTGATCGGGCGC
>WGEO01000049.1 GCA_015492715.1 Phycisphaerales bacterium | reverse complement strand
CTCCAGCACCCGCCGGAGGACCTCGGCCTCGCGATGCGGAGCATAGATGGGCACCCCCGTCACCTGCTTCGACCGGCCGATGTCCACCACCAGACTCGCCCGCTCGTTCAACAGACGGATCAGGCGCGCATCGATCTCGTCGATCCGCCGGCGCAGGGCGTCCAGATCGGGCGGCCCCTGCTCGCCCGCCCCTCCGCCCGCATCACCCGTGGGCTCGTGCTGATCGCGTGCTTCGCTCATGGGTCATTGTTCATCGTCCGCTCCGAAAAGCCGAATCAGCCCCCGTCAGGATCTTCCGGCGACAATCGACACCCGATTCGCCGAAGAAGAGGGATGATGTCGCCGTCCCTGCTGATCGCGAGCGTGCAGGATGCCCCCGGCGCGGGCGTCGCCCTCCATGATTTGCCCCCGGCGGCACACCTGCCGATGGCGCTGGCCCTCGTCGCGGGTTTTCTGCTGTGGATGATCGGTGGACGCCTTGTGCGTCCGGCCTTCTGTGCTGTCGGAAGCGTCATCGGGGCACTGGGCGGATTTCTCCTGCTGCCCGTGCTCGGATTCGAGGAAGTGCTGGGTTTTCCCTCGCCCTACGCCGGGCTGGTCCTCGGCGGGTTATCGGGCCTCATCGTCTCCATCGTGGCCTTCCGACTGGCGATGGGTCTGCTGGCAGGCGGAGCCCTTGGACTGGGCGGGTTGCTGGCCGGGATGGTCATCCTGCAGATGTCCCCCAGCGAGGTCACCCCGCCGGTCGAGGCTCCCCACGCGGAGCAGGCGACATCGCTTGCCATCGACCAGATGCGCGAGGCCCTGCGCGACACGCCCCTCGATGGTGCGGAGGACACCGTGCGGGCATTGGGCGCCCAGTCGCTCGACGGGCTCGACCCGGACACGCGTCAGGCGATGCAGACCGCCTACGGAAAAACGCGCGCATTCCTCGACCGTCTCGCCGAGCAGGCCCGTGCCATCTGGGAGAGCACGACGCCCAGACAGCAGACGATCCTCGCGGGAACGACCCTGCTGGGCGCCTGTGGCGGGCTGCTCCTGGGGCTTGCGGCTCCGAGGCGCTCCGCGGCGATCGTCAGCGCGATGACCGGAAGTGCCGTGATGCTCGCCAGTGGGGTCTGGCTGGCGTTCGCGTTCGAGATTCCCGGCAGGAGCCTGCTCGACCGCTCGCCGATGGCATGGATCACGATCTGGCTGGCGGTGGCACTGCTCGGCATGGCACTGCAGAGCCGGGGCAGGGGTCAACCCGCGGGCACTTCGTAGCGCCGATCATTCATCCGCGCGTCTTTCGCCGCTCCGGGCGATCTGATCGGTGGCGCTCTGGGACGCGTGCGTGCCATCGAACAGCCCGGGAACGGCGGCGCGTGCGGCCCGCTCCATGAAGAAGCCCGCGACGAGGACCATGCCCAGCGCGGCGCCGGCGCTGAGCACGCCCGCGACGATCCGTGCCGGCACGCGGGTCAGTGCGGGCGCCTCGCCCACGGGTTCCTCGAGCATGGGCAGGGCGGCCAGACGCAGGTAGTAGAACGCCGCGATCGCCGAGTTGATCCCGAGGATGACGACCAGCGCGTACTCGCCCGCCGCGATCCCGCTGGTAAACAGCGGCACCTTGGCGAAGAACCCGAGCGTGAAGGGGAATCCCAGCAGGCTCAGGGCGCAGATCACCATCGTCCACCCCAGCCAGGGACGGGTCCGGCACAGCCCCCGGAGGGCATCGAGGTCGTCGGCCTCCTCGCCCTTGTGCTCCATCGAGGCGACGACGGCAAAGGCTCCCACATTCATCAGCCCGTAGCTGAGCAGGTAGAAGAGCGTGGCGGCCACCCCGTTGTCGATGAAGCGTGCCCCCTGCGGACCGGCGATGACACCCACGAGCATGTATCCCGAGTGGGCGATCGACGAGTACGCGAGGATCCGCTTGATCGAGCGCTGCAGCAGCGCCAGCACATTGCCGACGGTCATGGTGAAGACCGCCATCACCCACAGGAGCAGACGCACCGGCTCGGGCAGCGAGTGCCCCGCGCCCAGGGACACGCCCGCGGTGTCGGCGACACCCCACTGCCAGCCCACCGTCGAGACCAGCAGCAGGATGGCGATGAAGCCGGCCGCCTTGGGCACGAACGCGAGCATCGCGCTGACGCTCGCGGCGGCCCCCTGGTACACATCCGCCGTGTAGAAGTGCATGGGCACGGCGGCGATCTTGAAGGAAACCCCGATGAGCGACAGCACCAGGCCCGCCATGGCGATGTCGTTGATCGCCCCGCCCTCGGCCTGCGCCAGAATCTGCGTCGAGATAGCGCCAAGGTCGGTCGAGCCGGTGCCCATGTAGAGCAGGCTGAAGCCGTAGAGGAAGATCGCCGCCCCCAGCGCGCCGAGGAAGAAGTACTTGACGCCCGCCTCCTGGCTGCGGGATCTTCGCGTCGAGATGGTGACCATGACATAGGTCGGCAGGCTCGTCAGCTCGAGCGCCAGGAACAGCCAGATCAGGTCGTCGGCGCTGGCACACAGCATGAGCCCGGTCATGCTGAACAGAAAGAACGCGTAGAACTCGGCGCGATTGGCACGCAGGGCGGCAAACCCCCGCCCCAGTTCCTGATCGCGGTCCACCTCGCGATCGACCGTCCCTGCGAGCACGAGCAGCGTGAGCAGCCCGACAAAGCCCGCCGTGCCCTTCATGAACGGCACCATCTGCGGCCAGGGACTGGTCGCCATCGGACCCGTGGCGATGGCGACCATCGCGGCGAGGAACAGCGCAAGCCCGCTGACGAAGGCACACTGCCTGCGCAGGGCCAGACGCGGGCTGACGCCCAGCACCATGACGACGCAGGTCGCCAGGAACAGGATGATCTCGGGCCAGAGCCAGGCGATGCGTTCGATCATCGATCGCCCTCCCCGCGTGCGATGCTCGTCGACGCACGCTGCATGTCCCGCTCTGCGTACTGCGCGGCGCTGGGCGCGTGCTTCCAGACCCACTGCACGGTGTCGTTGACCGGCTGCTCGATGGCACGCAGCATCGGCGCCGGGAAGAGCCCGATCGCCAGACACAGCAGCGCGATCGGGCTGAGGATGGCGATCTCACGAGCGTTCAGGTCCGTGGGCAGGCGCGGGTGCGGGTGATGGTCCGCCGGCTCGCGCAGCTGGCCCCAGACGACCTTGCCCAGCATGTAGAGCAGGTACATGGCCGCGACGATCATGCCCGTGCCCGCAACGGCGGCGTACCACGGCCCCAGACGCCCGGGCGTCGCCCCGACGAAGGGCTCCTGCGCCACCGTGTTGTCCTGGAATGCGCCGATGAGGCACATGACCTCGCTGACGAAGCCGTTGAGCCCGGGCAGGCCCACGCTGGCCATCGCGAAGAAGACCATGAAGGTCGACCAGACGGGCATCTTCCTTGCAAGCCCGCCGAGTTCTTCCATGTCCCGTGTGTGGTATCGCTCGTAGATCATCCCGATGAGCAGGAAGAGGGCGCCCGTGCTGAGCCCGTGGTTGATCATGTACATCACGCTGCCGGCGACGCCGACGGAGTTCAGCGCGAGCATGCCCAGCACGCAGAACCCGAGGTGACTCACGCTCGAGTAGGCGACGAGTTTCTTCACATCGCGCTGGACCCAGCAGATCAGACCCGCGTAGACGATCCCGATGATGCTGAGCACCGCCAGGGCGTGGGCGTGCTCCATGACGCCCTCGGGCGTCAAGCCCAGCACGAAGCGATAGATGCCGTAGGTGCCCAGCTTGAGCAGGACGCCGGCGAGGATGACGCTCCCGGCGGTCGGCGCCTCGGTGTGCGCCAGCGGCAGCCAGGTGTGCACCGGAAACAGCGGGACCTTGACGGCAAAGCCCAGCAGCATGGCGAGCATCACCCAGCCCTGCTGCTGCGCGCTCATCTGCACGCTGGTCGCCTGGAGCGTCGCGATGTCGAAGGTCCATTCCCCGCTTCCATACGGCGCCGACGCGTTGACCCAGACGACATACAGCAGACCCGCAAGGGCGATGATCGAGCCGGTGAAGGTGTAGAGGAAGAACTTGGTCGCGGCCCGCTTGCGGTTCGTCGAGCCGTACAGGCTGATCAGCACATACATGGGGATCAGCGTGAACTCGAAGAACACATAGAACAGGGCCAGGTCGCGAGCACAGAACACGCCCGTCATGGCGGCCTGCAGCACGAGCAGCCACGCGTAGTAGGTCTTGACGCGCTCGGTGATCGCCGTGGCGCTCGCCGCGACGCAGATCGGCCCCAGCAAGAGCGTCAGCGCCACCAGCAGCAGCGCGATGCTGTCGACACCAAGGCTCAGGCTCAGGCCCAGCGCGGGCACCCAGGGCACGCCGACCTCACCCTGAAACGCGCCGGCCTGCGACCAGTCGAACGAGGCCAGCGCCCCGACGCCCATTGCCGCCGCTCCCAGCGTGATGCCGAACGCGATCGATCTGGCGCGGGCCGCATGGCTCAGCACCACGAGCGCAGCTCCGAGCAGGGGCAGCAGGATCAGGATGGGAAGGATCCACGGACTCATGGTGCGAGGCTCACAGCGTCAGCAGCCAGACGAGAAGAAGCAGAAACGCGAGACCGGAGGCCATGCCCACGGCATAGCCGTGCAGCACCCCGCTCTGCGACGGACGAATACTCCTGCCCCCGATGGACGGCAGCCTGCCCATCAGGTCCACCAGCCCGTCGATGAGCAGCTGATCGATGAGGTGGAAGATGTGGCTGAGCACCCACAGGGGCTTGACGATCAGGAAGTCATACAGCTCGTCCACATACCACTTGTGGCGTGCCCACTGCACGAGCGGCCCCAGCGCCGGCACCAGCGCATCGGCCCGCGAGGTCGCCGCCTCCGTTCGAGATCCGATGAACAGCCCGAACAGCCCGCGCGGCCCGTGCAGATACGCCGCTGTCAGAATCCCGGCGATGCCGAACAGCGACGAGACATAGTACATGACGGCATGCGGATCCATGCCCAGGAACGAGCCGTGGGCGATCGACGAGCCTCCGGCCTCTTCGGGCGTCGCATGATCGCCCGCGGGCTCGTGCGACTCGCCGTGGATCGCATGCTCGCCGACAAGATCGTGGCGGAACGCGGCTGCACGGACCGCATGCTCACCCTCACCGACGACGATCTCCGCCGCCGTCGAGCCATGCACCATCTTCCCGACCCACCCGTGCTGCTCCTTCTCGATGAAATAGGTGCCGGCGGCGAGGATGGACGCGACCGCGAGGATCGCCAGCACCGAGTTGATCGCCCATCCCGGCGCGTGCGGATGGAAGTGGGCATCGTGCCCGTCGTGGGCGTGGACCTCGTCGCCGGGCTCGGCGTGCTGAGGCCCGACGAACACCCGGAAGAACACGCGGAAGGTGTAGTACGCCGTCAGCCCCGCCGTGACCAGCAGGATCCAGCCTGCAAGCGCATAGCCCGGACCGGGCGTCACGAAGGCCTCGGCGAGGATCATGTCCTTGCTGAAGAAGCCCGCCGTAAGCGGGAACCCGGCGAGGTTCAGGCAGCCGATCAGCATCGCGATGCCCACGATGCCCCAGCCCTTCATGAACGAGACGCCGCTGAGCCTGCGCAGGTCCAACTGTCCGGCGAAGCCGTGCATGACCGCACCGCAGCAGAGGAACAGCGACGCCTTGAAGAAGGCGTGCGTGAAGACATGGAACGCCGCGCCCGTGCTGGTCAGGAACCCCAGGCCCGCGAACATGTACCCGAGCTGGCTCACCGTCGAGTAGGCCATGATCCGCTTGATGTCGAACTGGGCCATGGCGATCGTCGCGCTGAGCAACGCCGTGAGCGTGCCCACCCACGCGACGATCGGAAGCGCCAGCTCGCTGACGGCGAACAGCGGGTAGGTCCGGGCGATCAGGTACACGCCCGCGGTCACCATGGTCGCGGCGTGGATCAGCGCGCTGACCGGTGTCGGCCCCCACATCGCATCGGGAAGCCAGACATACAGCGGCAACTGGGCACTCTTGCCGAACGCCCCGACCATCAGCAGCAGCGGGATCGCCTGCACCACCAGCGGGATCTGCCCGATGTCCCCCGCCTTGAGCGCCTCGACATAGGGCGCCACCAGCGGAAAGAGCTCGGCGTACTGGATCGTCCCGAAGTGCCAGAAGGTCAGCATGATCCCGAGGGCGAGCCCGAGATCGCCGATCCGGTTCATGATGAACGCCTTCTTCGCCGCCGCGACCGCCCCGGCCTCGTTGTAGAAGTATCCAATCAGCAGGTACGAGCACAGCCCGACGCCCTCCCAGCCCAGATACAGCAGCAGGAGATTGTCGCCCATGACCAGGCAGGCCATGCTGAAGACGAAGAGACTGAACGCCGCGAAGAACCGGCAGTAGCCCAGCCCGACATCGTGGCTCATGTACTCGCTGGCATAGAGCGCAATAAGGGTCGCAAGCCCCGTGACGAACAGCATCCACAGGACCGTCAGCGAGTCGATGTAGAATCCGAACGATGCCACGAACTGCTGCCCGGGGGCATCACCCCACGACAGGTGGAACCACTCCCAGCTGGTCACGAGCACGGTCTTTGCATGCTCGCCCGCGCTGACATCCTGATACAGCAGCACCGTCAGGACGAAACTGACGCCCAGCAGCGCCACCGTGATCCAGGCCGGCAGTTTCGTCCGGCGCATTGCCGGCACGATGGCGCACACGCCGCACAACGCACAGGCCAGCAGCGGCAGGAAGACGATGAGGCTCGCCCACGCGGGCCCCTGCGCGGGCACGCCGACATCCGCCGACGAGGCGACCTGCGACAATGGGCCCGCCAGATTGTGCATCAGGACGCTCACGCCCGCTCCATCCTCCACCCGCAGGGGGCACCATGCCCCCCGCTGTCAGCCCTTCATCTCCGCCCATTCCTCCGCGCTCAGGCTCTCACGCTTGCGGAACAGCAACACCACCAGCGCCAGTGCCATGGCGGCCTCCGCAGCCGCCACCGTCAACACGAAGATCACGAAACTCTGCCCCGTGTGATTCAGCCAGAAGCGGCTCGCTGCGATCAGCGCGATCCCCGCCGCCTGGAACATCATCTCCGTGCACAGGAACATGATGATCAGGTTCCGGCGTGTCAGGAACCCGACCATCCCCAGGGTAAACATCGCCGCCGACACGAATAGATAATGGCTCAGCGTGAGCACGCTCATCGGGGCGGGATACCCCGCCTGGGCCAGCATGCCGCCGATCTGATCGATCACACCCGTCACGCCGGCTCCTCCACATGCAGATGGCGAGCCTGACGAGCCTTGGCCTCCTCGTCGAGTTCGACCTGACGCCGGCTCAGCACCACCGCCCCCAGCATCGCCATCAGGAGAATCACGCCCGCGATCTCGATCGTGCCCGGATGGCGGTTGAGAAAGTCGTAAGCCAGTGCCTGCACATTGTTTGCGTGCAGGTCATCGGGCCAGGAAACCTGCCGGACATTGACGACCACCGGCTCGCCCGATGCCGGATCCTCGCCGATCAGACCAACCCACGCGACCCGCTGCACCGGGTCGATCCGGGGCCTGCCGTCCGCGTCCCGGGCGATCGCCTCGCCGTCTTCCATGAGCCCGGCACGACGGAGGGCCTTCTCGACCGCTCCGGGCAGGTCCCGCAGCACGGCATCGCCGCTGGCTGTCGACGCAAACGACTCGGGTGCAGGAAGTTGCGACGCACCGGAAAACAACATCGTCGTCAACACCGCAAGCAGGACGAACCCGACCCCCGTCGCCACCATGGGCTCGCGCGCCACCGCGTCGTAGTCCGCGAGGCGATCCAGCTCCTCCTCACTGGGAGCCTCGGTCGCCAGCATGATGACGAACAGATAGGTGATGAGGATGGCCCCGGCGTAGATGATGATCAGCGCGAAGGCCATAAACTCCGCTGACAGAATGAGATACAAACCGCTGGAGGCGAGGATCGCGAGAATGAAGTACAGCGCCGCGTACACCGGACGCTGATGGGTGATCACCCGCAGGCACGAGCCCAGAGCGATGGCCGAGAAAACATAGAAATAAATGTTGGGCAGGGCATCGCTCGCGCCCGCACGCACACCCAGGCCCACGAGGACGACGCCCAGTGCCACCGCTCCGATCAGCGCGCCGAGCACCTGCGGATTGATCCGCTTGCGGGGCAGCGCAAGGAGCACGCCCACGGCCCCGAGGGCGATCCCCGCATAGAGCACGAAGGGATTGATGACCTCGCTCAACGAGCTACCCCTGATCTGCGGGCCACGACTGCCCGCTCGACGCGCTCGCGAGCGGGCGACCGACTGCACGACCCCTCCGCGAGGGAAGGGGCAAGAGGATAGATCCGGCCCGCCCGACCTTCAACCGCACCCCCGCTGTCGATCGCGCCGATCCCGCATGCATCCCACCTCGCCCGGGCGCACGCGGGCGGGCGATACCATCGCCCGATGTCTGATGCCGACGATCAGCCCGCCGTGGGCAGACGCCTCGCCCGCCTGCCCAATGCCCTGACGACGCTCCGTGTGGGTCTTGCCGTCGCCTTCGTCGTCGCGCTCAGCCTCGTCGACGCCTCGCGCGGCATGGACGCCCGTGCGCGCACGATCGTGGCCGTCGCCCTGGGCTTGTTCATCGCCGGTGCGATCAGCGACGCGCTCGACGGCTACCTCGCCCGGCGATGG
>WGEO01000048.1 GCA_015492715.1 Phycisphaerales bacterium | reverse complement strand
TCACGGCCAACCTCCTCATGCCGCCCCTGCTGTGGCTGGCGATGGAGACCGTCCCCAGCGCCGTCCGGTTCCAGACGCCCGCGGGCGCCTATGCGCTGCTGGCCATCGTGGTCAATCTCATCCTGCTGCCGGCGCTGGGGGCCCGCATCCTTGGCACGGGTGTCGGCGTCTACCTGCGCCCGATCATCCGCCCGCTGCTTGCGACGCTCCTCGCCTCGCCCGTGCTGATCGTCGCCGAGATCCTGCTGGAAGGGAGGTGGACCCTGCTCCGGCTGGCGCTGGTCGCCCTCGTGTTCGGGCTGGCCTACGCGATCGCAACCTGGCTGATCGTGCTCAGCGGAGAGGAACGGCGATCCGTGTGGCGGCTCATTCGACGGACCTGACCACGCCTACCGTCGCGCCGTCTGTGGATCACCGACCCTGCGCAGCAGTTCGGACCAGTCGTATGTGTCCTCGCTCCACAGGATCCACTGGCGCACACCCTGCCGCCGTCCGTAGCGGATCAGACGCACCGTCTGATCCATGTTCAGCCTGTCGCGATCGGGTGGACGGATCCATGCCACCACGGGCATCCCGTTGTTCAGGCACGCGTCCAGCCTCGCCTTGGCCATCTGGTAATTCAACCGATTCAGATCACGCCTCGCATTGCCTCTGGCCCGCTTGCCGAATCGCGCAAGTTGATCCGCCACGCTGATCCGTCCGTTCTCGAACGCCCAGTCATTCAATGGATAGAGCACGGGAGCGGCATGGGTCACATACTGAAGACGGACATTGTTGATCTCACTGTTCACATACTCGAACGGGAACGGATGGCGAGCACTCGCGGGGGTCAACTGGTAGTTGCTCAGCTGCACATCAGGCCAGATCGCTCGTGCCTGCTTCCAGAATCCTTCCCAGAGCACATACTCCGTCGCCCGGCTCGCCACGCCCATGATCCACATCAGGAACGGCTTGTTGCGTCGCGCATATGTCCCCGCACCCGGATCGAAAGCGGGCGCGAGGCGGGCCAGCTGACGCATCGTTCGACGACCATCGACGACCTCCGTGTCCGCACGCGCATCACGCAGGGCGGGCTCCCACCACTCATCGATCGTCGACAGATCGAACACACCCTCGAGATCGAAGTGCAGCGCCGTGGGCGCCCGCAGACGCGACCTGCGAGCACGCTCATCGAATCGCTCGCAGAACCTGCGCGACCATTCGGCGTTCAGTTCGCGTCCCCGAGCACTGTACAGCGAGCCGACCCGCGCACGGTCCGATATCGGAGCATCGATCGCATCCTCCGGATTGCGCCCCAGTGTCCAGACATTGCGACGATTATGCAGGACGCTCTCGCCCCCGTGCGGCGGCGAACCAAACCCGTTCAGCCAGAGCGCATAGCGGAACTCACGACGACCCAGGGCTCGCAACTGCTGACGGTACCACAGCGTCCAGCCGACCATCTGATCGGCGGCCGCCTCCGGGTTCTTGCCCGCCCACGACTCCGTGTCCTCATAGTTCGTATCGACGCCATACCCGCGAGATCCCGGCGCATTCCACCATGGCTTGTCCGGCAGATCGACATGGGCCTGGATCAGGGGAAACACGCGAGGATCCTGCCAGTAGCCCTCCCGGAATGTCGGCAACGAGGAACGATTGGGCGGCGTCCAGACCCAGAAGATCTCACGCTCATCCCGTGCACTCGTCCGCTGGCGGGCACCTCTGGCCTTCCCGCCCCGGACGCGCGCCGTACCCGGTTCCTTCGCTGCCAGGCGGACCCGCGGTGTGCTCGCTCGCTCCCCCCTCCCGCTCGCCTCCTGAGCAAGGGCGGCCTCGCCCATCGATACGCTCCCGCTCACCGTCAGGAGCGCAAGGACGAGACCCCGAATCAACTCGCACCCTCGCATCACTGCTCCCCTCGCTCCAAGCCCTCACCCAGACGGTCGATCTCCCGGAGAAGAACGCTCCAGTCATATGCCCCGTCGCTCCACAGGACGAACTCCTCGATGCCACGCGACATTCCATACCGGATGATGCGGGCCGTGTGCTCGAGGTCGAGCTTCTCCGGATCCGGCGGGCGCACCCAGGCCACGACCTTCATGCCCGTCGCCAGCGATGCATCCATCCGCCGCTTGGCCACCAGATAACTGAGTTTGTTCATATCGACGATCGGATGGCCCGTTGCTCGAGCCCCGTAGCGGAACAGGTGATCCTCGACCGTCACTCGTCCGTTCTCGAACGCCCAGTCGTTCAGCGGGTAGAGCGTCGGGGCCGCGTGGGTTGCGTGTCGCAGCTTGGCGTTGTCGATCTCCATCCCGAGTTTCTCGAGGAAGAACGGCATCTCGGGCGTGCCGGGCGTGAGTTTGAAGTTGCTCAACTTGATCTCGGGCCAGTGCTCACGCGCCTGTTTCCAGAAACCTTCCCACAGCACATGGTCCGCAGCACGCATCGAGATCCCCTCGGCCCAAGCGACGAACGGACGGTTTCGCCTCGCGTGCGTGCCGTACTCCGGCCAGAACGCCGGCGCCCTCCTCGCGAACTCGCGCAGCGTATGCTCACCGTCGATAAGCTCGGTGTCGGCACGGGGGTCTTCCAGTGCCGCCTCCCACCAGTCCGCGATCTTGTTGATATCGAAGATCCCCTCCACATCGAAGTGCAATGCCTCGGGCGCCGGCAGGCTCTTCGCATCCAACTCCGAATCCAGGCGATCGCAGAACCGCGCCGACCACTGTCGATTCAACTCGACGCCCGCTGCACTGAACCACGAGCCGACGCGGGCCCGATCGGAAATCGGCGCATCGAGCGCGTCGGCCGGGTTTCGCCCGAGCACCCAGCAGTTCCGCCGATTGTGCAGAAACTCCTGCTCGTGCGAGACTGCTCCCCATCCGTTCAGCCAGATCGCATATCGCAGATCTCCCCGCC
>WGEO01000047.1 GCA_015492715.1 Phycisphaerales bacterium | reverse complement strand
GATGTCGAGGCCGACGGCCTTGGAGCCGGTGAAGGCGATGAGGTGGACGCGTGGGTCGCGGACGAGCGCGGCGCCGGTGGTCTCGCCCGGTGCGCAGCAGAGCTGGAGGATGTCCTCGTGGAGGTCGTGCTCTTTGAGGGCCTGGCGGACGATCTTTGCCAGTTCGTGGGCGATGGCGGTGGTCTGCTCTGCGGGCTTGAGGATGGTGGTGTTGCCTGTGACGAGGGAGGCGACGGTCATGCCGGTGCTGATGGCGAGGGGGAAGTTCCAGGGGCTGATGACGACGGCGGGTCCCTTGGGCTGGTGGAAGAGTTCGTCGAGTTCGCCGATGAATCTGCCCAGGCGTGTGCGGGTGAACAGGGGCGGGGCGCAGCGTGCGTAGTACTCGCAGAAGTCGATGGCCTCGCATGTGTCGGCGTCGGCCTCGCGCCAGGTCTTGCATGCCTCTGCGACCATGATGGCGCTGAGTTCATCGCGTCGTGCGCGCATGATGGCGGCGACGCGGACGAGGATGTTGCTGCGTGTGATCGGGTCGGTGTCGCGCCATGCGGGGAACAGGCGTGCGGCGCGGTCGACCATGTCGGCGGCCTGCGCGGGCGTGGTGTCCGACGGGAGGGGCTCGACGCGGGCGTCGCGGACGGCCTGTGCGAAGCGGTCGCGATGGTCCTGTCGGGAGAAGTCGCGGACGGGCTCGTTGGTAAAGGGCTTTCCGTCTCCGACGCCCTCGACGGCGGGGGAGAGGCTGTGGCGCTGTGCGGCGATGTCGGCGAGGTCGGGGGTGTGCTTCGAGGGGATGGACTCGGGGTTGCGGAGGAGGGAATCCTCGTCGGCCTGGTCGAGGAAGCCGGCCTTGAGCCAGGACTCGTTGGAGGTGTTCTCGAGGAGGCGTCGGACGAGGTAGGCCATGCCGGGGATCATCTCGCCGACGGGGACATACTCGCGGACGCGCAGGCCCATCTGCTTTGCGGCGTGCTTGAGCTGGTCTGCCATGCCGTGGAGCATCTGGAGCTCGACGGCTTCGTTCGGGAGGGCGCGTTGCTGGGCGTATGCGAGTGCGGCGGCGATGGAGCGGACATTGTGCGAGCCCAGGGCGAGCTTGGTGCCGCCCTGGTTCTGTCGGGTGGGGCACGCGTCCAGGAGGATGCGGCAGACGCGTTCGAAGCAGGCGTCGGTGAGGTGTTTCTCGTTCCAGACGGGGCAGGGCCATCCCATGAGTTCGGCGTGGATGGTCTCGAAGTCCCAGTATGCGCCCTTGACGAGTCGGACGGTGACGGTGCGGTTCTTCTCGCGTGCCCAGCGAGTGATTCGGCGTGCGTCGTCCTCTGCGGAGCGGAGGTAGGCCTGCATGGCGAGGCCGGCGTGGAAGTCGATCTTCTCGCAGCAGCGTTCGAAGAGGGTGAGGGTGAGGTCCTTGAGTTCGTGGTGCTCCATGTCGAAGTTGACGAACACGCCTCGATCGCGGGCGGTCTCGAGGATGGGGAGCAGTCGGGTCATGAGGCGTGCGATGGATGCCTCGGGGTCGATGGGATCGACCTTGCCGCTGAGGGAGGAGATCTTGATGGAGACATTGGTGCGAGGGATCTCGCCGAGGTGGTCGCGGGTGAGGAGGGGCTGATCTTTCCAGGAGGCGACGGTGTCGGGGAGGTTCTCGATGAGGTCGAGGTACTTGTCGCGGTATTCGTCGGCTTCTTCGTCGGAGATGCAGGCCTCGCCCAGCAGGTCGACGCTGAAGGCGATCTGATCGTCCCAGAGTTTCTTGAGGGTGGGGAGGGCGTCTGCGGCGTTGGTGCCTGCGATGAACTTGCGGGCCATGGCGCGGATCTGGGACTCGATGGTCTTTCCCATGAGTCCCTTGGCGACGGCGCCGGCCCTGAGGCCGAGGTCGATGCCCGGCGGTGGCTTGACGCCCGGCTGGGAGAGGTAGTCCGCGAGGATGTCGTGGATCATCTCGGGGGTGGTGAGGACGGGGAAGACATCGACGAATCGGAAGAGCTGGACCTTGAAGTCGTGGTCCTTCATGGACCAGTTCATGAGTTTGTCGGAGTAGAAGCGGGCGCTGAGGACGCCGAGCTTCTGGTCGCGGGCGCGGGCGAGCATGTCGCGCCCGATCTGCATGGTCCGCTGTTCGAGGTCGGCGGCGGGGGGCTGTGTGGCGACGGTGGGGCGGTGCTCGTGCTTGCGGCGGAAGATGGGCATGCGCGGGACCCTTGTGTGGTGGTGGGGCGTCGATGACGGATCGGGCTGTGATTGGAGAGGATCAGGCCCGGGCGGGGATCGTAGGTGAGGGCGTGTGGGGTGGGTGGTCCGGGCATGCGGCGTGTGGGTCGAGGATCATGTGGAGGAGCCGGCGTGCGCGCCAGCGGGCGAGGGGGTCCTTTGCGAAGCCCATGATGGCGTGGGTGGCCGATGGTGTTCGGACGACGAGGGCGCCATCGGCGAGTTCGATGTCTTCGAGGTCGTCGAAGGGGACGGTCCAGCGTGCGAGGGGGAAGAGGGACCAGATCCGGTGGGCGGTGTAGGTCAGCGATGGGGCGCGGGCGGGGTCGGTGATGACGAGGCGTCCCGCGTCGAGGGATGCGCTGAT
>WGEO01000046.1 GCA_015492715.1 Phycisphaerales bacterium | reverse complement strand
GTGCACACGATCCACGCAGACGACGCGGGGGAAGCCCGCCCGCGCAGCCACAACATCGGCATGTACCGGGTGCAGTTGCTGGGTCGGCGGATGATGGCTCGAACGCCGCCCCCGGCCCGAGGTCTCCCCCTTCCCGCGGATCGAAGCCGGGGAACCCGGATCGCTCGCTGACGAATCCCTCGATCACGATCTCCGCGTTCGCCGGGACGCGCAGGGGGACGGTCCGGCAGCGCACGAGTTCGATGCCCCTGCCGTGCAGGAATCCCGCCATGAGCAGCTCGCTGAGGCCGGGAGGCAGCGGACAGGTTGCGGCATACGGCAGCACGCTCTCACCGCCCAGCGCGATCGCCACCGGCATGGGCCTGCCCAGACGCTTCCAACTTCGCCAGTGGGACGCGCCGTCGTGATGCATGTGCCAGTGCATCGCCATCGTCCGCCGACCCAGCAACTGCACCCGGTACATGCCGATGTTGTGGCTGCGCGGGCGGGCTTCCCCCGCGTCGTCTGCGTGGATCGTGTGCACCCCGCCGAGTGTGATGTAGCGACCACGGAACAGGCGTTCCCATGTTTGTGCGTCTATCGCAGGATGGCCCGCCCCCGGGATTCCGTCGTTGATCGATGGGGGATATCCCACGCTTGCCGGATCACCGTCCAGAGGCCAGCAGCGCAGCAGGGGCAGACGCGTCAGATCGACCTCGTCTCCCGTCTCGACGACCTCCTGACACGCTGCCCGTCGGACCGTCCTTGGCGCGATCCGCAGGATCGGCGCCAGCTCACGGAGCCTGCGCAGGCCCTCGCCGAGAGAGCGCGGCAGGTCGGGTTCGACCAGCGACGCGATCCGCGCACTGATGGCATCGAATCCCTCGCCCTCGACGCCCAGAGCCATCTCCATGCGCCGGTAACTCCCGAAGGCGTTGATCAGGACGGGATGCTCCGACCCCTCGACATTCTCGAAGAGCAGGGCGGGGCCGCCACGGTCGGAAAAACGCGGGTCGCTCCGGCGCGCCGAGTGGCTGGGCGGATGGGGGGCCAGGGCCTTGCTCACACGGTCGGCGATGGCGCCGATCTCGAGGACCGGGCGGACTGGGACCCGCACACGCACGAGTTCGCCCGCCCGCTCCAGAGCCGCGATGAATGACCCGAGGTCGTGTCTCATATCATCCGAGGTTAGGGGGACCCATGAGCAGATCGAAGCCCGAGCCCGCATGGAAGGCCGCCCAGACCCGCGACTGGGTCGCCTACTACGACCGCGTTGCAGGGGGAGAACCACGCCAGACCCTGCTGGACGCCCTCGATCGTTTCGAGAGCGAAGATGACCGGGAGGAGTCGCCGCTGGCGATCGATCTAGGGTGTGGCGACGGGCGGGACACCGCCGAACTGCTCCGACGCGGGTGGCGCGTCATCGCGATCGATGCGCATCCGGACGGGCTTCGACGGCTTCGTGCGCGCACGGACGCCCCTGTGCGCGAGGCTCTGGACGACGGGCGCCTTCAGATCGTGCAGGCGACCTTCGAGGACTGCGAGCTGCCCGCGTGCGACCTGCTCAGCGCGAGTTTCAGTCTGCCGTTCTGTCCCCCGGAACACTTCGACAGTCTCTGGGCACGCATCTGCGCCAGTGTGCGAACAGGCGGACGGTTCTGTGGCCAACTCTTCGGCGAACGCGACAGCTGGGCGACCATCGAGGACCGGACGCACCATGCCCGCGACGATGCGATCGCCCTGTTCGGGGATTTTCTCCTCGAACAGTTCTGCGAGGAAGAACGCGACGGCGAGGATGCACAGAACAACCGCAAGCACTGGCATGTCTACCACATCGTCGCGCGCAAGCGACCCGTCGGCGGGTCATAGACGGGCGAGTTCGCGTCCGCGATCACGGGCGGTCATGAGCGCACGAACGATGATCTCCCGCATGTGCGCGTCGTCCATGACGCGCAGGGCGGCGGCGGTCGTCCCGCCCGGACTGGTCACCGCCGCTCGCAACGCCGAGGCATCGCGCTCGCCCCCGGCGAGCAGGAGCCCCGCCCCGGCGAGCGTCTCGCTGACGATCAGGCGGGCGTCGCGTTCGGCAAAGCCCATCTGTAGGGCGGCGTCGAGCATGGCCTCGGCAAGGTAGAACGCGTACGCCGGTCCGCTGCCCGCGATCGCCGTGAACGCGTCCATGTGGGACTCGGGGATCTCGATCGTGCATCCGAGGGCGTCGAAGAGGGCGTGCACGAACGCTCGATCGTCGCCGGTTGTGCGCGCATCGGCGGTGATCGCGCTCATGCCCCGTCCGATCTGCGCGGGCGTGTTGGGCATGACCCGGATGTACCGGTGCCGGTCGCCGATCGCCTTGCGCAGGCGTTCGATGGTCGTGCCCGCAAGGATCGAGATGATACAGCGTGGGGTATCGTCGAGGCCCTGAGACAACGCGCCGGCAACCTCGGCGAGTTTCTGGGGCTTGACCGCCAGCAGGATGCGTGCGGGAGAGTCCGTACGCTCCAGAGGGCGGATCTCGGCAAGTCCCTCGGCGATCGAGGCTGCCGAGAGGTCGAACGCGGCCCGTCGCTGATCGTCCGGCTCGACGATGAGGGTGCGGGACGGGTCCAGAACCGTGCGGGCTCCCCGGATGATGGCGCGGGCCATATTGCCCCCGCCGACGATGAGCAGTGGATCGGTCTGCATGTCCGATAGCCTAGGGATTCGGGCGTAGCGAGAGATTCCGGATGGATGTCCGGGTATGGGGGCAAGCGGCAGTGGAAGGTGGGCCCTAGGATTCCCATCGATGGTTGGAGGTCCCCATGTCCGGGTTCTATCAGCTCGATTTCGAGAAGGATGTGCGGGCGTTGGAGCAGCGTCTTGCCGAGGCACGGCGCGAGTTGGAGGCATTGCGCAAGCGTGCCCACGATCGTGGGGGGGGACAACCCAGCCCATTCCCGGCCCTGGATGAACAGGACGAGGATCCCGCGGACGCGCGCAGTCTGGAGCGGACGATCGACCGCCTGGAGCAGGAGCGAGAGCGGACGATCCGCGAGGTCTATGCGGATCTGGACCCGTGGCAGGTCGTGCGGGTCGCACGCCATCCCGACCGCCCGCAGACGCGCGACTACATCGCGATGATCTGCCGGGACTTCTGTGAACTGCACGGGGATCGGCGGTTCGGGGACGATCCGGCGATCGTGACAGGGCTCGCCCGTCTGGGGCCGCACAAGGTGATGGTGGTGGGGCACCAGAAGGGCAGGACGACGCAAGAGAAACTGGCGTGCCATTTCGGGTGTGCGCATCCGGAGGGGTATCGCAAGGCGCTGCTGAAGATGCGTCTTGCGGAGAAGATGGGGATTCCCATCGTGACGCTGGTGGACACGCCCGGGGCGTATCCGGGGATCGGTGCCGAGCAGCGCGGGCAGGCCGAGGCGATCGCGGTCAACCTGCGGGAGATGAGCCGGATCCGTGTGCCGATCGTCAGCGTGATCATCGGTGAGGGCGGCTCGGGTGGGGCGTTGGGGATCGCGGTGGCCAATCGCGTGGCGATGATGCGCTACGCGTGGTACTCGGTCATCAGCCCGGAAGGGTGTGCGGCGATCCTCTGGAAGCAGGCCAACGAGCAGACGAACCAGGCCGCGGCAAAGGCCCTGAAACTGTCGGCAACGGACAACCTGAACCTCGGCATCATCGATGCGATCATCGACGAGCCTCTGGGGGGTGCCCATCGCGATCCGGCCCAGGCAGGCAGAGCGCTCGAGACCTGGATCAGCGAACAGATCGAAGCGCTGGGCTCGCTCAGCCCGGACGAACTGGTGGAGGATCGCTACCGGCGTTTCAGGCGTCTTGGCTCTGTCGTCGAGCAGACTCCGGCGGCGTCGGAACAGGGCGTCGAGGCGGGTATGGCGGGCGGTTCTCAGGCGTAACGGTGCACCGGCAGCAGGGCTGAGGCCTCGCGGACGGGGTATTTTGCCGCCCTTCTCGTATCGTCCCACTTTGACAAAGCGATCTGCCGGGAATAGGCTCCGCGGACTTTTTGCGGGCGATATACGGGGGTTTGTTCGGCATTTGAACGGTTGGGCGCCCAGTCTGTGGGGTCTGCGTGGCAAAGAAGTCCACATCGCGAAAGAAGACCACGAGGAGCGGCGGGTCTGCCGGTGCCTCCAAGAAGACGAGTGCGTCCCGGAAGACCGTTACGAAGAAGGCCGTGACGCGGAAGGTCACCAAGAAGAAGACCACGACGAAGAAGGCCTCGGCGAAGAAGTCTTCCGCCAAGAAGACCGCTGCGAAGAAGACCGGAGCGAAGAAGGCGAGCGCCGGGAAGACCGTCGCCAAGAAGGCTGCTGCGGGGAAAAAGACCGCTGCCAAGGCTTCGAAGAAGGTATCGAAGAAGAAGTCGCCCGCGAAGAAGACCTCGAAGGTCGCCGCCAAGAAGAAGACATCGGCAAAGAAGATGGCGGCTGCCGGGGCGGGCGCGTCATCCAGGAAAACGAGCGCCCGGGCTGGGGCGAATCGGAGCGGCTCTTCTACCAAGAAGCCTGCGACGAAGAAGGCGGCGAAGTCGATCGCGAAGAAAGACGGCTCGGCGTCCGCCAAGACGGCAGCCGGTGGTCCGGCGACGCCTGCGCAGGGGCGTGGGGAG
>WGEO01000045.1 GCA_015492715.1 Phycisphaerales bacterium | reverse complement strand
GGACCACCGATGCCCGATGCGTGCTCGTCACACGCGTCCAACGCCCGGGAGCCGACCCCGAGACCTTCGGCAAGGTCTTCCGCAGCGACTGGCGCTTCGACTTCTACGAACTCGACCCCGCCGGCGGGATCATCCGCCACCCGCGACTGGCCTTCCCCGAGAGCGCCCGCTCGCTCGCCCGAAGGCAGGACAAGGCCCGCAGGGAAGGAAGGCCCATCCCCGAGCGCAACCCCGACGAACTCCAGCCGGGCACTTGGCAGTTTCAGGCAGCCATGCTCGTCATGCCCACCGGGAGTGCTCCCAACGACCTCCGCCAGCGCCCGGCGTTCGCCGCCGTCGGCTGGACCCTGCCCGCCGCCAGTATCTCCCTCGTCGTCGCGATGCTGAGTTTCGCGCTCGCCGTCGCGCCCTCGCGCGATCAGCGCACGACCAGCACCTGATCGGCCGCCACATCCCGCAGCACACGCTCGCTCCCATCGGGAAACAGCACCCGCACCTCGTCGATCACCCGCGATGCGCCCAGCCCGAAGTGCGCCTCGGCGGGCTCCTGCGACAGAAGACTGGTCCCCGCCGTGATCAAGCGCGTCTGCGTCAGATCGCCCGTGCGCACCTGCACCACGGCTCCGATCGCCCGACGATTCGGCCCGTCGCTTCTGGGCTGGATCGTGATCCAGTGGCGGTCAAGTCGCAGACGCCGGTGCTCCAGCAGCCGCACGCCACCCGTGTAGGTCACCTGCGCCACATCAAGATCCCCATCGCGATCCATGTCGAACGCCACGATGCCCCCGGCGATCTCCCGGTCGTCCATCCCCACCGCGGGGGCGATGTCCTCGAACCACAACTCCTGCCCGGGGCCGAGATTGTGATACAGACGCGTCGGGTCCGTGTCGTACGGCGTGACATTGAACCCGCCTGTGACCAGCAGGTCCTGCCACCCGTCCAGATCGAAGTCGCAGAAGGTCACCCCCCAGCCCCATCCGTGACGCATCACGCCCGCCTGCTCGCTGATCTCCACGAACACGGGCGTCTCGGGCGGGCCGTCGCGCCGCAGCAGCACCCCGTGCTTCTTCAGTTGCTCCGTGTAGATCTCCGTGATCGCGATGTCGAAGTCCTGATCGTTGTCGAAGTCCCCCAGACTCACCCCCATGTCGTTGAACGCGATCCCGACACCGGCGCTCTCGTCGGCCGGACGGAAGATCCCCGATCCATCGTTCAACCACAGCACATTGGGCGCAAAGTCGATCGCCGAGAAAATGTCCAGATCCCCATCCGCGTCGGCGTCGTACAGCACGCTCTGCCAGAAGTGCGACTCGCCCACGGCAAAGCCCGCATCCTTCGTGACATCGACGAAGCCCCCACGCCCGTTATTGAGCAGCAGACGCCCACCACCGGACCACAACGCCGTGAACAGGTCGAGCCAGCCGTCCCCGTTCACATCCCCCGCGTTGATCGTGCCCCGATGATGATCCTCGTTCACGATGTCATCGGGCGCGATCCCGCAGACCTTGGTGACATCGACGAAGGAGTGATCGGGCTGCTGGACATACACCCGCACCTTCTCCCGACCCGGACAGGTCGGATCCCCGATCGCAAAGCAGTCGCCCATCAGGATGACATCGAGCAGATCGTCCCCGTTCAGGTCGGCCATCAGCGCCCCACGCGTGCGCCCATCCCAGGTCAATCCGCTGTCGACGCCGACCTCGTCGAAGAATCCGTCGCCGCGATTGCGGAACAGCAGAGGGGGATGTCCCTCCTCGGTCGGCAGCAGCAGGTCGATGTCCCCGTCGTTGTCGTAGTCCGCCGCTGCCAGCCCGTGCGCCATCCCCGCCGCCGGCACATGCCCGCTGATCCCGCGGTCCTCCGCAACCTCGACAAAGACATAGCCGGGCGATCCCATGCCCAGTCCCGCCGTGGGCTGTGCCCACGACACCCCACCCGTCAACAAGAGCACGACGACACACCCGGCGCGCATCTGCACCTCCCGTGCCCCAGCATACCCCATGGGGGCGCCGCCTCGATTCGACCCATTCAAAAATGCACGCTCGAGCACACCTGTGGGACCCAACCCGGTCCGAGAAAGATCGAACCCGCCCCGGGCTATGAAAAAAGGCGGCCCGAGGGCCGCCCTGAAGGTCGTTCCCGTCTCGCCGTTACTTGGTCACATCGGGCCCGCGAGCCGGCGGGGGCGTCCGGTCGATCTCGATCGTTCCCTCGTCGCTCACGCCCGCCTGCTGGACCCCTTGGAATCCCCCCTGTCGCAGGAAGATCTCCACGCGACGGTTCTGGGGCGTCCCACCCTTGGGATTGTTGGGCACCAGCGGATCGAACGGCCCCCGCCCGGCGGCGATCATCCGCTCCGGCGCTACACCCAACTCCTGCAATGCCTTGTGCACGGCGACCGCCCGATGCGTGGACAGATGCAGATTCGAGAAGTGCTTCTGACGCGTCGCGGCGCTCATCGGCTGGTTGTCCGTATGCCCCACGATCTCGATCGTCAGCGACGCCGCCGCGGGATCGTTCAGGATCTGCGCAAGCCTCGCGAGCGTCCGACGGGCCTCGTCCTTGAGCTCGGCACTGCCCGAGTCGAAGGTCAGGTCGCTGTTGAACCGCAGCATCCCCCGCTCGGGGTCGTAACTCACCAGGTCCGGGTGCTGGCGGGCCAGCTGCGAGAGCGCCCGATCGGTCGCCGGGTCCAGCTGGACATCCAGTTGATCCAGGCGTGCCCCGAACTCCCGGATCGTCTGATCCCGCTCATCCAGTTGCTGTTCGAGAGACGCGATCTGAGCCTGATACTGGCTGATGAGCCCGCGTGCCTCGCTGTTGGCGCTCCCGCGCTCTTCCAGCATCGCCCGCGCCTCGCGCAACTCCTCCTGCAGCCGCAGGTTCTGATCCTGCAGCGACCTGTTGGTCTCGACCAGCTGGTCGCTCCGGCTGGCACACCCGCCGAACACCAATGCCGCCGACGATGCCAGCAGCCCGATTCCATTCCTCGTCCGGTTCCACCGCATAGCGCCCCTCCGTGCCGCGCATCTGGTTCCGGGAAGCACCGCCTCCCGACCGCGAATCCATTTCACGATGCGCAAGAATACGCTCCCTCAGCGTTGCCCGCTGCCGACAGGTCATCTGCCCCTGGAAGACGGGGAGATTCCTCGACATGCTGTCCACCGATCATCCACGCACACCCCTCGAAAACGCCCATCCGGGGCGGATGATCCGCATCGACGCCGGCGCCGCCATCGACGCGACGCGAACCATCGCCCCCGCGTCCATGCTGCTGGAAATCCACGCGTGCGAGTCTCATCCCCTCAGCTCGGCCCCCATCCTCGACGCAACCATCCTGGTCCTCGATGTCCCGGGACAGGTCGACGCCCATCCCGCCGCCGCTGACGCAGAGCGAGTCGATCTGACGGGCAGCGCCCTCCTGCCGGCGATGGTCAACGCCCACACACACCTGGATCTCACCCATGTCGGCCCGCAGAAAACGGATCCGGATGGAGGATTTGTGCCGTGGATCGAGATGGTCCGCACCCGTCGGAGCCATGATCCCGAGCAGGTGGCCCGATCCGTCCGGGAGGGCGTGCGTCTGTCGCTGGCTGCGGGTGTGGTCGCAGTGGGGGACATCGCCGGTGCCTGCGCATCCGAGGCGTCCCTGAGCGCCCTTGCGGCATTGCTCGACTCGCCCCTGCACGCCGTGAGTTTCGTCGAGTTCTTCGCCACGGGTGCGCGCACGGACGAGGGCATCGCGCAGGCCGACGAACGCCTGCGTGCATCACTGGATCTGTGCGCCCAAAGCACGCGGATCCGCGTCGGCATCCAGCCGCACGCGCCCTATTCCTGTGGGCCGCGCGCGTATCGCTGGGCGATTGCGCGGGCGACGGATCTTTCGCTGCCCGTGAGCACGCACCTTGGCGAGACCGTCGAGGAACTCGACCTGATCGCCCATGGGCGCGGCCCCATGCGTGCATTTCTGGAATCGCTCGGATTGTGGGGCGGACAGCAGGGATTTGGACAGGGGCTGCGGCCGCCCGAGCACCTGCGGACGGTGCTCGAAACTCGCCCCATGCTGTGTGCCCATGTCAACTCTCTGCGCGACGAGGACATCGCCCTGCTTGCACGCACGGGCGCGTCCGTCGCGTACTGCCCGCGGGCACATGCGGCGTTCGGGCACGAGGCGCGCCTGGGGGCACACCCGTATCGGCGCCTGCTCGACGCCGGCGTGCCCGTGGCACTGGCAACGGATTCCATCGTCACGCTCCCCGAGAGCACACCGGAGCGGGGGATGGGCGTGCTCGATGAACTCCGTCTCGTGGCCCGTCGAGACGGGGTGCAGCGACTGGACCTGATCACGACGACCCCCGCCATGATGCTCGGGCTGGATCCCAACAGGTTCCTGCTGCGGGCGGGTGGTTGCCCGATGGGGCTCGTTGCGACGGGGATGGAGAAGAATGCCCAGGGTCCTCTTGCCGGTGTGCTGATGTCGGATGCGCCCGCAACCTTGCTGTTTTCCAGCAATTCATGCGGTTTCACAGGAATGGGCGTGGCATGATGCGAAGAATCTCCGAACGCCGATGAGAGGTCGGCGTAGGGTGTTTGTTCGCACAACGGGGGTTGCATGGAGCCTGATCGATGAGCGCCAAGTGGCGGCGCAGTCTGGCATGGGACGACGCGTTCTTTCCGTCGTGGGCATGGCCCATCAAGGCGTTGCTGCGTCTGTTCAGCGGGATTCCGCTTGCGGTCGTGCTGCTGAGTCTGGTGGTGGTCTACGCCGCGCTTGCCAGCG
>WGEO01000044.1 GCA_015492715.1 Phycisphaerales bacterium | reverse complement strand
CCCACGATCAGCGTCAGATCCGCCAGCGGCGCCAGCGTCCGCACCGCGTGCTGGCGGTTCGTCGTCGCATAGCAGATGTCCTCGCTCGGCGGGCTCTTGATCGCCGGGAACGCGCGCACAAGGGCGTCGATGATCACCCGCGCGTCGTCCGTGCTCAGCGTCGTCTGCGTCAGGTACACCAGTCTCTCGGGATCCCGGATCGACAGTCGCGGGATGTCCTCGGGCGACTCGACGACCTGGATCGCCTCCGGCGCCTCGCCGCGCGTCCCGATCACCTCCTGATGATCCGCGTGCCCGACGAGCAGGATCTGATACCCCCGACGCGCATAGCGGATCGCCTCGGCGTGGACCTTGGTCACCAGCGGGCAGGTCGCGTCGATCGCCTGCAGTCGGCGCGCACGGGCGGCCTTGCGCACCTGCGGGCTCACCCCGTGGGCACTGAAGACGACGATCGACCCCTCCGGGATGTCCTCGATCCGCTCGACGAACCGCACGCCCCGCTCACGAAACCGCCCCACCACATGGCGGTTGTGCACGATCTCGTGGTACACATAGATCGTCTCGTCCTCGAACAGATCCAGGCACCGCCGAACGACCTCGATGGCCATCTGCACGCCGGCACAGAACCCGCGCGGGTTGGCAAGGATGATGCGCATCGACAGATGTTAGGGCGATGGGCGGAGCAGGCCCGCGGGCAGGCACCGGCATAGCCTTGAGGCTCCCTGAGTCGTCCCGCGCCCAGAAGAGACCACCCGCGATGTCGCCCATGCTCCGCGTACTCCTGACGATGCTCCTGCTGCTGGGTGCCGCCTGCGGCGAGCGCCAGCAGCCCACCGTCGAGTCCCCATCGCCCCGAGCCGAACATCCCGCGGCCCAGCCCGACGACGCAATCGACAGCCAGAATACGGATCTTTCCTTCCTGATCCGCTCGGGCGTGCAGGAGGTTCCCGACAAGCGTCCGGGCACGATCCGCCTGTGCACCTACAACCTGGAGAACCTGTTCGACGAAGTCGACGACCCGACCCTGAGCGGACGCAACGAGGACATCGACGACGCGATCCCCGAGGAGCGGCGCGAGGCGCTCGCTGAGGCGATCCGCCGCATCGATGCCGATATCCTCTGCGTGCAGGAGGTCGAGTCCGAGGATGCCCTGCGCTGGTTCGTGGATGGGTATCTCGCGGACATGGGCTATGCCCATATTGCGAGTGTCGATGCGGGCGACGCGCGTGGCATCGAGCAGGCCGTCCTGAGCCGATTCCCGATCGTGCGCGTCCAGAACTGGCCCGCAAAGCTCCTGGGCGGGGTGCACCCGGCGAAATGGGGCGATGCGGACAACTGGTACGCGGGCGAGCCCATCACCTTCCACCGCTCGCCGCTGCTGGTCGAGGTCGAAGTGCCCGCCGAGGCGACCGGCTCGGCTCCGTACCGCCTGTCGCTCTTCGTGGTGCACCACAAATCGGGGCGTCCCGGGGCCTACTGGCGTGAGGCCGAGGCATGCGGGCTGGTCGAGATCGTGCGGGCCTATGAGCAGGAGCATCCCGGCGCGAACATCGCGATTCTGGGCGACTTCAACGCCCAGGCGGACGAGATGAGTGTGCGGATTTATCTGGATGCGGGTTTTTCGGATGTCTTTGCGAATCGCTCGGGGCGGGAGATCCTGACGCATGCAAGCGACAGGCGGATCGACCTGATTCTCGTGAATGATGCGCTCAGAAACGAGGTGCTGATGGACCGGGCGTTCGTGCTGGGAACGAATCAGCGTCCAGCGGGCTCGAACTGGCGCGATCCGCCGCCGCCGGGCTATGCATCGGACCATCAGCCGGTGTGCGTGGACCTGGTGCCGCTGGACCGGGGCGGCTGACTGTCGGAGGTCGAAGGGCGCACGCCGGCGGGATATGATCGGCGTGACGCAGGAGGTTCGCTCTCATGGGATCCGTCCGCCCGTGGCACTACATCCTGTTTGGGGCGGCGATCGTGGCCCTAGGGGTTGGGCTGTACTTCTCGATGAAGAAAGAGGTTGATCTCGCTGATCGTGTCGTCCTCGTCGATGTCCTGACGGGTGATCGCTACGCATTCGACATCAGCGGGCGCAAGATGGTTGCGTATCCGGAGACCAACCCCGACACTGGGCAACGGACTCTGATCGGTGTGGAAGAGATAGACGGAAAGACGGTAGTTCGAGATCGTCAGCGCGACCTGTTACGGGAGATCATGGAAGAATACGACCTTTCTCCCGAGGACCTCGTGGTTGATCTCACGACCTATGAAATCCGTGTATCCGAGTCGCCTATTCGAAAAGGGCGGTAGTTCCGAGATGCTGCGAGTGACCAGAGGACTTGCGATGATCACATCGGACCAAACAGGAAGACAACGCGAACGAGCCTTTACACTTATCGAGCTGCTCGTTGTTATCGCGATCATCGCTCTCCTCATCGGGATTCTCCTTCCATCACTTGGGAGCGCCCGCAATATCGCGCGAAGCGTTGTCTGCCAGACTCGCCACAAGTCGATGGCAACGGGACAGTCCGTGTACATGCTGGACAACGAGGACTACTACGCCGGGCGGAATACCTCGGGGCTCTTCTTCCGCATCGACTATCTCCTATGGATCACAGATCCCGAGGAGAACACACCCACGACTCCGACAACTTGGATGGACTGGATCAGCCCGGTGCTTGGCACCGAGATGAGCATGCCGATCCCAAGGCCCGAACGCACGATGTTCATCTTCAACAGCTTTGCTGATCCCGCGTCCATTGTGTACAACAACGCCCGCTTTGGGAACGCATCCGACCGCGATCGATTCGAAGAGTTGATCTTTGGTATTGGCGTCCGTCAGATCAGCTATCTCTCCCCGGCATCATTCCACTACTACCCGACGACGGACGCGGCAAATCGCGCAAGCCGACGCACAACAGTTCGGACCAAGCGATTCGGTAATCGCCACCCGGAAGTTGCGGGGTTTGACTTCACGACCGAGTTTCAGGCTCCGGACCGTTTCATTCCGCGAGTGGACATTGTGGCAAGAGATACGACGAGCAAGGTCATCTCGCACTGTGGAACACGGTTCTACGACCCACGCACACGCGAACTGGACTTCGACATCAGCCCGACGCCCACATACTTTGGATCATTCCACTCGTCGAGTCCGTCCTACAACGCGTCGACGGAGTTTGGCAGGGAATTCTGGCAACGGCGCGGAGCACCTGGTCCCGACCTGACCAATGTCGATCTCACATTCCGCCATCCCAGCGAGGCGCTCAATGCGGGGATGTTCGATGGGTCCGTCCGGGTCATCAAATCCTCCGAAGCCTGGTCGGACCCCGCGCCGTGGTGGCCCTCGGGCAGCGTCTATACCGGCAGAGGCGAGCCGACCCCCGAGATCCAGGCCAAGTTCAGTGTCGGCGACGAGCTGCCGTAGGACTCGACGCCCCACGGGACGCACCCCGTTTCCACGGATGGCGATCGGCAGTTGCGGCGGGAATCCGCCCGAAGGCGGTGGACTCTCACACCGGCGACCGCGTGAATCTGGGGCATCTGGGCAAGCCTGCGCGGGGTGCCTCGGCGCCTGCAGCGGCCCCTGACGAAATCTACATGGGCAGGTGCGATCTTCGGACTTGCCGCACTTGACGAATCTGCTAGGCTTTGGGCGGGAGTCGAGAGAGACAGGACACCTCCTCTTGGCTCCGGGATCGGACGGAGAACGCCTTCGGGCACGGCGGGCGCTGTGGCGTGGAGGCATCGTGGCAAACGGTCCGGGTGTGGTTAGGCCCGGACACAGGCAAGGGGAGATATCGAGATGAAGACGACGATCGTGGTGCTTGCGAGTGCCGGGCTGTGCTCCGCCTCGCTCGCGGATGTCATCGCCAGCCAGAACTTCAACGATCTGAGCGACGCGGGAACGCAGACCTTCGATTCGCTTCCGGCGGGGAGCCAGTTGACCAACTCCGGCAGCATGAACAACGGTGGTCCGGGGCTGGACTTCGCCACCTTCTGGGCGGTCGATTCGCGCGGCGTGGGCATGGGGCCGGTCACGCCCAGCAACGACACCAGCGACTTCATCGGCGTCAACAGCTTCACGGGCAACAACAGCCCGGATGTGGCGCCCGACGGCACGCCGATTCAGTCCGGCGTCGAGCACAACTTCGAGTTCAACGACGGCGACGGCCTGCTGGAACTGCGCTTCGAGAGCGTGGACCTGTCGGGCTACACCAGCCGCACGCTCGACCTGAATGTCTGGATCAACGACACGAGTTACGAGAGCGACGACTTCCTGTTCATCACGGTCTCCGGCGGGGGCAGTGCCGAGACGCTGCTGGCCTGGGGCGAGCTGGAACTCGAGGGCAACGCCTCAGCCGACGACGGGACGGCGAACTGGCTGAGCCTGAGTTTCGATCTCGAGCCGGTGATCGCCAACCTCGGGGAGAACCTCGCCCTGACCGTGGGCGTGGACAACAACTCGGGCAGCGAGAACATCTTCATCGACAATGTGTCGTTCAACGGCGTCCCGACGCCGGGCACGCTGGCCCTGCTGGGCGTGGGCGGGCTCTTCGCCTCGCGCCGTCGTCGCTGATCGATTCTTCATGATGACCAGAGAGATCCCCTGATCTGTGAACGGGGGATAGAGAGAGCAGGCCCGTCGGGCAACGGCCCGGCGGGTCTTTTTCGTGCCCCGCCCCTACGCTTGCACTCCTTTCCGGCACAACGCTCGCACGGAGAACATCCATGGCACTGGGTGAGGTTCAGGACTGGCTCACACAGCACGAGAAGGAATCCGTGGCCCGCCTGACGGACTGGCTGCGGATCGCCAGCATCAGCACGGACCCGGCGTATCGTGAGGATGTCCGACGGGCCGCCCAGTGGGCCGCCCAGCGCCTGGACGAGGTCGGGCTGCGGGTGGAGATCATGGAAACGGGCGATCCGCCCGCCAGCGGGCATCCGATCGTGCTCGCCAGCACGCCCAATGTGCACGATGAGAAAGCCGGCCCGCATGTGCTGTTCTACGGCCATTACGATGTGCAGCCGACGGACCCGGAGGAACTCTGGGAATCGCCCCCGTTCGAGCCCGTCATCAAGCCCGCAGAGCCCGGCGGCCCCGGCGAGCGGATCGTCGCACGCGGGGCATGCGACGACAAGGGGCAGGTCATGACCTTCCTCGAGGCCCTTCGCGCGTGGCACGAGGCAGACGGCACCCCGGCGGGCGGCGTGCGGTTCACCGTCCTGCTCGAGGGTGAGGAAGAATCCGGCTCGGTCAACCTCGAACGCTTCGTCGCCCAGCAGCGAGACCGCCTCGGCGCGTGCGATGTCTGCCTCATCAGCGATACGAGCATGCTCGGACGCAACCGCCCGGCGATCACCTACGGCGTGCGCGGGCTCTGTTACACCGAGATCACGCTGCACGGGCCCAACCGCGACCTGCACAGCGGGCTCTGGGGCGGTCGCTGCCCGAATCCCATCAACGAACTGTGCAAGGTGCTCAGCCAGCTCTGGGACGAGCAGCGCAGGATCACCATCCCCGGGTTCTACGACAAGGTCCTGCCGCTGGAGAAACGCGAACGCGAGGCCTGGCGAAAACTCGGGATCGACCCGGCACAAGCCTTGGCCGAGATCGGCCTGCCACCCGAAGCGGACATCGGCGAGAAGGGCTACAGCGCTGTCGAACGCGAGTGGGCGCGCCCGGCCTGCGACATCAACGGCATCAAGGGCGGCTATCAGGGCGAGGGCGCCAAGACCGTCATCCCCAGCCACGCCAGCGCCAAGGTCAGTTTCCGCCTCGTCGCCGATCAGGACCCGCGCGAGGTCTGCGAGGCGTTCTTCGACTGGCTGCGCCAGCGCACGCCCCCCGGATGCCGATGGGACCTGCACGACCACGGCGGCGGCCCGCCCGCGACCGTCTCGACGGATTCGCCCTATCTCGACGCCGCCCTGCGGGCGCTCAAGGCGGCAAGCGGGACGGAGGCCGCCCTCATCAAGACGGGTGGGTCCATCCCGGTCGCGGGCATGCTCAAGCAGCAGCTGGGGCTCGAGACGATCTTCATGGGCTTCGGGCTCGACGACGACCGCGTGCACTCGCCCAACGAGAAGTTCGAGCTGGACTGCTTCCGCCTGGGCTGCCGGGCCCACGCGGCGATGATCGAGGAACTGCGAACGATGGGCTCCTAGCGCCGACGGCGGGCCGATCGCATCTGCGCCTCGATCTCGTCGGGTTCTCTGGCGATGTCGCGTGTCAGGACGCTGTGCCCCTTGGGCGTGATCAGGATGTCGTCCTCGATCCGCACGCCGATCTTCTCCTCGCGCAGGTACACACCCGGCTCGATCGTGATGACGGCCCCGGGCTCCAGCGGCGCGTCCGGCGAGGCGTCGTGGACCTCGATGCCCAGGTGATGGCCGATCCCATGCAGGAAGAAATCGCCCAGACCGGCCCTCTCGATCACCCCCCGTGCCGCCTCGTCGAGTTCGTGGAACCGCACGCCCGGGCGGGCGGCCCGTGTCGCCGCCTTGAGCGCACGCAGGACGACCTCGTAGACCTCACGCTGGCGCTTCGTGAATCGCCCGCTGGCCGGATAGGTGCGCGTCACATCGGCGCAGTACCCGCCCACGCGCGCCCCGGCGTCGATGCACACCAGATCGCCGTCCACGATCATCCGGTCGTTGGCGTTGTAGTGCAGAACGGTGCTGTTGACGCCTGCGCCGACGATCGTGTTGTACGCCGGGCCCTCCGCCCCGTGCGCGATGAAGGTGGACTCCAGGGCGTTCTGGACATCACGCTCGCTGACTCCCGGAGCGAGCGTTGCCAGGGCCGCGTCGAAGCCCGCCCTCGTCGCCCCGATCGCACGCCGGATCTGGGCGACCTCGGCTCTCGACTTGACCGCCCGCATCGCGTTGAGCAGATCGGTCTGATCGTCGACGGCGACACCCGCCAGCCGCTCCTGGACCTTGCGGAACTCCTGCAGATCCGCCGGCACGGGCGCCCGCGTGCTCGCCGGCGGGTGCAGACAGACCAGACGCTTCGTCCGGCGTGCGGCCTGCATCAGCAGCGTCGCCAGCGCCGGCGTGCGCATCACCCGTGCAAAGCCCGTCGCCTCACGCAGGGGACTACCCAGCGGCTCGCGAAGACCGTCCCAGGTCTCCATCTCCGGATCGCGCGGCTTGAGAAACAGGACACATCGGCGCGACGGGTCGGGGTTTCGCCCGTCGAAGAGGACCGCAGCCCCCGGCTCGTGCAGGATCCCGGTGAGATAGGCAAAGTGCGCGTCGGGACGCCATGTGCCGTGCAACTGCGGGCCGCCCTCGCCCGCAAGCACGAGCCCGACGCCGCCTCGCAGAGCACGCAGCACGCGATCGCGCCGCTTCTGATACTCCTCGACGGCGATGGGTGTGTCGATCATGCGTCCAGTGTAGTGCGCCCCGGGCCGTACAATCGCCCGTGCCCATCCTGAGTGCAACCAATATCCGGCACGCTTTCGGCGATCGCGTCATCCTCGACGGCGTCTCGATCTCCATCGAGCCCGACGAGCGCGTCGGCATCGTGGGACGAAACGGGTGCGGCAAATCGACGCTACTCCGGATCCTCCACGGCACGCTCCGTCCCGACGGGGGCGAGATCGCACTCCGGCGCGGCGCACGCGTGGGCTATCTGGAGCAGGACCCGCACTTCGAGCCGCACGAGACTCTCCGCTCGGCCGCCGGGCTCGCGTTCCGCGAACTGCACGATCTGCACGCGGACCTCGACGCCGTCTTTCGCGAGATGGAGCAGGCACAGGGCGACGACCTCGAACGCCTCCTGCGCCGACAGGTAGACCTGGAGCGTCGGATCGAGTCGCTCGGCGGGTATGCGATCGATCATCGCATCGACGCCGTGCTCCATGGCCTGGGCTTCGACGACGCCCAGTTCGATCTTCCCGCCGAGGCGCTCTCGGGCGGGCAGCGGTCGCGGGTCGCGTTGGCCCGCCTGCTCCTGGAGCAACCGGATGTCATCCTGCTGGACGAGCCGACGAATCACCTCGATATCGCGGGGCGGATCTGGCTCGAGGAATTCCTGCACGATGCGTTTCAAGGGGCCGTCGTGCTCATCAGCCACGACCGCTACCTGCTGGATCGGGTCGTCGATCGGATCGTCGAGGTCGAGCGTGCCCGCCTGATCGACTATCCGGGCAACTACTCCACCTTCCGACGCCTTCGTCAGGAACGACGCGAGGCCCAGGCCCGCGCCTGGGAGGCCCAGCAGCGACAGTTCAAACGCGAGGAGGCGTTCATTCGCAAGTACAAGGCGGGCCAGCGGGCCAAGCAGGCACGCGGACGCGAGAGCCGCCTGCAGCGGGCAAAGGATACAAGCAATCTCGAACGCCCGCTCGAACTGGGGACCTTCTCGTTCGACCTTCCGAAGGCCGAACGCCCGGGGGATCTCGTCTTCGTCGCCCGAAACATCACCAAGCGATACACCCGCGACGACGGCTCGACACTCACGCTCTTTCAGGATCTCTCGCTGACAATCGAGCGCGGCGAGCGATGGGGCATCGTCGGCCCCAACGGCGCAGGCAAGACCACCCTCGTGCGCACACTCCTGAAGCAGATCGAGCCGGACACCGGGAGCGTCACCATCGGCTCGCGGGTGCGTGTGGGCGAGTTCCGCCAGATCGCCGACGACCTCGACCCCGAGCTGACGGTCGTGCGCTACCTGCAGAAAGTCATCCGCGACGAGAATCCCGACCGCCTGCTCAGCGAGCAGGAGGCCCGCGATCTCGCCGGCCAGTTCCTCTTCTCGGGTGACGACCAGCAAAAGGAACTGGGCGTCATGTCCGGAGGCGAGCGGGCCCGTGCACGCCTGGCGGCCCTCCTGGCCAGCGCAAAGAATGTGCTCGTCCTCGATGAGCCGACGAACCATCTGGACATTCCAAGTGCCGAGCGACTCGAAGATGCGCTGGCCCACGCCTTCGACGGCACGCTCATCCTCATCAGCCACGATCGGGCGCTCATCGACGCGACCTGTGATCATCTGCTCGTGCTGGACGGCCATGGCGGCGCCCGCGTGTTCTATGGCAACTACAGCGAGTACCTCGAGGGCACCGAGCACACACCGCAGCAGGACGCCCCGCCCCGATCACCGAGCGGCAGGACGGATGCCTCTCCCACTCCATCGCACGCCGAGAAGAATGGACGCGGCGACAATCCACCCGACGACGCCCGCGAGCCGAAGAAACGCCGCCCATCCCGCCACTCGTGGATGCCCACGG
>WGEO01000043.1 GCA_015492715.1 Phycisphaerales bacterium | reverse complement strand
CCGTAGAAGCCCACCCCGAGGAATGCCATGACGGGCAGGTGGGGCGCGACCTGCCCCGTCACGAAGCTCTCGCTGCCCGGCGCGCTCGCCTGCTCGAAGAAGTTCAGCAACAGCAGCGCGATGCCCAGCGGCGGGCACGGGATGCTCGCGTACGACGCGCCGACGAACGCGTCGAATGCCGCGGTCAGGATGATCGCGACGAAGAACGGGATCATCCAGAAGAGGAACAGGCTGACCCCCACGGCGCGGGCGCTGAACTGCTCGCGGATGCCCTGCGTGAACAGAGCGGCAAGGCACAGATACAGAACGGGAGCGCCCGCGGCCCAGAGTCCCGGGCCCTGCGCCAGAAACTGACGCGAATCCAGGGCGTGCCCGACGACCAGCGCGTAGACCACCGCGGTCAGCACGCAGGCGATCGAGACAGCCCACAGGCTCGTCGATCCGTCGGCGTTGAACGGGATGCGGGCCAGGGCCAGTTTGCGGGTCCGCCTCAGTTCCCGCAACTGTGTGAAGCGGTTGGGGGTGATCATCGCGATGATCAGGAGCATGCCCGCCCCGCAGACCAGCAGAAACACAAGCAGCACCGCGAACAGGAACGCGTCGGGGGGCATCCCGCTGGACCCGCCGAACTGCATCCGCAGGCGGTTCGTGATCTGCGGATCGCCCAGCACGGGCCAGAGGCTCCCGGTCAGCAGGAACAGCACGCCGGCGTAGAATCCCAGAGCATCGAGCTTCGAAAGCGCGTGGCTGAACTCGTCGCGCCACTTGCGCCGCACCACCTGCAGCAGCACGCCCAGCAGCAGCAGCTGGACCATGAGGCTGAACACGGTCGCGTGGATATCCAGCATGAAGAACGGCACGGACCCGCTCTGATTCAGGCCGCTGAACTGCTGGCGGGCGGCGATATCCATGCGCGGATTCGCGCTGGCCAGTTCGGCGCTGACCATCGAGAAGAAGGTCGGACGCACCGTCAGGAACTCGAAGAAGGTCATCCCGAACCGGCTCAGCTGCGGGAGCACGAGGTAGAGGACGACGACCAGCCCCTGGGCCATCATCGCCGCGTGCCGGGGCTTGCTGCTGGCCATCCCGGCGACCAGCGCCGTCATGTGATACAGCCAGACGCTGGAGAAGAAGACCGCGTAGAAGTGCAGCATCTTGAGCGGGCTCACACCGCCCACGACGATCGCAAACGCAAGGAACGGGAGCGTCAGCGCAAACAGAAAATACTCGCGCACCGGCAGCCCGAACAGATACCCCATGATCTTCGACAGCGGGGCCATCGGCGTCATGCGGACATAGTCGAGCAGGCCCTTCTCCCGCTCGATGGAGAGCTGACTGGCGACCGCGCCGGTCCCCAGCAGCATCAGGATGATGCCCTGGATGACGATGAGCGGGACGATCATGAGTTTGGCGGCGTTGCTCGGCGCCACGCCGCGCTCGACCGCGGGCAGATAGACCACGACCGAGATGAACGCCGTGAGGGACAGGGCGATCAGGCCCCAGCTCAGAATGTGCTTCAGACGCAGACGCGAACGGGCGCTGCGCACCCATATCGGGTTCAGCAGTCGCTCGCTCAGGTCGATGTGTGATGCGCCCTCGTCGCTCACGAGACCTCCCTTGCGCCGATCCTGCGCACGATGTCCTCGACGCCCATGCGCCGCTCATAGAAGGCGGTCACGGGCAGGTCGCGATCCACGAGCGCCCGCAGCAGTTCCGCTGCCGCCCGCTCGTCGCCGGCAAAGGCGACGCCCAGCCCCCGCTCCAGCACGCGGACCTCTCCGACCGGCTCGAGCACCTCACGCAGGCCCGCCTCGTGCCGTTCGAACTCGTGCACCTCGACGACGAGCAGGCGCCGGCGCTCGCTCAGGCGATCGACGATGTCCTCGATGCGCCCGGCCTCCAGCAGACGCCCGCGCTCCATGATCCCGATGCTCGTGCACATCTCCTGCAGTTCTGTCAGGATGTGGCTCGACACGAGGATCGTCTTGCCCTGCTCGCCCAGCATCTTCAGCAGATCCCGCAGCTCGATCCGTGCGTGCGGGTCCAGCCCGCTGGCCGGCTCGTCCAGCAGCAGCACCCGCGGGTCCGGCAGGATCGTCTTGGCCAGCACCAGACGCTGCGTCATGCCCCGGCTGAGCGTCCCCGCCATCGCGTCGCGCTTGCCCTGCAGGTTCACCATCGTCAGACACTCGTCCACCCGCGCAAGGCGCTCGCGCCGATCGACGAAGTACGCCGAGGCGAACAGGTCCAGAAACTCCCAACAGCGCAGGTCCTCGTACACGGGCGGCAGATCGGGCATGTACCCGAGCAGACGATGGACCTCGCGGGGCTGCTCCAGCGCGTCGATCCCGCAGATCGAGACATCGCCGTAAGTCGGGCGCTGGAGCGTCGCCAGCACGCGGATCGTGCTGGTCTTGCCCGCCCCGTTGGGACCGATCAGCCCGAAGACCTCGCCCCCCTCGATGCGGAGATTCAGGTCCGAGACCGCCGTGACATCCTCGTAGTCGACCCGCATGTCCACGGTCTGGATCACACCCGCGCCTCCGGTTGTCGGAAGATCGATCGTAGCAGACCCCCCACCTGCGCCATCCTTGGGAGCGGCCTGCCGAAGGTTTCGCCCTACAGATCCAGTTCACGCCGGATGGTGTCGAAGGTCGCCCGTGCCGATGCCCGGATCCGGTCCTGCCAGCGATCGCCCCCGGCGCTCCCATCGGGATACAGGATGCTCCGGCTGGCGCTGACGAGGACGCCCATGGTCCCGGGGCTGGTCGCGCCTCGGCGCACAAGGCCTCGAACCGTCTGCCACGATCCCCCCTGTGCACCGATGCCCGGGATCAGGACGGGGGCATCGGGCAGGCGATCGCGCAGACGCATGCCCTCGCCCTCCTTGGTCGCCCCGATCACGGCGCCGGCGTCGCTCAGCCCGCTCGTGCCCCGATGCGACAGTCCGACCGTGTGCAGAGCGTCTGCGACCAGATCGCAGACCATCGTGCCGCCCTCGAGGCGGGCCGTCTGGATGGCGTCGCCCTCGGGATTGCTCGTGCGCACCAGACAGAACACGCCCAGCCCCTCGCCCAGACAGGGAAGGATTCCCGCCTCGCCCAGATAGGGGCTCACGGTCAGCGCATCGGCGCCGAGCACCCGCGATGCGCGCGCATAGTGCGCCATCGAGATGCCGATGTCGCCCCGCTTGGCGTCGTGGATGACGAGCAGGCCGCGTGTGCGGGCGTGCGCGACGACCTGTTCCATCGCGTCCCAGCCCGACGATCCATAGCGCTCGAAGCAGGCGCTCTGGACCTTGACGCAGCAGGCGATGTCCGCCATAGCGTCGATCACGCCCGTGCAGAAGGCCACGAACGCGCCATGCGCGTCGTTGTTCACCCTGCGGACCCCCTCGGGAAGGCGGTCCAGCACGGGATCGAGCCCGACGCACAGCGGGGCGCCGATCGCGTCGATCCGCTCGCTCAGCCTGTCGCAGAACCGCCCTCGTGCGCCCATGGGTGTCCCTCGCCCGCCAAGCGTAGCGGCGACCATCGCGGGATGCCCGAGGGCGGCGATACCATCGGGCGATGGACGCGGATCAGCCGAAACATCTGGATCTGGACCGTCGGCGGGGGCTGACGGTCCAGTGGAGCGACGGGACGGAGTCGTTCTATCCGATCGAGTACCTTCGCCGGATGTCGCCCAGCGCCGACATGCGCTCGCTCCGTGAGCAGATGGCAAAGAACCCGCTGACGGTCCTGCCGGCGGCTCCTGCGTCCGGGGTCATTGCCGAGTCCGCCGAACTGGTGGGCAACTACGCGATCAAGATCGTCTTTTCCGATGGGCACGCGTCGGGGATCTATTCGTGGAACTACCTGCGCCGGATCGATCCGGAGCGGAGCGAGGATGCCGGGCATGGAGCCGGCTGAGAGCACGCCGCGATTGCGCCTGACCTCACGGGTCGAGGAGATCCCGCACACGGGGCCCGCGATCGCGCGCGGCCTGCGCGAGATGCGCCTGACCCGTGTCGGGCACCTGATCGCTCACCTGCCGACGCGATACGAGCGGATCCAGCCCGAGACGACGATCGCCGACAGCCTGCGCGACCACCTCGTGACGATCCGCGCAACGGTCGTGGCGACGCGTCTGGGCGGACACCGGCGCAAGCCCCGGTTCGAGGCGGTCCTCGAGGACGAGACGGGCCGGCTCGATGTCGTCTGGTTCAACGCCCCGTACCTGCAGCGTAGGATCCTGCCGGGACACCTGCTGCGCGTGCGGGGCAAGGTGCGCCTGTACAACCGGGCGCTTCAACTGGCAAACCCCGAGCACGAGATCATCGATCCCGACGAGCCGCGCATCGAGGTCGTCACGCTCCGACCGGTGTACCCGGCGAGCGAGCACATCTCCACCCGGGTCATCGGGCGGGTCATTCGTCGCGTGCTCCCGCTCGTGCTGGGCGACATCGAGGATCACCTGCCGCCCGCGTTTCTCCGCGAGCGCGACCTGCCCGCCCTGCGCGATGCCTACCGCATGGTCCACGCCCCGCAGGACGAGGCGGAGGCCGCCGCCGGTCGCAGGCGCCTGGCGTACGACGAACTGCTGATGCTTCAGTTGGGCGTGTTCCTTCGCCGGGCACAGTCCTCGGCCACCCATGAGGCGCCGCCCCTTGCCCGCACGCCGGAGATCGACGCGAGGATCCGCGCACGCTTTCCCTTCGCCCTGACCGAGGCCCAGGAGCGGGCCATCGAGGAGATCGCGGGCGATCTGGCACAGACCCGCCCGTCGAGCCGCCTCATCCAGGGTGATGTCGGCTCGGGCAAGACCGTCGTGGCCCTGTACGCGATGCTCCTGGCCGTCGCTTCGGGCCATCAGGCGGCGCTCATGGCCCCGACGGAGATCCTTGCCGAGCAGCACTTTGCGACCCTGTCCGCGATGCTCGCCGGCAGCCGAACCTCCATCGAACTGCTGACGGGGTCGACCAGCCCATCGCAGCGAGAGGTCATCCTGGACCGCCTTTCGCGCGGCGAGATCGACATCCTCGTCGGAACGCACGCCCTGCTGAGCGAGCATGTCGCCTTCCGCTCGCTTGCCCTGGCTGTGATCGACGAGCAGCACCGCTTCGGCGTGCACCAGCGGGCCAGCCTGCGGACCAAGGGCGACGATGCCCGCACGGTGCCCCATGTGCTCGTGATGACCGCGACGCCCATCCCTCGCACCCTCGCCCTGACGGTGCTGGGGGACCTGGACATCTCGACGATCGACGCGCTGCCCCCCGGGCGCACGCCGATCCAGACGCGCGTGCTCAGGCCGGCACAACGCGACGAGGCCTACGCGATCGTGCGCGAGCGCCTGGAGCGGGGCGAGCAAGCCTTTGTCGTCGCGCCGCTGATCGAGCAGAGCGCGCACGAGGCCGTCGATGTGCGCACACTGGCGGATGAACTCGCACGGGGCCCGCTGGCGGGCAGACGCATGGGGCTGCTGCACGGGCAACTGGCACGAGACGAACGCGAGCAGACGATGGAGCGGTTCCGTCAGGGCGAGATCGAGGTGCTCGTGGCGACCAGCATCATCGAGGTGGGGGTCGATGTCCCCAACGCCAGCGTCATGGTCATCGAGAGTGCCGAGCGTTTCGGGCTCGCCCAGCTCCACCAGTTGCGTGGGCGCGTGGGGCGTGGACCCCATGCCTCGATCTGCATCCTGATCGCCGAGGCGACCACGGAGCAGGCGGCCCAGCGCCTCGAGGTCATGGCGAAGTCCTGCGACGGCTTCGAGATCGCCCAGCGGGATCTGGAGATCCGCGGGCCGGGCGAGTTCTTCGGGACCGCCCAGTCGGGCGTGCTGCGGTTCCGGGCGGCAGATCTCGCACGCGATCTGGACCTGCTGACGCTTGCCCGGCGCGATGCCCGCCAATGGATCGAGCGTTCGCCCCGTCTGGATCGTCCGGACGAGGCCCTCCTGTGCTCACGCATGTTCAAGGCAGTGGGAGAGGAGTTGGGGCTGAGCGAGGTCGGCTGAGCGCACATCGGGCGCCTTCCCGACACGGCTAGCATCTGCCATGAGCCTCAACGCCCAGGTGGCCGATGCGCTGGATCAGATCGCGGCGCTGATGGAGTTGACCGGCGAGAACCGGTTCAAGGTGATCGCCCACGAGCGGGCCGCCCGCGTCATTCGCGACCTGAGCGAGGATGTCGGGTCCATGAGCCCGGAAGAACTCCAGTCCGTCGAGGGCGTGGGCGAGAAGATCGCGCGCAAGATCGTGCAGTTCCGCGAGGAAGGGCGGATCGACGAGCTCGAGGAACTCCGGGCGAAGGTCCCCGCAGGCCTGATCGAGGTGCTCCAGGTTCCGGGGCTCGGCCCCAAGACCGTGGCCCGCCTCTGGAAGGAGGCGGGGATCACGAGCATGGACGAACTCAAGCGCGCGCTGGACAGCGGGGAGCTCGAATCATTGCCCCGGATGGGCGCCAAAACGCTCCAGAACATCCGGGAGGCGATCGCGTTCACGGAAACGAGCGGTGAGCGCTTGCCGATCGGGATCGCCCTGCCCGAGGCCGAGGCGATCGTGGCGCACCTGCGCTCCGTCGCGGGGGTCAGGAAGATCGCGTACGCCGGCTCGCTGCGCCGGGGGCGCGACACGATCGGCGATGTGGACATCGTGTGCGTGGCGGATCCGCCGGATCCGGTCCGCGAGGCGTTTACCACGATGGCGGGCGTGCGCAAGGTGCTGGCCTCGGGCGAGACCAAGTGCTCGGTCCGTCTGGCGATGGAGGGCGGGCAGGTCGTCGACGGGCGGGGCGCCGGACGCGAGGTGCAGGTCGATCTGCGGATCGTGCCCGCGTCGAGTTGGGGGGCGGCGTTGCTCTACTTCACCGGCTCGCGGGCGCACAATATCCGTCTTCGGGAGCGGGCGCTCAAGAAGCGGATGACGCTCAACGAGTACGGGCTGTATCCGCTGGACGACGACCCGACCCCGCCGCAACGCCGGGGCGTGCGTCCGATCGCCTCACGCACGGAGGAGGCGATCTACACGAAACTGGGACTTCCGACCTATCCGCCGGAGATGCGCGAGGATCGGGGCGAGCTGGATCTGCGCGAGATTCCGCCCCTGGTCGAGGTGGGGGATATCCGGGCGGAACTGCACGCGCACACGATCGCCAGCGATGGGCGCATGACCCTGGCGGAGCTGGTCGATGCGGCGATCGAGCGGGGGTTCCATACCATCGCCGTGACGGACCACTCGAAGGCTTCGGCCCAGGCCAACGGGCTGAGCGTCGAACGCCTGCGCGAGCATGTGCGCGAGATCCGCGAGGAGAACGCACGCCGGGGGCGCACGATCGAGGTCCTCGCGGGGTCGGAGGTCGACATTCTCGCCGACGGCAGGCTGGATTACGAGGATGAGGTGCTCGCGGAACTCGACATCGTCGTCGCCAGCCCGCACTCGGGGCTGTCGCAGGACCCGAAGAAGGCGACGAAGCGTCTGCTGCGGGTCATCGAGCATCCGCTCGTGCACATCCTGGGGCATCCGACGGGACGCCTGCTGCCCAATCGCCGGGGGCTGGAGCCGGACATGCACGAGATCGTGCACGCCGCGAGGGAGCACGGCGTCGCGCTGGAGATCAACAGCCACTGGAAGCGTCTGGATCTGCGCGATACGCATGTGCGGATGGCGGTCGAGGCGGGGTGCCTGATCGCGATCGACTGCGATGTGCACCGTCCCGAGCACTTCGACAACCTGCGCTACGGGGTGATGACGGCACGGCGCGGCTGGCTGACGCGCGATCATTGTGTCAATACATGGACTCGCCAGAAACTCCTGCAATGGTTGCGGCAGAAGCGTCAGGGGGCGTCGGGCTGACGGGCGTAGCCGAGTTCGTGGAGCGTCTGGTCGATCCGGGACTCGTCGAGTTTGGTGCCGGGCGTGGGGACGATGCGGGCGGTGGCGTGCTCGTAGTCCACGCTCGCATCGGCGACGCCCGGGATCTGCTCCAGGGCCTCGCCCAGCCCGACGGCGCAGGCCTCGCAGGTCATGCCCGAGACGCGGATCTCGATGGTGGGGAGCCCCTGGGCGGCGACGGGTGAGGGTTTCGGAGAGATCAGTGCGCCGGCGTACTTCGGGAAGGCGGCAAAGGCGATGACCACGACCGTGGAGACCCAGAGCATGATGCGCGTCCATCTCGGCGAGCGCGGGGCGCAGGTGCCCGCGTCCTCGCAGCACGGGCGCCGGCGGTAGGTCAGCCAGAACGCAAGCCCCAGGAGCACGCCCGTTGCGCCCAGGAATTCCCATCGATAGCGTTCGAACCAGGCGCCGATCCCGCCCGCCGAGACGCCCAGTGCCATGAGCGACAGGGGGAGCCAGCAGCAGGCGCTGCTGAGGATGGCGCTGAAGATGGCGCCGATGCTCGCGAACATTCCCGTTCGTGCGCTCATGGCTTGTCCTCGTCGCAGCAGCACTCGCTTGCGCAGGACGGCGACGACGCATCGTCGCTCTGCGCCCCGGGCTTCCAGTCCTCGCCCTTGAGCGCCGCCTCGACCATGTCGCGCGGGGGCAGGCCCTGCTTGCCCGGGTAGATTCGGCAACTCATGGCAAAGTCCGTCCGTGTGCGCGCCGACGGCTCGATATCGACGCCGTCGATCTGGATCGTGGGTGAGCCGAGCATGCGCTCGCGGACGGCCTCCTCGGGCGTCTCGACGCGGACCTTCTCGATGTCGAGGTCGACATGCAGATCGCGTGCGACCTCGCGGAGGAGTTCGGCGGCGGGCTCGTGTCCCGGGCAGCCCTCGAAGTACACGATTCGTGCGCGCATGATCATCCCTTTCTCAGTGTGTTCGCCAGGACGCGCATGGCGGCGTCGAAGCGTTCCTCGGCGTCGGGAGCCCCGCACTGGGTCAGGCACTGGCGGAGTTCGGACTCGAGCATGAGGGCCATGATGCGTCCGACGGCGGCGCGCACGGCGGCGAGTTGGGTGAGCACCTCGTCGGCACAACGGCGGTCCTCGATCATGCCTCGCACGGCCCGGAGGTGGCCCTCTGCCCGGGCCAGGGCGTGGGTGAGTCGGCGGGCGCGTTCGTCGGAGAGATAGGTCGCGGTGTCGTTGGGTGTGTCCATACCCGGAGAATATCCCCCGAGGGGGGATTATTCGCGCGGCTCTACAAACCCGATTGAAAAAAGCAATGAGATTGAGAATGAGTCGCATTTGCCATAGAATCGCGTCCCCTTGTATCGTGGCGGAGTTGACGGTCGGGCGGTCGTTCGTATGGGAGGCGCGTCATGCGGACTCGGCGGGTCGGATTCACGCTGATCGAGGTGCTGGTGGTGATCGCGGTCATTGCGCTGCTGATCGGGATTCTGCTGCCGGCGTTGGGCGGGGCGCGGGCGAGCGGTCGGGCGACGGTGGATCAGGCGAATCTACGCTCGCTGGGTCAGGGGCTGGAGATGTACACGCAGAACGAGGGATCGTTTCCGGCGTTGCGCCTGCCGCGTGGGGAGACGCATCTGTCCACGGGCCGGCCGCGGGCGCGCTGGCACTGGGGGATCGGGGACTATGTCGGCAGGCCGTACTATCCCAAGGGTCAGGAGGAATACGACGACTTCATCAACGGTCGGAATCCGATTCCGCGTCTGGACAACAAGGTGTTCATGGATCCGTCGCACACGCTGGACGACTTCATCGGTTCGGACGGAGAGATCCAGGCGCTGCGGAATGGGTCGTACGGGTACAACTATCACTA
>WGEO01000042.1 GCA_015492715.1 Phycisphaerales bacterium | reverse complement strand
CTGGGAGCGCTGGTCGCGGCCGGCGTGGCCGTCGTGCTTCTCGTGCATTCCGCCCGAGCCGGAGGCGCCGCTTCGGCCGGGAGCATCGCACGGGAGGGCAGGCCGAACATCCTGATCATCGCCTCGGACACCCTGCGGGCCGATCGGCTGGGAATCGCCGGATACCCGCGGAACCTGACTCCGACGATCGACGGCCTGGCCCGACGGGGCGCGTGGTTCGCCGAGACCTACGTGCCGATCGCGCGAACTGCGCCCAGCATCACGACGATGCTTACGGGGGCGTGGCCCCGCAGGCACGGCGTGACCACCAACTTCATACGAGACGAGCAGCGGATCCTTCCCGTACGAGCGCTCCCGGAAATCCTGCGGGCGGCGGGATATCGTACGGCCGCAGTCGGCGACTGGGCGGCGAGCGACCTCGGGAAGATCGCTTTCGGGTTCGACGTGCTGCGCGTCGCCCCCGACCAGTGGAACATCAAGTATCTGCTGCGGCAAGGTCCGAAGGACCTGCGGCTTTTCCTCGCCCTCTTCACCCACAACAGCGTGGGGCGAATGCTGCTGCCTGAGATCTACTACCTTGCTGGGCGGCCCCTCACCCGGGACGTCGGACGGATGGCCCGACGCCTGATCGACGAGCTTCGCGCGGAGGGCCAGCCATTCTTTCTGCTCACCTTTATCGCCACCTCCCATGCGCCGTTCGGCACGGAATACCCCTACTACACGATGTTTTCGGGTGCGGGCTACAAGGGCCGATCCAAGTTTTGCATGACGGAGGTCTTTTCGCCCGAGGCGATCGCGAAGCGTCAGGCCCAGGGCCGCGAAGCCTTCGATGTGCAGCAGATTGTCGATCTGTATGATGCCGGGGTGCGCCGCTTCGACGATGAGGTGCGTGCGATCCTGGAGCACCTCGAAGATCGCGGTTTGACCGACAACACGATTATCGTCGTCCTGAGCGATCATGGAACGGATCTGTTCGAGCGCGGCACGTGGGGACAGGGCAACACCGTGATCGGGGAGGATCCGAGCAACCGCATACCGCTCGTGATTGCGGGGCCGGGAGTGCCGACACGCACTGTTAGGGCGACGGTACGGAGCGTTGACATCGCACCGACCATTCTCGAGCTGGCCGGGGTCGAGCCCGGTGTCCTGGGAGCGGATGGCCAGAGCCTGGCTGCCTATCTGGACGGACGCGACAAGGGCGATCGGGCCGCGTACATGGCGACAGGGGCATGGCTTGCGCGCGTCGTCGGGATGGCCGACGACCACGTCCGGGTACCCCCCTTGATCGAGCTGCTTGAGATCCCGGATCGTGAAACCGGCACCATAGCGCTGTCGGAAAAGGGGAGGGCGATGGTCGAGGTGGCGCGTGACAGGGCCGTTCGCTGGGGCCGGTGGAAGCTGGTGCGGATACCTGCGGTAGGCGGACCGAGATACGCGCTCTACGACCGCCTGCGGCCTGAGGATGGGGACCAGGCGGAGCGGCACCCGGAGGTTGCGCAGTGCCTGCGGCGTGCGCTCGACCGCTGGGTGGCCGATCCGGCGGCCGCGCCGGTGGCGCCGGGATGCAAAAGCGAGGCATGAAGGATCTCGGGGCACGCTTTCGAAAGGGCGCTGCATGGGTGTACATCCAGGGATGGGTGGTAACCGCCATCAGCTTCGCGGGCGGCGTCGCGATGGCGAGGCTCCTCGATCCCGCGGACTTCGGTGTCTTTGCAGCGGTGACCGCGTTCACGAGCGTGCTCGCGCACCAGCTCCAGCTCGGTGTCCCGGAGGCGCTGATGCGGACGCACGAGGACGACGTCCTGGCGCTCGACAGCGCTTTCTGGACCATGCAGGCGCTTGCGGTGGTGTGCTTCGCCCTCGCTTGGTTGGCGGCGCCGGTGCTCGCACAGGCGTACGACGACTCGAGGTTCGTGACGCTGATGCGGGTGCTCGCAGCACTGTTCCTGCTGCAGCCTGCCGCATATGCTGCGATGGCGCACATGCGTAGGGCCATGCGGCATGACCGGGCGGCGAAGGTGGCGGTCTCCTCGTCGGTGTTGGGGGTGGCGAGCGGCGTGACGGCGGCAGCGATGGGGGCTGGCGCCTTCGCGTTCGCGGTGGGTGGCGCGACGTCCGGGGTGACGATGAGCGTCATGGCGATGTGGCGAAGCGGATGGCGTCCCGGGATACGCTTCGATGGGGGGAAGGCCAGGACCGTTCTGGGATATGGCCTCAGGCTGCACATTGGCAACACGCTGAGCGTGGCGTCCGACAAGGTGGACACGATGCTCGTGGGCGGCGGAGCGGGAACAGTGGCGCTTGGGTACTACAACAGGGCGCTGGCGACCGCGAGGATGCCGGTGCGTGAGCTTCTCGGGAGGCTCTATACGGTCGTCTTGCCGGCCTTCGGCCGGTTGGGGGGTTCCGAGGAGCGCTCGCGGCGGGCGTACAGGAAGATGGCGACCGTCGTGGGCGCGAGCGTGCTTCTCGCGTTATCCTGGCTTTGGCTCAGCGCAGACGCTTTCGTCACGCTGCTCTATGGTGAGAAGTGGGCGCCAGCGGTGCCTGCGATCCGGATCCTCGTGATCGCGGCGGCCATCGGGACCTTCCGTGGCCTTCTCGGCATGTACGCGTCGGCGGTGGGGCTAGCCGGACGCCGCGCGTGGCTGGAAGGGATCGGACTGGTGGTGACGGCGGTCGCCGTGGCGGTCGGGCTGCGGGGCGGGCTCGAGGGCGTGGCTTGGGGGATCGTGTGCCGGAACGCCGTGATGCTGGCGCTGATGCTCGAGCTGGTTCGCCGCCACACGGCGGTGGGGCCGCGCGACGTGTGGGCAGGGGCGTGGCCGGGGATCCT
>WGEO01000041.1 GCA_015492715.1 Phycisphaerales bacterium | reverse complement strand
GCACAGACGATCCCCGTCATCGACCCGGCCACGGGCGAACAGACCGACGACCTCTGCGTCGCCTCCGCCGATGATGTCGCCCGTGCCGTTGACGCCGCCGCATCCGCCTTTCCCGCATGGTCTGCCATGCCCGCCGTGGAGCGATCCCGCCGACTCTTCCGCCTCGCCGACCTCATCACCGAGAACCTCGAGCCCCTGGCCCGCGCCGAGTCCCACGACACCGGCAAGCCCGTCAGCCTCGCGCAAACCGTCGACATCCCTCGCGCCGCCGCCAACTTCCGCTACTTCGCCGGCGCCATCCTCCACGCCCCGGGCGACCTCCACGACATGCCCCCCGACGCGATCAACCTCACCCTCCGCAAGCCCCGCGGCGTCTGCGCACTCATCAGCCCCTGGAACCTCCCGCTCTACCTCCTCACATGGAAGATCGCGCCCGCCATCGCCACCGGCAACACCTGCGTCTGCAAGCCCAGCGAACTCACGCCCACGACCGCACACCTCCTCATGGAACTCGTCGCCCGCGCAGACATCCCGCCGGGCGTCGTCAACATGCTCCAGGGACCCGCAGACCCCACGGGACAGGCCATGGTCACCCACCCGCAGGTCCCCACGATCAGTTTCACAGGCTCCACCCGCGCAGGACGATGGATCGCCCAGCACGCCGGACGCGACCTCAAACGCGTCAGCCTCGAGCTGGGCGGCAAGAACCCCGCACTCGTCTTCGACGACGCCGACATCGAGCACGCGCTGGCCACCTGCATGCGCGCTGCCTTCACCAACCAGGGCCAGATCTGCCTCTGCGCCTCACGCCTCCTCGTCCACCAGCACATCTACGACCGGTTCCTCGAACGCTTCTGCGCCGCCGCCCGAGACCTCCGCCCGGGCGATCCCCAGGATCCCGACACCCGCATGGGCGCCCTCGTCAGCCACGAGCACCGCGACCGCATCGATGGCTTCGTCCGCCGCGCCCGCGAGCAGGGCGCCCGCGTCCTCGTCGGAGGGCGACCCGCCGAGCCGCCCAACAGCCGCTGCGCCCGCGGGGCCTTCTACGAGCCGACCGTCATCACCGACGCGGACCCCGCCTGCGAGATCGAGCAGGAAGAGGTCTTCGGCCCCGTCGTCACCGTCAGCCCCTTCGACGACGAGGACGAGGCCGTCGCCCGCGCCAATGGCACACGCTATGGCCTCGCCGCGACCGTCTTCACCAACGACCTCTCCCGCGCCCACCGACTGGCACGACGCCTCGACGCCGGCATCGTCTGGATCAACTGCTGGATGGTCCGCGACCTGCGCACGCCCTTCGGCGGCATGAAACAGTCCGGCGTCGGACGCGAGGGAGGCCTCGAGGCCATCCGCTTCTTCACCGAACCCACCAATGTCTGCATCCAGATCCAGGAGCACCGCCCATGAGCGACAAGATCCACGCCGCCGGCGCACCCGAGCCCGTCGGGGCCTATCCGCACGCACGCCGGGTCGGCAACCTCCTGTTCCTCTCCGGCGTCGGCCCCCGCCGACGGGGCAGCGACGAGGTGCCGGGAACCACCCTCGACGCCGACGGCAACCTCGTCGACTACGACATCGAGGCCCAGTGCGTCAGCTGCTTCGAGAATGTGCGGGCGGTGCTCGAATCCGCCGGCAGTTCGATAGACCGTGTCGTCGATGTGCTCGTCTTCCTGACGGACATGCGGCGCGACTTCGAGGCGTACAACCGCGTCTACGCCCGCTACTTCGCCGGCCCGGGGCGCGCGAACCCGGCCCGCACGACCATCGAGGTCGCACGCCTGCCCCAGGGCGCCAACGCCCCCATCGCGATCGAGGTCAAGGTGATCGCGACGGTGGGCGCCTGAGCCTCCCATGGCAGGCCGACTGGTCTATCTCGTCACGCCCGCGCACGCCTACACCATGCGCAGTTTCCTGCGGACATGGGGGAGCGACCTTCGCGGGCGCGTGGGTGTCGTACCCTATACGAATCTTCCCGAGCGGCTGCGGGCCTCGTCCGTGATCTTCAGCGATCTGGAGCGTCTGGGGCGCGACGAACTGGACGCCGGCGCCCGCCTGTGGGAGCGTCTTCGGCATGCCGGCGTGCGTGTCCTCAACGATCCCGGGCAAGCGATGCTGCGCTACGACCTGCTCCGGCGGCTCGCCGAGGACGGCACCAACCCGTTCGGTGTGTTTCGCTGCACGGAGGATCTGTCGGGCGTGCGATACCCGGCGTTCGTGCGTGAGGCGGGTGAGCACACGGGGGCGCTGTCGGGTCTATGCCACAACATGCGGGAACTTCGGCGGGCGATCGCCCGCTGCGTCGCACGCGGCATCCGCCTGCGGGACCTGCTCGTCGTCGAGTTCTGCGACACGCGGAGCGACGACGGGATCTACCGGAAGATCGCGGTTTTCCGGATCGGCGAGCGGATCATCGCGCGGCACATCTTCTTCGACCGCCACTGGGTGGTCAAGGGACTCAGCGATGTCGACGATGCCCTGGCACGCGAGGAGGAGGCGTTCGTGCGCCATCGGGGCGAGGGCCCCCTGGCGTGGGACTTCCTGCGCGGGTGGGCACGCGGGATCTTCGAGCGGGCACAGATCGACTACGGGCGGATGGACCTGGGCGTGTGTGACGGGCGGCCCGTGGTGTGGGAGATCAACACGAACCCGATGGTGACCTCGACGCCGAGCGATACGCAGGTGCTGCGTCAGGAACTCCAGGGGCTATTTGCTTCGCGGGCCCGGCGGGCGTTTGCGGCCCTGGCGCACGGGCCTTCGCGTGCGGTCCCGATCGACGCGGGTCTGCGGCGGGTCCTTGCGCGAGCGACGGGTGAGGCCCGGGGGCTCGAGCGCGTCCGGCGGGGGAGCGGCAGACGCGCGGGCGGGGCCATCGAGATCGTCACGCGTCCGCTGCTGATCCGCCGGATCGGTCGTGTGTCGCGCTCGTGACGGCGGCGCGTCGGCGTGTGGCGATGCATCCGGGGACTGATACGAAGGCGTCCCGGGCGAGGAACCCGGGACGCGCGGGGTGCGGTCTTTGGAGAATCGAGAGGTTCGACGCCGGGTGCGGCGTGGATGGAACTCAGAGATTGTCGGCGACGGCCTGGGCGACGGCGGTGGTGCTGTCGCCCTTGCCTCTGCCCTTGACATCGTAGGTGGCGGTCTTGCCTTCCTTGATGGTCTTGGCGATGGCGTTCTCCAGGCGCTGTGCCAGTTCCGCCTCACCGAGCCAATCGAGCATGAGTTTGGCGGTCAGGAGCATGGCCATGGGATTGACGACATCCTTGCCGGCGTATTTCGGCGCGCTGCCGTGGGTGGGCTCGAAGACGGCGTAGTCGTCGCCGATGTTTGCGGCGCAGGCGAAGCCGAGGCCGCCGACGAGGCCCGCGGCGAGGTCGGAGATGATGTCGCCGAACATGTTC
>WGEO01000040.1 GCA_015492715.1 Phycisphaerales bacterium | reverse complement strand
TCCGAGCCGACGACATTCATGTTGTTCGTGTTCTTGAGATCGACGACGACATTCTGAAGCGTCGCGCCGGTCGTGTTCGTCGCGTGGATCTCGAAGTCGTACGCCGACCCGCGCGTGACCGTCCCGGGCATCACGGTGTGCACGACCAGCGCGCTCGTCCCCGCATCGCCCGTGGGGAAGTACAACTCGGAGACATTCCACCCCGCGCCGGCGTTGGGGTAGTACCCCGCCCGATGAACCCGCGGCTCGACGGGTGCCGGCTCGGGCGCCGTCTGAGGCTCTTCGTAGGTCGTCTCCGTGGTCCGCTGATTCTGCTGGCATCCACCCGCAATCAACGCACTCGCGGCAGCCAGCGACATCAGACGCCAACTCCTCTTCATCCAACTCATCGTGCTCCCCTTCATCGAGTCTGGCTTGTGCTGATGCCCACTCACCAATGCAGCAATCACCAAACAAAAACCTTCCGGCCCACCCTGGACCAACTCCCCGCGGGATCCACCTCCAGCGGGGGGGCGATAATAGGCCCAATGCCTCAATGAATCCCCCGGCGAGTTTCTGAATCGCGCACCACTCTCAGCCAGCGAGCGAATCGAGCGACGCCAGCCCGACGGGTTCCTTGGTGAAGAAAGGCTCGCCCGCGCTGGTCCCGATCCGTGATCCGAAATAGGTCGCGCTGTCGCGCACCCACTCCACCACGCGTCGGTTCTTCTCCGGCAGGACGAACTGCGTGTGATACGCGCAGATCGCCTCGATCTTGCGGTCCACGAGGCCCGAGATGTCGAACAGGAAGTTGGGATCTGCGACCCATCGCAGGTGCGTGCAGTAGTAATAGAAGAGAAACCGGGGGTAGATCGGCTCGCCCTCATGCATCCCCTCGGGCACGGGCATGGAGACGCCCGTCAGTTTGGCGTCGAAACGCGCGTCCTCGCAGATCCGCGTCACGGCCCGATGGTCCGGGTGGGCATCCTCCGGGTACGGCACGAACAGCATCTGCGCCTGATGGGCACGGATCACGCCCGCCGCTCGATATCGGGCATCCAGTGTGTGCTCGACCCGACGATTCGGAAGCCCCAGCAGCACCCGCCGAACCGGACGCGACCCGGGAAACGCCGACGGGTCCGGGGAGAGAATCCGGAGGGCGGCCTCCGCTTCCTGCGCACGCGTCTGCGGGTCGCCATAGGGCGTCGGCTCGCCGTTGGTCATATCGACCAGCAGGACATCGTGCCCCTGCTGGGCAAGGCGCATGATCGTGCCGCCCATCCCCAGTTCCTGATCGTCGGGATGCGGTCCGAAGACGATGATGTTCATGTCGCACCCCGGCCCCCTACTGCGGCCTGCCATCGATCACGATCAGCCCGAGCAGGCGTCGCTGCCCGTCGATCTCGGCTTCGTACTGGGCCAGCACGAGATCGTCCGGGTCCAGCCCGGCAAAGAACCCCCCGCCCCGGAACGGCTCGCCGAACTCGTCCACGAACTCGCCGAGATCGAAGGCGGCGCTCCGGCCCACGGCGATCCCCTCGGGTATCTCCCGACTGAACCACTTGTTCAGCCAGAGCCTCCCCGCCGGGAGTGCCTCACCCGTGGTGTTGGTCAGGCGGATCGTGCGCACATCGCGCAGGACATGGATATCGAGCGTGCGTTCCTGGACCAGAGAGTCCGGAAACGCCGGCCCGGGCTCGAACCTTGATCCCTTCCCGGCACAGCCGGACCCTGCCAGCACGCACGCCATCGCGAGGCACAGGCCTCTCCACAAGCGGGCTCGAGGTCGTGCGGGGGCCGTGGGCATGATTCCTATTCTTCCTCCGTGGGCTGCACGACGAACAACGCGACCGAGCCGAGCCCGGCGATCGCACCGGGCGCAGAGGATATCGACCCTCGCGCCGTCGCGTTGGAAGTCGCCCGTCGCTGGCGCACGGGCGAGGGGATGGCCGGCCGCCTGCAACGCCTCGTCCCGGGCTTCGATGCCCCGTTCTTCCAGGCGGGCCTGGCGGGCTATTCGGACGCCGCCATGCGGATCATCGCACGCAGGCACGGCTGCCCGCTGTGTGTGACCGAGGCCCTGCTCGATCGCACGCTCCTGGCCGGCGGCAGGGGGTTCGCCAAGGCCGACCTGGGCGAGATCGAGGACAATGTGCCCGGCGGGTCCGAGGACCACCCGCTGGTCGGACAGATCATGGGGTCCGACCCCGCCGAGATGAGCGCCGCCGCTGTCAAGATGGTCGAGCAGGGACGGCGGACGGATCGGGCCTATCGCTCGATGGCGGCCGACGGTCCACAACGCGCCTGCGCCGAGCCCGACTCGCGCACCTTCGCCGCGATCGATGTCAACCTCGCCTGCCCGGTCAAGAAGATCGCCCGCAAGGCGCGAGGCGGGCACTGGCTGGCAGAGCCCGAGGGCGCGATCGCAATCCTGCGGGCCGTCCGCGACGCCGTGCCTGCGCCCATCCCCGTCACCATCAAGATCCGCCGGAGCTTCGACGACACGCCCGAGATGGTCGCGAACTTCCATCGCATCCTGGACGCCGCGTTCGATCTGGGCATCGCGTGGGCGACCGTCCATGGGCGGACGGTCCGCCAGAAGTATGTCGGCCCCAGCCGCTGGGATGTGCTCCGCGAGGTCGTGCGCGCCTATCCGGGCTGCCCCATCTTCACCTCGGGCGATGTCTGGAGCGCCGAGGACATCTACCGCATGCTCGCCTACACGGGCTCGTGCGCCGTCAGCGTGGCGCGCGGCTGCATCGGCAACCCGTGGATCTTCCGGCAGGCACGCCAGATGATGGACGGACAGGAGCCTACACCGCCCACGGTCGCCGAGCAGCGCGCCGTGCTGCTGGAGCACTTCGAGCTGGCCCTGGCGCTCCATCGCTCGATGCGACACGCCGAGCTGCACACGGCCCGGGCGATGCGCAAGTTCGGGATCCGCTTCAGCGCCCACCACCCGCAGCACGAGCAGGTCCGCCGACGCATGATCGAGGTCTCCAGCCTCGACGACTGGCGGAAGGTCGTGGACGACTTCTATCGGGACGATCCGTCGCCATCGCAAACCGCGGACCAGACGCGCATGCATGAGGGGACCATCGATGGCTGATGTTGCCTACGAACGCGTCCAGGACGGGCCGACCGTCGCGATCCTTGCCGCCGTCTTTGCGCGTCAGAAGGCGTTCGCCGAGCACGCCTTCGTGCAGCTCGACGATGCGCGGTTCTTCGCCGTCGTGGCGCCGGGCCTGAACAGCCCCGCCGTGATCTGCCGGCACATCGCGGGCAACCTGCAGAGCCGGTTCACGCACTTCTTCGAGAGCGACGGCGAGAAGCCGTGGCGCGATCGCGACGCCGAACTGGCGCCGTATCCGGACTCCATGGATGATGGCGAGCGTGCCAGGGAGCGCCGCGACCTCATGGAGCGATGGGAGCAGGCCTGGCGCATCCTGCTGGAACTGCTCGAAAGCATGGACGACTCGGACCTGTCTCGCACCGTGCGCATCCGCACCGTCGAGCACTCGGCGCTGGCGGCCCTGCTCCGCCAGATGGATCATTACGCGTTCCATGTCGGCCAGCTCAACGCCGTCGCCCGCCAGCTCGTGGGCAGCGATCGCTGGCGCTGGTTCACGCTCGCCCCGGGCACCTCGCGCGACTTCAACCGGCGCATGGGCCTGCCGGACGGGTCATGACGGCGAGCGGCGCTTGCGCTTGAGCGAGGCGCTCTTGCGCAGATTCGTCAGAGCACGCCAGAGATCGTGACGGGTGAGGTAGAGCCCGCTTCGTCCAATGAATGCCACATAGAGAGCCTCGAACTCCTCGGTATACGGAAGCTCATCGACTGTCTTCTTCGTCTTCTCGTAGAGTTCTGCGAGCAGCTCCTTGTGTGCCTGTGAGAGCCGAACGCATGCCATGTGCCCCCCCTTTCCTGTCAGGCCCCATCCTCGATGATGCCGAGAATCTCCTTTGCGATCCAGACCCGGTTCCTCGTCTGGCCCGTGACCTCCGTCAGGATCCCTGCGTTGACGAACCGCCGGATGTGGGACATGGCGGTCTGGTGCGTGACATTGTCGAGAATGTGACGCACCGTCGCCGTATTGACCGCTGGACTTACGAACAGGGCATCACAGAGCTTCTGAGTCAGTGCCGAAGATCGGACTCGCTGGAAGCGCGTTTGATAGTCATTCCGGAGGTCGATCAGACGCTTGGCCCGGGCCGTTGCATCGCTCGCCTCACTCGCAACGCTCCGAAGGAAGAACGCCAGCCACGGCTCCCAGTGTCCCTGCGTGCTCACGGCGAGCAGATGGTCGTAGTACGCTTGTCTATGGCGCTCGAAGTATGCCGATAGGTACAGGAGCGGCTCGGGCAGAATTCCCTCGACTTTGAGTTGGAGTGCGATCAGAAGACGACCAAGCCGTCCGTTTCCATCGAGAAAAGGA
>WGEO01000039.1 GCA_015492715.1 Phycisphaerales bacterium | reverse complement strand
TCTACGACGAGGGCGAGTACGACCTTGCGGGGTTCGGCGTGGGGGTGGTCGAGTTGGCGCGGGCGATCGATCCGACACGCGTCGAGGCGGGCGATGTCGTGCTGGGGCTGGCCTCCAGCGGCGTGCATTCCAACGGCTACTCGCTCGTGCGCAGGATCGTCCGGAGCAGGCGCCTGCGTCTGGACCGGGTGTATCCGGACCTGGACGAGAGGCGCACGCTGGGCGAGGTGCTCCTGACGCCGACGCGGATCTACGCCCGCTCGATCGTGCGCTTGCAGCGGGCCTATCGCGTCAAGAGGGTGATCAGCGGGATGGCGCACATCACGGGCGGGGGTTTGAGCGGGAACCTTCGCCGGTCGCTGCACGATCGCGTCGACGCCGTCATCCGTCCGGTCTGGGATGTGCCGCCCGTGTTCCGGTTCCTTCAGGAAAAGGGGCGGGTGGACGACGCGGAGATGGAGCGTGTCTTCAACATGGGGATCGGCTACTGCCTGATCGTGCGTCCGGCGTTCGGCGACTCCGTCCGCAGGCGCCTGGAGAGGCTGGGCGAGCAGGTCTGGGAGATCGGGCGGATCGTGCGCGGCAGGGGGCGGGTTCAGTATCAGTCAGCCGGGTGAGCGATTCAGTCCTCGTCGGGTGCCGTCATCGCACCGCCCCGCTGGACTGCGCCCGATGGATGGCTGATCTCGACGGATCCCTGCCTGATCTGCACGGGCTCACGGGGTACGACCTGTCGATAGATCATCCATCCTGCAAGGACGAGAAGAACGACGGCAACAACGGCCAGGATGATCTTGCGATTCATGAAGGCATGTCCTCTCAATCATCCGCCGGGCGGGACATCACTTGCGCGAGGGAAGACAAAGGTGTAGTCGTTCGTGCGATACTTGAACGGCTCGACATAAACATGATCAGCATGTCCATCGAGGAATGCCATGACTGACATGTTCTTGCGCCCGAACTGTCCCATCATGCCCCGCTTTGTCTCGTCGTTGGCGACGATGTCCGCGACCTCATCGTGGATCCAGACGAACGATGATGTGTCGAAATCGCTGGCAAGCCTGATGCGCTTCAGTCCCTCTTCAAAGGCATCAAAGAATGGAAGCCCCTGCACATCATTCAGGTAATAGAACCATTTGATGTTCACATGATAACTGGTGCCAACATCATCGTAACTGCTTGCCTCCGGAGATTCGTTGGGCCACCGTCGCTGATGCGTGTACTGATCGCCCGGACTCCGGAACACGGGCAGTTCGATATCCCCGCGAGACTCATCGATCGGATGTCCTTCATTCCAGTACACGCACCCTGGGAACGCGCGATATTGCGTGCAGTCCTTGATGGGGCCCCGTGAGTTGGGGGGCTTGAGGAATGCCTGGTCGGGGTACAGATACGGATTCAGCGGGCGGTAATAGCCTGGCTCGTCGAACAGACCGCCGAAGCGTGTCCGCCACCATTCGTCGTTGTCTTTTCCGCCATACGACCAAGTGCACCAGCCGCTGGCGCGCCCGTTATCACGGTAGCTGAGTTTCATCGGGATGTCGCCGTCGTTGTCGAGCTGGTAGTTGACCATGGCGCCGCCGATCTGGCGCACATTGCTCAGAGAGATCGACATGCGGGCGGTCTGGCGAGCCTCGCGCAGCGCCGGCAGGAGGAGTGCAATGAGTATCGCGATGATGGCGATGACGACGAGAAGCTCAATCAGGGTAAAGCCACGGCGTGTACGGCGTATGTTTGGGGGGGGCATGGCGAACCTCCAAGGATGCCAAGTCGGGCACAGAACGATTGTTTTCACTGTTGGATGGAAGTATACCAGATGGCCTGTGGCCGCAAAGAACGGGCGCAGCGATTGTCAAACCCCGACTGTTCCAGAATCCGGGCGTGGTTCCGAGCCGATGCACTAGAGTTGATGCGGGCCGGAAGGAACAGGCCCTGCGTGAACCGAACGGACTCCTGACAGATCGGGCTGATGTATGCCTCGTGATATTCCCGTCGGCAATGGCGAACTGCTGGTCACCTTCGACCACCTGTACCGGGTACGGGATATTTACTACCCCCATGTCGGATCGCCCAATCACACCGCGGGTCATGTCCAGCGGTTCGGGGTCTGGGCCGACGGCGAGTTCGTCTGGATCGAGGATGCCGACTGGCGCCGCCAGTTGCGGTATCGCTCGGACACGCTGGTGACGGATGTGCGTCTGACGCACAAGCGTCTGGAACTGGAGCTCGAGTTCCATGACCTGGTGGACTTCGAGACGCCGGTCTTCCTGCGCAAGGTGACGGTGCGCGATCTGGCGGGTCGCAACCGCGAGGTCCGTCTGTTCTTCCATACGGACCTGTCGATCGATGGCACGCCCGTGGGCGACACGGCGTGCTACGACCCGGCGACCAGCGGCCTGCTGCTCTACAAGGAGGAAAGTTACTTCCTGATCAACGCCTGCGATACGCACAAGTGCGGGATCGACCAGTGGTCGATCGGGACGAAGCGCGTGGGCGGTGCCGAGGGCACCTGGCGCGACGCCGAGGACGGCCTGCTGGGGCGCAACGCGATCAGCCAGGGGTCGGTGGATGCGACGGTGGGGGTGCATCTGCAGATCGGGGCGGGCTCGGAGGCCTGCGCGCACCTGTGGATGGCCTGCGGCAAGCGCCACGGGGATGTCGAGGCGTTGAATCGGCGGGTGCTCGAGGAGACGCCCGAGCGGGTGATGCAGCGCACCGAGTCGTTCTGGCGTCTGTGGTGTCGCAAGGAGCGTCTGGACACGACGCCACTGCCCGAGCCCGTGGCAGACGCGTTCTATCGCAGCCAGCTGATCGTGCGGACGCAGATCGACAACGGTGGGGCGATCATCGCGGCCAACGACAGCGACATCACGCACTTTGCGGGAGACCACTATTCGTATTGCTGGATGCGCGACGGGGCGCTGGTGGCCCACAGCCTGATCGAGTGCGGGCAGAGCGAGCTGAGCCGGGCGTTCTTTCGCTTCGCGGGCAGGTGCATCTCGAAGAAGCACTTCTTCCTGCACAAGTACACGCCGCGCGGCAACCTGGCCAGCAGCTGGCACCCGTGGGTGATCGACGGGCAGCGGGTGCTTCCCATCCAGCAGGACGAGACGGCGCTGGTGATCTGGGCGCTGCGCCGACACTACGAGCGATTCCTCGATGTCGAGTTCGTCAAGCCGCTCTACGAGCGCCTCGTGACGCGTCCGGCCGACTGGATGCTGTCGTATCGCGACCACAACGGACTGCCCCAGCCCTCGTGGGACCTCTGGGAGGAGCGCCGGGGTGTGCACACCTTTACCTGTGCGGCGACGGTGGGGGCGTTGTTTGCGGCGGCGGCGTTCGCACGCGATTTCGGCGAGCCGGATCGGGCGGCGGCCTATCAGGAGGGCGCAGAACGCATGCGCGGCGCCATCAAGCGGCACATGTACCACCCCGAACTCAAACGCTTCGCTCGCATGGTCCAGCCCATGCCCGACGGGACCTATCGCCTGGATATGACCTTCGACTCGGCAAACTACGGCCTGTGGGCGTTCGGCTGCTTCGATGCCGGCGACGAGCTCATGCGTCAGGAAATGAGGGGGCTCTATGACCGCCTGTGGATCAAGACGGATGTGGGCGGGTGTGCCCGCTACGAGCGCGACTACTACCACCAGGTCGAGCGCGACGACATCGAGCGCATCCCGGGCAATCCGTGGATCATCTGCACGCTCTGGCATGCGATGCATCGGATCGAGGCCGCCCGAAGCCTGGACGAACTGCGCGAGGCGATCCCGCTCCTGGAGTGGGCCGTCGCGCGCGCCGAGCCCAGCGGCGTGATGGCCGAGCAGTTCGACCCGCGCACCGGCGAGCCCATCAGCGTCAGCCCGCTGACCTGGAGCCATGCCACCTTCGCCAGCGCATGCGTTGCGTACCTGCGCAAGCACGGGGCGCTCGCCGCGCAGGAAACGCCCGCCCAGGCATAGACGGACCCGGACACCGGGACACACAGAGCGGGCATGGATACGGGTCGTTCAGGCCTGCCCGCCCAGCAGTTGCAGGGCGATACGGTCTTCCTCGTCGTCCTCGTCGTCGTTGCCGGGACTCGGACCCATGGCCTGCACGCGCGAGGCCTGATCGCCGATCCATTCGAGCCTCAGGCCGAAGTTCTCCCCGACCTTGACCACGGAGCCACCGCCGATGCGCACATTGTTCACGAGCAGGTCGAGGGGATCGTCGGCGTGCTTGGGCAGTTCGATGATGGCGCCGGGGGCCAGGGCCAGCACCTCGCGCAGTTTCATCTTCCGCTCGCTCAGACGCACGATGAGCGGGACGCGAAGACGCAGGATGGGGCCAAGATCGTCGGACACGGCATCTCCCGGGGCGCGCACGCCCGCCCTCCGGACATGACGCAATCGGCGCGCCAGAGACTTCTTCTCTATTCGCTGTATCGGCCGACGATGAGGGTCACATTGTGCCCGCCGAAGCCAAAGGTGTTGTTCATCGCGTAGCGGACGGGGCGCTCGCGGGCCTCGTGGGGCACCAGATCGATGTCGAAGGACTCGTCCGGATGGTCGAGATTGATGGTGGGGGGAATCACGCCATATCGGACCGCGTTGACGCACGCGATCATCTCGACGGCGCCGCTGGCCCCCAGGGCGTGTCCGTGCATGGATTTGGTCGAACTCATCAGGAGCCTGCCGCCCGAGGACTTGCGCGCGTGATCGCCGAAGACATGGAGCACGGCGGCGACCTCGGCATCATCGCCGATGGGCGTGCTCGTCCCGTGCGCGTTGACATAGTCGATCTGCTCGGGGGTGATCCCCGCGTCGGCCATGGCCTTGCGCATGGAACTGGCGGCCCCGCGCCCTTCCTCGTCCGGGGCCGTGATGTGGGCCGCGTCCGAACTGTTGCCGTAGCCGACGAGTTCTGCGAGGATCTGCGCCCCGCGGGCTCTGGCGTGCTCCAGCGTCTCGACGACGCAGAACGCGGCGCCCTCGGCGAGCACGAACCCGTCGCGCAACTTGTCGAACGGGCGGCTGGCCCGCTCGGGCTCGTCGTTGCGCATGCTCAGCGCACGCATGGTGCTGAATGCGCCGATGCACAGCGGCGTGATCGCGGCCTCACACCCCCCGACGACCATCACATCCGTCTCGCCCTTGCGGAGATACTGCATCGCATCGCCGAAGGCGTGTCCGGAACTGGCGCAGGCGGTCGCGTGGGCGCTGCTCGGGCCTCGCAGGCCATAGCGGATCGAGATGTTCCCCGCGGTCGCGTTGACCATGAGGCGCGGCACGGTGTGCGGGCTGATGCGCTCCGGCCCCCGCTCGATCAGCACCGCCAGCATCTCCTCGATCGTTCCGATGCCCCCGATGCCCGATCCGACGACCACCCCGCAGCGATCGAGGTCCTCGTTCGAGAAGTCGATGCCCGATGCCTGGATCGCCTCGACGGCAGCCGTCAGGCCCAGCATGGTGCAGCGGTCGAACCGCCGGAAGTCGCGGCGTTCGAGCGCGCCGCTGGCGGCGGGGTCCCAGTCGCGGACCTGCCCCGCGATCTTGACCCGCCAGTCGAACTCGCCGAAGCGGTTGAACGCTCCATCCTCGATGGTGGTGATGCCGCTCCGCCCCTCGCGCATGGCCTGCCAGGTCGCCCCGGCGTCGTGCCCGAGGTTGGTGACGGCACCCATGCCTGTGATGACCAGGCGACGCGTTGTGTCGGATGGGGCCATGAGTGATGGTCCTGCGCCCGGAGATTCGGACGCTCAGCCCGCCGAGCCGTTGTTCTTCGCGATGAACTCGACGACCTGTCCGACGGTCTTGATCTTCTCGGCGTCCTCGTCGGAGATCGAGGTGTTGAACGCGTCCTCGAAGTCCATCATCAGTTCGACCTGATCGAGGCTGTCCGCCTTGAGATCCTCGTCGAAGCGCGTCTCACGCGTGATCTCGGACCTGTCGGCCCCCATCTGCTTGACGACGATGTCGATGACCTTCTGCTCGATTTCTGCCTCGGTCACGCCTGTGCCTCCATCACGCCCCGGTCCGGGACGGGGAATTGAGTCCGGCCCATATTGACTGCGATGGTATGCCCAGTCTCGCCCCGAGCCAACCCACACGCCCCACCCACCCGCATCGCACGCCGGTGCGTTTCCGGTAAGTCCCGGCGCCCACGCGGATCCTGCGGCTGGGATCAGTCGCAACGCCGCCCCTGCTCGTGCCAGAGCGGGCAGCACACACGCTCCGGGGCGGGGCGCCCGATGCATGGGAGGCCGGCATGTCCCCCCGCGGACGGACGAGGGAGACCGCCCGCAGGTGGGGCATGACCGGTACGGGGGAGAATACCCATGAGCGCAATGCCGCGCGAGCCCGAAGCCTTCGCCGAGCAGGTCGCCCAATTGGTGCGTCAGATGCAGCCCGGGGCCGATATACGCCTCACGGGTCCGCGAGAACTGATCGTGGACGGGCGCCGTATGGATCTGGAGAATCTCTTCCGGATGGTCGCTCAGGACCCGGCCCGGGGAGCCGAGATCGCCGGGCACTATCTGGAGCAGATGTTTGCCAGTGAGGCCATGCAGATCGAGCAGATGCCATTCGATATCGCGCGGGACCGGATCATGCCCCGGATCCAGCCCGAGTCCATCTTCGAGCACCTGAACCGCGAACTGGTCGCCCATGTCCCGTTCGTCAACGGCACGGTCATCGTCTTCGTCATCGACCTGCCGCACATGACCGTGAGCGTGACGACCGAGCAGGCGATCCGGTGGGGAGTTTCCCCCGAGGAGTTGGAGACCCTCGCTCGCTCGAACCTCGAGCAGTACCAGCCCAGCCTGCATGTCCGCCTGATCGAGTCGCAGGACGGCGGCAGGGCGGCGATCCTGAGCGAGCAGGACGGCTACGACGCGGCTCGCCTGCTGCTCGACGGGCTGTTCGATCGTCTCGCCCCGCAGCTGGGCGGGGATTTCCTCGTCGCCGCCCCCAGCCGGGACATGTTCGTCGCGCTCAGCCCCGAGCCCGATGAGTTCGTCGGGCGCTTGCGCCAGCGGGTCGAGGCCGACTACCAGCGCCTGCCCTACCCGATCACGAGCAACCTCTTTTATGTCACGCGCGACGGCGTGGCAGGCTACTTCGACGACGCGGCGTAAGCAGAGCGTGTGCGATGCTCTCGCGGGCGTGTTCGCAATGATGCGACCGCTATCCTTGCCGCGTGATCCTGCTGATCGACAACTACGACTCGTTCACCTGGAATCTGGTGCACCGTCTGGGCGAGGTCGATCCGACGCTGGAGGTCGGGCGGGACCTGGTCGTGCATCGCCACGACGAGATCACGCCCGAGCAGGCGGAGGTGCTCGATGGCGGGGGACCGCCCAGCCACATCGTGATCTCGCCGGGGCCGTGCACGCCGAAGGAGGCGGGGATCAGCGGGGCGATGATCGGGCACTTCGGCGGGCGGGTGCCCGTGCTGGGCGTGTGTCTGGGGCACCAGTGCATCGCGGACCTGCACGGGATGCGGGTCGTGCGTCACGAGACGCCCATGCACGGCAAGACCTCGCAGATCAGCCATGACGGGCTGGGCATCTTCGAGGGGCTGGAGAATCCGTTCTGCGCGATGCGCTACCACTCGCTGGTGATCGACGCCGCCGGCATGCCCGAGCCGCCGCAGGAGGGACAGGACGGCTGGGTGGTCAGCGCCTGGTGCGAGGACAGCCTGTCGGACGGGCGGACGGTGCGCGTCGTGATGGGGCTTCGTCGCATCTGGCAGGACGGGTCGAAGGCGCCGCTCGTGGGGGTGCAGTTCCACCCGGAGAGTTTCATGACCCCTTCGGGCTATCGCCTGCTGGCGAACTTCCTGCGGATGGGCGATCGCCCGCGCAGCCCGATCGATGTCGCGCCGCTGGAGCGTGCGGCCCGGGGCGAGGGCGTCGGTGCCTGAGCGTCGCGGGCGCTACCATCGCAGGCCATGATCCACCCCGCACCGACCTCGAAGATCGATCCGACGATCGCCCGCGCCGTGCTCGAGGAGCTCGGGCCCGTCGTCGCCGGGCATCATCATCATGTCACCCTCAGCTTCGCGAACCTGAACTATCGCATGCGCCTGGAGGCGCGCGAGATGATCCGGGGCGAGGTGGGCAAGCGCATCCTCGGCAGGATCCACATGCAGGCCCGACGGATCGATGTCGTGGGATCGGGCGGGCGGTTCGTCGAGCCGGTCTACGGCGAGCCGCGCATCGTGCAGGGGCGGGTCGTGGCGATCGCCGGGGATGAGGTCGTCGTCCACGCGGGCATGCCCATCCACGCAACCCCAACAGAACGCGATCAGAAGGCGAGCGACTTCTGCGAGGGTCAGATCGTGAACTTCCATGTCCTGCCCGGGGCGTGGTTCGAGCAGATCGACAGCGCCTGAGCGAGCGGTCGAATCGCCCCCGGCCCGCGGCTCAGTGCTTGGGGCGATGCCGGTGTGTCGATAGAATGCACGAGCCCGCCTTCCTCGGCGCGTATCGGGAGATGCACCCATGATCCAGCCCGGATTCTCGCCCGCACTGCAGGAACTGATCGACTTTCTGGACGCGCTGACGGAGCGTGCCGGCGTGCAGGAACTGGGCGATCTCCTGCGAAGGCTCGACCTGACGATCGAGGATGTCGAGCCGTGGGTGCGCTACTGCGACGAGGGCTATCAGCGCAACCTCATCAAGAGCGGGCCGATGTATCAGGCGTTCGCGCTGTGCTGGAAGAGCGGGCAGCGATCGAGCATCCACGACCACGCCCACTCGACCTGCGGCGTCAAGGTGCTGACGGGCACGGCGACCGAGACGATCTTCAAGCCCACACCCTGCGGGCTGATCTGTCCGACCACGACGCATCAGATGCACACGGGCGAGGTGTGCGTCAGCCAGGACAGCGACATTCACCAGATCTCCAACTATGAGGCAGAGGGCACGGGGCTGGTCACCCTGCACATCTACACGCCCGCGCTGGAGTGGGTCAACACATACTCGTTGACCAGCCCGGAGGTGACGCGTCTGGAGTGCCCGGTGAGTATCTATCAGCCGTAGGCCCAGCCCCGAGCGGGTCGGCGGGCCGCACGGAGGCGGGCCGATGGCGTCCATCCGCGATCATCTGCACGAGATCATCTTCGAGGCCGATACGCCCCTGGGCAAGGCGTTCGATGTCGTCTTGCTGGTGCTGATCGTGCTCAGCGTCGTCGCGGTGATGCTCGAGAGCGTCGAGGCGATCGATCGGGCGTATCACCTGGAACTGCGGGTCATCGAGTGGACGCTGACGATCGTCTTCACGGTCGAGTATCTGCTCCGCCTGTGGACGGTCCGTCGCCCGCTGCGCTACGCGACGAGTTTCTTCGGGATCGTCGACCTGCTGGCGATCCTGCCGACCTATCTCAGCCTCTTCTTCGTCGGGGCCCACTCGCTGCTGGTGATCCGGGCGCTGCGTCTGCTGCGGGTCTTCCGTATCTTCAAACTGGCCCGCAG
>WGEO01000038.1 GCA_015492715.1 Phycisphaerales bacterium | reverse complement strand
GGGTGCCCTGTGGGGACGATCCGGGGCGGCGTGGAATCCGTACAATCCCCGCATGGCGGGCAAGGGGAACACACCGCTGTTCGAGGCGATCCAGCGATCCAGCAAGAGCAACGGGATCGCGATGCATCGCCCGGCGATCCCGCCGCTGGAGCCGGCTCGCGCGGGCAAGACCGGGACGCGCAGCGTGCGCGTCCCCGAGTATGCCATCTATATCGCCATCACGCTGGCCCTGGGGATCGGGATCGGGATCTGGGCGGTTGCGTTCGAGGTTGGGCGCCGTTCGGGCGAACAGGCCACGCTCCAGCGTCTGGGTCTGCTGGATCCCGAACCCAAACAGGACCCGATCGAAGAGCTCCTGGCCCGGAGCGAGGAGGCCGAGCAGGTGGGCGTGCCCGTGGCGGATCCGCTGCCCGAGGCGCCGGCGAGGGTGATCCTGGCGAGTGGGGAGAGCCGGACGGATCCCCGCGAATCGGCGACGAACTATCTGAAGATCGCCAGCGGCGTCAGCGAGGAGGAGGCTCGCGGGGCGATCGCGTTCCTTGCCGAGCACGGGATCGAGGCGATGGGGCGTCTGGTGGACGAGGGGACATCGGATGCGAACAATCCCGCCCGGTACGACCTGTTCTGCCTGACGCCCGTGCCGTCGCATCGCTATGGTGAGTTGCGGGCGCTGCGGGAGGAGCTCCAGCAGAAGGTGGCGCGGCTCGGGCAGCAGTGGCGCAGGGCGCCGCACCGGGGGACGGTGGACTTCGCACGCTCGATCTGGGTGCGATACGACGGGACCTAGCGTGCTCCGGGCGGAGTGCGGGACGATGAGGGCACGACGATGAGCCTCGACAACTCACTGAAGACCAAGGGCAAGCTCGCGGGCAAGCGCAATGTGCTGACCCGGGCCGAGCGCGTCCAGAAGATGCTCGAGACCAAGCGTCTGGATCCCAAGAAGGACTCGGTGCTGGGCATCCCCAAGACGCGCGTGCGCTAGTCGCGTCGCATCGAGCGGCGTGACTCCGGCCGGTCCCGCCCCTGAGGACCGGCCTTTGTCTCGGGAGGTGGCATGGAGCATCGCCTGTCGGCTCGTGCGTCAGCCATGGATGCCTCGGGCATCCGGCGCGTCTTCGACCTCGCGCGCACGCTGACGGATCCGATCAACCTCTCGATCGGGCAGCCGGACTTTCCCGTGCCGCAGGCGATGAAGGACGCGGCGATCGAGGCGATCCGGAACGACCAGAACGGATACACGGTGACGCAGGGGATCGAGCCGCTGCGTTCGCGGATCGCCCGCTATCTGGGTGATGATCTGGGCTGGACGATCGGGGGCGAGACGGGATTGCTGATCACCTCGGGCACGAGCGGCGCGCTGACGCTGGCGGCGCTGGCCCTGCTGGACCCGGGCGACGAGATCGTCATTCCCGACCCGTACTTCGTGTGCTATCCGCATCTGGGGACGATCGCCGGGGCGCGTGCCGTGGCGTGCGATACCTATCCCGACTTTGCCCTCACCGCCGAGCGCGTCGAGGGGCTGCTGACCGATCGTACGAGGGCGGTGCTGCTGAACACGCCCGCGAATCCGACGGGGCATGTGGCGACGAGGCAGCAGTGCCGGGATCTGCTGGACCTGTGCGCGTCTCGCGGCGTGCTGCTGATCAGCGACGAGATCTACGACGCGTTCTGCTATCGCGAGTCGCGCAGCGACACGATGCGCACGGGCGATGTGGCGCGCTGTCCCTCGCCCGCCCGCTTCGACGGCGCGCACGAGCATGTGCTCCTGATCCGGGGGTTCGGCAAGTCCTACGGCCCGACGGGCTGGCGGATGGGCTACTGCGCCGGCCCGCGCCCGATCATCGAGGCGATGGCCCGCATCCAGCAGTACACATTCGTCTGCGCGCCATCCATCGCCCAGCACGGCTGTGTGCCGGCGCTGGACTGTGATATCAGCGGATACATCGACGACTATGAGCGGCGCCGCGACCTGGTCTTCGAGCGGATGCGCCGCGTGACGAATCTGGCACGCCCCGGCGGCGCGTTCTACGCATTCTGCGAGATCCCCGATCACCTCGGGCTGAGCGATCAGGAGTTCTGCGAGCGCTGCATCGAGCGCAATGTCCTCGTGATCCCCGGCTCGGTGTTCAGTTCCCGCACCACTCACTTCCGCATCAGTTTCGCCACGAGGCGCGAGAGCCTCGAGCGAGGGCTGGGCATCCTGGGCGAGCTGATGAGCGTCTGAGCGAGCCGCCTACGGCACCGGCAGGCGGAAACTGGGAGCCGGCAGCCCCGCGCCATTGAACAGATCGCCGCGTGCGTCGGCCTTCCATGCATAGCGCACGCTCACGGGCTCAGCGATCTGCCCGCAGCGCACGATCAGGCGCGATCCCTCGACGCTGACCTCATCGGCGGGCAGGTACCGCCCGTCGGGCCCGGCGACCTCGAAGATCGACGGATCGAAGCCCGGCGCAAGCACGAGCCCACCCTCGGCGTGCTCGAAGGAGACATCCGCCTGCCCCCGCGAGAACTCGGCGTCGCGCGGGATCGGTCCGCTGGGAATCACATCGTGCCCATAGACATGCGCGAGCGCCCAGAGCGCCAGACGGCGTCCGACGGGGCGTTTGTCCTTGGGGTGGATATCGCGCGGGTCGCCGATGTCCATCGTGACCGCCATGCCCGTGCCCGCCACCTCCTGCATGCTCAGCAACTGGGCCTCGCGCAGTTCGGCGGCCTGCCCCGTGTCGCCCGGATAGGCAAACGGCGCGATCTGCACGAAGAAGAACGGAAGGTCCTGCTCGAATCGGGCTCGCCAGTCGGCGATCATGGCGGGGAACAGACGGCGATACTGGCGTGCCCGCGTGCAGTTGCTCTCGCCCTGATACCAGATCACACCCGCCAGGCGCAGGGGCGTCAGCGGCGCGATCATGCTCTGATACAGCGCGCTGGGGCTGTTGTGATGAAACGCGGGGATCGCGGGCATGGCCCCCAGATCGCGCATCGACGCACCCGCACGCACGCGCCACGATCCGCTCAGGTCGATTCGGACACTGTCTTCTGCCAGAGCTTCCAGTGTGATCGCGTCCGGCTCGCCGCTGAAGCCGCCGGGCCCGCCCGTGTCCAGCACGCGCACGGCGATCGTGTTGCGCCCGGGGATGAGCAGATCCGCGGGGACCTCGTAGACGCGGGGGCGATTCCAGAATCCCGGGCGATCGATCCCGCCGACCCGCTCGCCGTTGATCCAGACCGTGTCCATGTCGTCGATGGCCCCGAGGCTCAGGCGCGCCCGCGAGACGGGAAGATCGTCGGGCCATTCGAACGACCGGCGGTACCACACGAACCCGTCGTGCTCGCCGAACACCGCCTCGAAGGAGCCGGGAACGGGCGCTTGCTTCCAGTCGCTGTCGTCCAGGTCCGCTCGTGCCCAGGCGTCCCCGCGGCTGCCCTCGTCGATGCGTCGGGCTTTGTCCCACCAGCCCGCCAGCGCACGGGCCGCGAGTTCCTCGCCCAGACCCGGGTTCGCGCCGAGGCGCTGGGCGAGCGTGAGCGCGCCGTGGAACTCGGGAAAGTCGCGCAGGCCTGCGGGGCTGGTCCATGCCTCGCAGACCGTCCCGCCCCAGTACGAGCCGATCAGCCCGACCGGCACCCGCTGGCGCAGGTGGATGCTCCTGCCGAAGAAATAGGCCACCGAACTGAACGGCCCGATCGTCTCGGGCGAGCAGACCTGCCAGCGACCCCGGACATCCTCGACGGGCATGGGCGAGAACGCACGAGCAACCTGAAAGAACCGGATCTCGGGCCACTGCGCGTTAGCAATCTCGCGGGCACCGTCGCGCACGCCGTAGGCATGCGGGCCCAGCGGCATCTCCATGTTGGACTGGCCCGACGCAAGCCATACCTCACCCAGAAGGACATCACGGATGACGACCTCGTTCTGCCCGCGGACGGTGATCTCGTGCTTCGTGTGGCGGGCGCCCGCCTCGACGGCGGGGGTGCGCAGTACAACCTGCCAGCGGCCATCCGTGCCAGCGTGCGTGCGCGCGACCTGATCGTCGATCGTCCAGCGAACCTCGATCGCCTCGTCGGGATCCGCCCAGCCCCAGAGGCGGATCTCGGCGTCCTGCTGGAGGACCATGTGATCCGAGAGGATCGCCGGCATGCGGACATCGCCGCTGGCGCCAGACGCAGCAACGACGAACCCGACACACGAACAAGCCCGGATCACGGCACGGCGGGCGGTTCGGGCCGCCTCGCCGAGAATCTGGCACAAGGATCGGAGAAGAACCCACAGGCTCATCACGCACCTCCCATCGAGCATGTCAGCCTATCACGGAGCGCGGGCAGGCGGTTCTTTCCTGTCTGTTCCCCTTTCAGGACGGCAGGCTCTTTTTGATCGGAATCTGCACGCCCGCATCCATCCGCGCGAACAATGTTCCCTTGTGGTCGGTTCGCGGAGGACCACGCGGAGTCCGGTGATTCCCACAAGGAGACGCAGCATGTCCGACGCCGCCGATGCGATCAAGAATCATGCAGAGTTCGCCCACAACTTCGGGACGCGGATGCTCCAGGGATACCTGAGCGGCTTCGAGGGCGACCAGTGGCTTGCGCAGCCCTTCGACGGAGCCAACCACGCGCTGTGGCAGGCCGGGCATCTCGCCTATGCGCACCACGGCCTCGGGAGCATGATGGGCGCCGACATGGGCGAGCTGCCGGATGGCTATGCGGACCTCTTCGGCATGGGCAGCGAGCCCGCCGGCGATCCGTCGCGCTATCCCGATCCGCAGGGCGTGCTCGAGCAACTCTGGCAGATGCGCGAGCGGTTCATCACGGGCGTGCGTGCCCTTCCTGCCGATCGCCTGCACGAGAAGTTCAAGGAAGAAGGATTCCTGAATACGCCGGCGGGCTCGCTG
>WGEO01000037.1 GCA_015492715.1 Phycisphaerales bacterium | reverse complement strand
GGCTATGGTTGTCGCTCGACGGGGGTCGTCCCCGTCCAGACCGAGAGGGGCTTTCCTTGGTGGTGCCAGTCTCACGGCGGATCGTCTTGCTCATCAGCATGCTGGTGCTGCTGATGCCCGCGCATGTGTCGGCCCAGGTCGCCCGTGACCTGCCCGAGACGATCACGCAGAGCCCGTCGGCCCTGAGCGCCGATCAGGAACGCCAGGTGCGTGAGTTCGTGCAGGCACACATCGCCGACCTCATGTCGGATGATCTGATCCGGATTCGTCGGGCGCGTCAGGCTCTGCAGCGTCAGGTCGCCGTCGATGGCAATCGCCGCCCCACGCCCTCGTTCCGTTTCGCCTATTCGACCGCGATCGTCAGCGATCTGGAGCGGATGCTGGCATCGAGCGAGGCCATCCAGCGGATCGTGGCGCTGTATCTGGCCGGGAGCATCGCGACGGAGCGCACGGCCCAACTGCCGCTGGCTGCCCTGAACGATCCGGACGCGAGCGTGCGATATGCCGCGGGCTCGTCGCTGGGGCTGGTCTTCCAGGCGATCCGGCGTTCCCCGCCCGCGGTGCGCAACATTCCGGGTCTCATCGACGCCATCGGCACGCGTCTGGGCGAAGAGCACGATCCGTTCGTGCTCGACCGCCTCATCGTCACGCTCCGGCTCGTCACCGATGCGGGTCCCGAGGGGGCCCTGAGTGAACATCGTGGGCGGGCACTGGATGCGATCGCGACGCGGATGGGCCAGACCCTGCGCACCCAGCCTTCGGTGGATATCGAGCGTCTGCGGGCGATCCTGCGGGCCGGGGAGGTCGTGCAGAGCGCCTTCACCGCCGGCCTGTTCTCCGAGCGGGGCGACCACGATGCATCGATCGTGCTTGCCGCGGGCTTTGCGGGCGATTCGCTGACCCTCGTTGCCCGGATGGTCAAGGACGGCGGTCTGGACGACCAGACGCGCGATCTGCTTGCCAAAATCGCCGCCACGAGCGAGGCGACCATCTTCTTCGCGCAGGGCGCCCACTCAGGCTCTCGCGGCACACCCACGCCGCAGGGGGTTGCCACCCGTCTTGCCAACGGCGACGACAGCGGATTCCTGGACGCCCTGCGCAGGGCCTATACCGGCCCCGAGGGCGTGCTGACCAAGGCGCCATTCTCGCTGCCTGTCGACCGCTTCTCGTTCTGATACAGCGCACAGCGTTCCAATGTGCAAGCGGTTGTGGTACGCTGGGGCAATCGGAGGTGTCCCATGCGGATCGCGCTGCCCGCGTTGCTCGCCGCCCTGATCCTGCTCGTCGGCTGTGAGGAGAAGGTCACGCTCGAGAACTACGAGCAGATCGAGAAGGGCATGTCGCTGGCCCAGGTCGAGCAGATTCTCGGCGAGGGGCGACTCGAAGAATCCAGCGGCACGAGCCTGGGGACCGGGGGAATCCCCGAGCGATCCCGGGATGATGTCTCCAACCGGACCTACGTCTGGGAGGAGGACGGCAAGATCATCACCGTCAAGATCATCGACGACAAGGTCGCGAGCAAGACCAAGCGCGGCTTCTGAGGGCTCGATTCTGGGACCTTTGCGCCGACACCCGCGCACACAGACCGCTCGCGGCACATGTTCGGACTGGATCATGACCCCGGCGAGTCTGCGGCTCGGAAGAGAAAACCCCGACGGCCAACGATGGTCCGCCGGGGCTGGGGGGGGACACTGGGGTGTTCGAGAGAAGTGCCCGGCACCGGCGTTCGTCGCCTCGCCTCGTGCACCTCTGCCAACACGAACCCCGACTCGCGGGGTCGTATTCCGCAGAATCAGATTTTTTGGCAAAGCCGCTACCACAGCCTTGCGGCGGCCCAGGGGGCGGCGAGGCGGGCAATCCAGACTGCCAGGGCCGATTTGATGATCATGCCCGGGATGAACACGACCAGCCCGCCCCGGATGGCGCTGGCCCAGGTGATGGGTTCGAGGCCTGCATCGAGCCTGCGGACGGCGTAGAGCCAGGGGACCCCCAGCGCGAAGATGACGGCGTGCCCGGCGAGGGTCGCGAGGATCATGGCACCCCAGCCGCGGATCGAGCCATCGGATCGGCGGACGATTCGGCTGACGACGGGCTGGCAGGCGATGAAGCCGAGGATGTAGCCGCCCGTCTGCCCGAGGATGGTGCCCAGCCCGGCGTTGCCCTGGGCAAAGACGGGCACCCCGATGGCTCCGATCAGGGCGTAGAGGCCCATGGAGGCCATGCCCATGCGGGGCCCGAGGCACAGGGCACAGAGGACGGCGGCGAGGGTCTGGAGCGTCTGGGGCACGCCGAACGGCGGGAGCGGGACATTGATCTGTGCGCACAGGGACATGAAGAGCGTGAAGAAGACCACCGCGAGAGCGCGACGATGTGCCAGGGGAATCTCGCGGGCGACGCGGATCTGCTCGGCGATGCTCATGGCACAAGGGTAGAACCGAAAAGGGGAGCGCCGACCCGCCTCGGACTATGCCGACGGACCGGACCGGCTCAGGCACGGGGGCCAGACCCATCAGAGCGGGCGTGCGATAGCAGATAGGCCACGAGTTCGGCGATCGGGACCCGCTCCTGCTTGCCGGCGGCATCGAGCCATTTGACGCTCGCCTCCTCGAGCGATTCCAGGATGACGGCGGCTTTCGCGTGCTGCTGCGATGCTTCCTTGAGCAGTTTGCCGACATTCCTTGTCTGCCTCGATGTGCGTCGTGCGTGCAGGCCCGCGTGTCGCAGGTCGCGGAGCACGCTGTTGACGCGATCGTCGAGGGCGGGATCGGCGCTGAGGACGAAGGCGTCCGGACGCGCGCCGATCTCGTCCAGGAGTTCCTTCTCGTCGGGCATCAGGCCCTTGTCCTGGAGCAGGAGGCTGATGACGACATCGCCCATGGCAAAGCCCACCGCGGGCGTGGGTGGCCCGCCGAAGAGTTCGATGAGGTTGTCATAGCGCCCCCCGCCGGCGACGGCCCGCTCGCCGTCGGCGACGACCTCGAAGACGGTGCCGGTGTAGTAAGCGAGCCCGCGCACGATGGACCAGTCCCATCGGATCCAGTGCGGGTCAAGGTCGGCAAAGCGCCCCTGCACATCGGCGCTGCGCGATCGTTTGATGCACAGGGCGTCGAACTGCTCGATATCGAATCCCGCCTCGGATGCGAGCCGATGCAGGACATCCGGCGGGACCTTGCCCCTTTTGTCGAGCACGCGCAGGGCCGCCTCCTGGGCCCGCTCGTCGCGCAGGCCGACTTCTTCGAGCACCTCGGCGAGCACATCGCGATCGCAGACACGGACCGTGCACTGCTCGCTGGTCAGCCCGCAGGACTCCAGAAAAGCGATGCAGCAGGCGATGATCTCGGCGTCCGCACGCTCGCTCGCGTCGCCCAGCAGGTCCACATTCCATTGCAGGAACTCACGCAGACGCCCGCGCTGGGGGCGCTCGGCTCGAAAGAACGGCCCGATCTGGAACCACCGGCACGGGGCGGGCAGCGTGCGGGCCTTCTGGGCGTACATGCGCGCGAGCGTGGGCGTGAACTCCGGGCGCAGGGCGTACGGAGCCGGTCGCCCCTCGCGGATCTGCTCGACCTCGCGCGGGTCCTTGCCGCTGAACGCCTGGAAGAGTTCGCCCAGGATGCCCTCGCCGGACTTGACGGCGTAGAGGTCGGTCGTCTCGAAAGTGGGCCCGTCGACCTCCTCGAAGCCGTGCCGGATCGCCACCGCTCGCCAACGCTCGCAGAGCCAGCGCCGGCGGGCGGCCTCGAGGGGATACAGATCGCGCGTGCCCTTGGGAGGCTGGATCTTCGCCATGGGGCAAGCGTAGGAGACGCCTTGACCGGCCCGCCCGGACCTGCTGCAATCATGGCATGGATCGCCTGAGCGTCGCCCGCGTCCTGTGGATCTCCATGCTCATCGGGGTGGCGGTTGGGCTGTGGACCCTGCTGGGACAGGCCGACTCGCCTCCCCGTGTGCTCCCGCATCACGCGCAGGACGCACCACGATGGCGCGATGTCCCGCGATCCAAGCAGGGACTCATCCGCTATCTTGCCCACCAGCAGGGCACGCCCTTCGACTGGCGCCGTCTGGGCGAGTATCACGAGCGCGACGGCGAGATGGATCTGGCCTACTCGGCCTATGCACGAGCCGAGCAGGAATATGTCAAGGCGGTAACCGCTCCGCCGGTTTCTGCCCGCGATCAGGACGCGACCCATGTCGCGGGTCTGTGGTACGACATCGGGATCTTGCGCGAGAAGCTCGATCGTCCCGACGAGGCACGCGAGGCGTTCCGCGAGGCGATGGAACTGATGGAGGTGTTCTGCTCACTGCGTCCGTCGCGTGTGCCGCTCTACAACCTGGCGTGCTATGCGGCTCGCGCGGGCGAGCATGAGAAGGCGATCGAGGCGCTGGAACGGGCGATCGAGGCCGGCTGGGAGAACTACGCGCGGGCGGTCGCCGATCCGGACCTTGCGCCCATCCGTGACGATCCGCGCGTGCGGGCGATGCTGGAGAAGATCTCCCCCGCCCGCCCGGGCTGAGTGCTCAATCCCGGCGAGGTCGATACTCGATCGTCAGCGGATAGTGCAGATCCTCGAGATCGAGATCCAGTTCGTCGACGCGCGTGCCCGAGGCCCGCACCTGATGCTCGTCTTCCCGCCGGACGAGCACGAAGTCCGTCCGATCACCGGAGGGTTCGCTGGCCAGAGCCTTCCGTTTGGCGTCGGTCTCGATCGGATCGATCAGCCCCTCGCGGGCGTAGGCGTCGAGGACGGGCGCCCCGGACTCGTCGTGCATGGACGCGCAGACGATGGCAGAGGCGTCCGATGCGTGCACGCGGAGGATCTGGGCAACGCCCCGCGCCTCGGCCTCACGCCAGTAGGAGAACCGATTCCCGCCCTTGTGATCGATGCTGAGCACGCCGACCCGGCCCGACGGCGTATCGATCGTCGCCAGAAGCGGGGCCGTGCGGAACCGCATCGGCTCGCCCCTGAACGGATTCGACTTCCCGTCGAGCGTGCGCGGATGCTCGCCGATGAGTTCGAGATCGGGAAAGACCCGGGCCTCGTCGATGGGCCAGCGGCTGACGATCGCACACCGCTGCCCGTCCTCGCGTCCGCTGTCCGGCGCCGCGATGTGCTCAAGGCTGAGGCCGCTGAGGTAGGTTGCCACGAAGTCCCGGACGGCCTGCTCGTCGGCGACATTCTGGATGGCGAGGATGTCGGGGTCCGCCGAGCGGATCGCGCGGGCGACCTCCTCGAGGACCGACGCATCGCCCTCATCCAGAAGCCCCTCGGCGTTGAAGGTGGTAATGCGGATCGTGCCAGCTGCTCCTCCCCGGAGCATCCACCACGCACCCGCGACGGCGGCGAGCATGCAAACAGCGACGATGGCAATGACCGCACGCTTGGATCGCATCAGTCCTCCCGAGCCATGGCCACGAAAAGCGTGCAACCGTCATGCCAATGCTCATCGGCACGATCCCGGGGGCTGAATGACCACACACGGAGTCCCGTGGTGACAATTCTGGCCAGCCGGGGCTCCCGGCCCAATCTCTGGGCTCAGTCCTTGGATTCCCCGAGCCCCGGAACCGGCCCCCTCTCGCCACCTCTCACTGCCCCGCAGGCCCCCCGGCGGGGCGCCTGCCCGCTACCATTGGCCCCATGCCCAGCATCACCATCGACGGCACCGTCTGCGAGTTCGAGAAGGGCCAGACGATCCTGCAGGTCGCCAACGCCCACGGCGTCGAGATTCCGCAATATTGCTACCACGACGCGCTGAGCATCGTCGCCAGTTGCCGGATCTGCCTTGCCGAGGTCCATGCCCCGGACCCACGGGCCGACGGCAAACTTGCACCGTTCTTGGGCGGCAAACTCATGCCGACCTGCCAGACGCCGGCCATCGACGGCATGGTGGTCCATACGAAGAACCCCAAGGCCATCGCCAACCAGAAGGCGGTGATGGAATACCTGCTCATCAACCACCCGCTGGACTGCCCCGTCTGCGATCAGGCCGGCGAGTGCTATCTCCAGGACTACAGCTACAAGTACGGACGCAGCGTCAGCCGATTCGAGGAGACCAAGGTCAAGAATCCGAAGAAGGACCTCGGCCCGCATGTGTACCTCTACGCCGACCGCTGCATCATGTGCACGCGATGCGTCCGGTTCACGCGCGAGGTCTCGGGCACCGGCGAGCTCTATGTCGACGGGCGGGGCAACAAGGAGGAGATCGATGTCTTCCCGGGCGTGGCGCTGGACAACGAACTGAGCGCCAATGTCATCGACCTGTGCCCCGTCGGCGCTCTGCTGGACAAGGACTTCCTCTTCGCCCAGCGCGTCTGGTTCCTCAAGCGCACGCCCAGCATCGACGGCATCACCGCCAGCGGCGACAACATCTGGATCGAGCACAACGAGGGACGGATCTACCGCATCAAGCCGCGCGAGAACATGGAACTCAACAAGTGGTGGATCAGCGACGAGATCCGCTACGGCTGGAAGCACATCCACAGCGATCAGCGCCTGACCGGCGCGATGCGACGCGAGTTCGGCACGCTGGTGCCCTGCGACGAGGACGCCGCCTACGCCGATGCCGTCGACGAACTGCGCACACGGATCGACGGCGGCGGGCGTCTGGCCCTCATCGTCAGCCCGATGCTCGGTTGTGAGGACGCCTGGTTGCTGGCCCGCCTGGCGCGAGCGCTGGACCCGCAGGCCCGTCTCATCGTCGGCCCCGTGCCGGTCTCGGGCGAAGACAAGATCTTCCCGCCCGGCGCCTCGCCGGAAGACCCCAACGCCTACCGGATCTACGCCGAGAAGGCACCCAACGCGCGGGGCGTGCGCCGTGTCCTGCGTGCGATGGGCGGCGAGGTGCTCGAGTTCGACCAGATCGGCGCCCAATGGGCCGACATCGCGGGCGTCATCTGCACGGGCAACTACCCCAGCCCCTGGGCCACGGACGACTTCCTCGACATGCTCGAGGACCGCTACCTGGTGCTGATCGACACGCTGCGATCGCGCCTCGTCGATCGGGCCGATGTCGTCCTCGCGGGAGCGACCTGGGCCGAGAAGGCCGGCACCTTCGAGAACGCGCGCGGCATGCTCCAGGCATTCGAGCAGGCCATCCCCACGGGCGAGGGCGCCAAGCCCGAAGCCCAGATCGCCCTCGACATGCTCGTCGATCTGGGGCAGGTCGAGCCCGACACCGAGCCGTTCATCGGCTACAGCATCGTCGACGACGGACCCGGACAGGTGCCCACGGCTGTGCAGGTCCGCTTCGGCAGGACCCGCATCTTCAACCCCGCCGACACCCGCCAGCAGATGGCCCAGGCTCACCCGGATCTGGCATGCTTTGCCAGCGAGGTCCGCATGCCCGCGATCGAGCATCGCGAGGCCGACATGCAGATCGTCGAACTCTGACCGCTCACCTGCAATCGCGGCGCGGACATCCGCGTTGTGCATGGCGAGGCCGCCGGCTTTCGGGCGGCATGCATCAGAATCCAGTCGAAAGGACGCGTCATGTTCGTGCGCAGTGCGTTATCGGTCTGTCTCTTGCTCGCTGCCCCTGCAAGTGCCGGCGTTGCAAATACCAACGAATCGATCCCGAAGCATCCGCCCGTCGCGACGGATCATCACGGAGCACATCATGCCGAGCCGCGCGATGCTCGACCTCGCCGGCCCTGGAACGCCCGTCGCGGGCGCATGCATGCCCGCCCATCCGACGAGAACCTGCGCCGGGCGATGCGTATGCATCAGTTGCTCGGCGAGCATCCGGGCCTGGCACGCAGGCTCGCGGAGATGGCACGCCAGCGCCGGGGAGACGCATCCGGTCGGCGCGTCGATCGCCCCTTCGCCGCCGGGCGCAGGGCGGGGCCCCCGCCGCTGGCACTGCGTCATTCGCCACGACCGCGATTTGCCGATCGTGATCGTCGGGCGAAGGCCCCGACCCGATGGCAGAAACACGCTCGCCCGGGTCGCGACCACTCGGCCTGCCCGCTGTGTGGCCGTCGCGCAGGCCCCCGCACCCGACGCGGCCCGGGCACGGATCATCCCGATCATGATCGCATGAGGCAGCGTCTGGACCGCCTGCGCGGCCGGCTGGGGGCACAGGAGCAACACCACGACAAGAGCCGGCGAGCCGCTCCCCAGAGAGACCGCATGACGCCCCGCCACCAGCACACGCCGCACCACCAGCGTGATGCCCAGCCCCATGACCGTCGCGGAGGGGAGTCAGACCACTCGCCCGACAGCACGGCGTGCGACGCTTCCCCCCACGCGGATCACAGACCACCTGAAGCCGAGTAACACCGGGCTCAACCGATAGAAACGACGCGCGGGATTCAGTTGGCCCCCGTGTTGTTGTTCGCAATGCGTGGCTGTTCTCTTCCTGCTTGTATCAGACACGCTGCCACAAGCGCCCGCACGACCCTATGCCTGTGCGGATCGCACCGACGCCCCATCGCCCTGGCGAACCCTCGAGATCACATGCCCACAGCGAATGCTTGCGCCAATCAGAGCAAGCGATGCGACTGACGAACGCCACACGGGCCTCCCCCAATCCTCCAGCATGAATCGCGGCAGCCCACACCCGCACGACGACTTCGAATCCCCTTCCACCAGGACCAGGTAGCCATACACCGCAAAGCATGCATAGATCAACGCGAAACCTGCTACCGCGACAGGCGTCGCCCTGCTCTGCAGGAGGAGGCACCAGAGCGTTGTCCCACCGATCCCAACCTCGGCCCCGGCGACTCCGAAGGCAACCGGATGCACTATCGTCTCGGGAACGATCCCATGATGCTGCAGAGTCGCGGCGAATGCCGGGATGGCCGCCATCTTGGCGATCCCCGCATAGAGCAGCACGACGGCGCTGATCCAGATTGCCACAGAGATCACCGTGTCGACAAGGCGGAAGACTACCCGGCTGCTCGACGAACCCATACTGCGATCCCTATCACAACGAGAACGACGCCCAGCAGGATCAGCACGGAGGCCTGCTTCGTCTTTCCGCCCGGCACCCGCCCCGGTGAACGGGGCGCCACCCGAACACCCATGAATTCCTCTCTGTCTGCCTCTCCATCATCTCCCGCTGACTCTTGCGGATCTCGAACCGCAATCGCGGTCGTGTGCCGGGCAATCTCGACCATTTCCATCTTCACATGCTCCGGCGAAAACCACTCCGTCGGGGCCTGATCCTCATGCTGCATATCCGCGCGAACGAATCGGAGATCTTCCCCGGTTCCGAGTTTGAAAACACGCACGGAAGGCAGGACCGCCGAGCCCGTCTCGACGGGGCCGTCTTCGTACTCGAAGCGGGTGGGAAACGAGGGCACAGGCTCACCAGGGCGAACCTCGACGACACGCCACTGGCTATCTAATATATACCGCACTCTCTGTGTGCCCTGAGGTATGGAGCGGTTGGCCTCCACGACGATTCGGCCGTCGTCGAGCGTCGCGATCGAGACATGATCCGGATCTTCCTGC
>WGEO01000036.1 GCA_015492715.1 Phycisphaerales bacterium | reverse complement strand
CTTTTCCTGAATCGCAGACCCCGGAGCACCCCCGGGCCCGCCGTTCTGCGTGCTGAAGTGCTGCGCCGACGCGTCGCCGACGAACAGTCCCAGGATCGCCAGACACGCAGGTGCGCCCCGCCTGATTCTGTGCTCGATCATCCCCACCTCTCCCGATCGCACGACGCGTGCGCCCATGCCCTTCCCTGTGCGCCACCGGGCACACCTTCCCACAGGAACGCTTTAGGAGCGACGAACTCCCCTCGACACTCACGCAAGACCCGTCCCAGCGTCCGCGATCACGCATGCCGGATCAATCCCGGAATGTGCGAACCCGGGGATTTCCAGCCCCTCGATGAATCCGCGCCTGCCACGGACAACTTACCGGACGCAGCACTGGCTCATCATCGAAACTCCCGATGGCAATCCCGACACGATACCCGCAGAAAAGCTCCAAGATCACCCGCCCCGGCAACATGCCCTCACGGATGATTCTCACGACGGCTGGTCCAAGCTGGCACACAAACGGGCGCTCAGATCCGTATTGGCACGCACCAGGGCAAGATTCGCCTCGAGCGTGCGACCATTTGAGATCTCATGCAGCGCCGCGAGGATCGCGGGGGTTACATCGCGCCCGTCGGCGTCGCCTGCACGCTCGCGTGCCTGCGCCAGCCAGTCCTCGAACTCGACCGGATCGATGGCGTGCTCGGCGGGGATCGGATTGGCCACGACGATGCCCCGATTCGTGCGCGCAAGTTCCGTCGATACGAACGACGCCAGGTCCTCGATGTCGTCAAAGCGGGCATCGACCCTGCAGCCGGAGGTCCGCACATAGAACGCCGGGTATTCGTCGGTCTGCCAGCCCACGACCGGCACGCCCAGGGTTTCCAGCACCTCTCGCGTCGAGGGGACATCGAGCAGCCCCTTGGTCCCGCTGGTCACGACGGCGAGCGGAAAGCGTACCAGCGCAGCCAGGTCGCTGGAGATGTCCACTCGACGGACAAGTTCGGGGTGCACGCCCCCGATGCCGCCCGTGGCGAAGACCCGGATGCCCGCCAGATGGGCGATCTCCATCGTGGCGCTCACGGTCGTCGCGCCGTGCGAGCCGCGATGCATCAGGACGCCCAGGTTCGCGCTGTTGGCCTTGGGCACATCTCGGGCCTGCACGAGTGCGAGGAGTTCGTCCTCGTCGATGCCGACGACGGGCCGCCCCGAGACCAGCCCGATCAGCGCCGGTTCGACACCATGTGCGCGCACGATCGAGGTCAGTTCCCGGGCAAGCGGGAGGGCCGCATCGCGTGGCACGCCGTGCAGCAGGAGCGTCGTCTCCAGGGCGACGGCACGGGATGAGACGCGGATCAGCGGAGGTTCATGCAAGGGAGTCATCCGGGGATCATTCGCAGTGGAAAGGGGCCGGACCGATCCGCCTGTGTGCAGCGACTCGAATGCGGGGGGCGAGCTTGGTAGTCTGGATGGGAACGCTTCGGACATCGTGCTCGAAAGACCGGTCCGAGGCGATGGCGGATTGCATCGGGGTTGTTGTGTCGGGGATGGACGCATGGAAACGGTACTGATTGCGGTCGGGGCATTCTTCCTCTACATCATCGCGTACCGGACCTACGGGCGATATCTGGCCCGTCGCATCTTCGCCCTGGACCCCGAGCGTGTGGCGCCGAGCCGGGAACTCGAGGACGGGATCGACTATGTCCCCAGCCGCAAGGAACTGGTCTTCGGGCACCACTTCACGAGCATCGCGGGGACGGGACCGATCGTGGGCCCGGCGGTCGCGGTCGCGTGGGGCTGGGTCCCGGCGCTGCTGTGGGTGCTGATCGGCAGCATCGTCATGGGGGCGGTGCACGACTTCGGAAGCCTCGTGATCTCGATGCGCCACAAGGGGCGCACGATCGCAGACCTGTCGAAGGATGTCATCAACCCGCGCGTCCGCTGGCTCTTCCTGATCGTGGTGCTCGTGGGTCTCTGGGTGGTGCTGGCGGTCTTCGGGCTGGTGATCTCGGCGGTCTTCGCGAGATTCCCCTCGAGCGTTGCTCCCGTCTGGCTCCAGATCCCCATCGCGATCGGGCTCGGGCTGTGGATCCGTCGGGGCGGGAGCCTGCTGCTGGGCAGCGTGGTCGCGGTGGGCCTGATGTACGCGACGATCGTGCTCGCCGCCAACTTCCCGTGGATGCAGGTGGTGCTGCCTGCGTCGATCACGGACCACATCAGCCCCGCGGCCTTCTGGACGATCCTGCTGCTGGTCTATGTGTTCATTGCAAGCGTGTTGCCCGTGCAAACGCTGCTCCAGCCGCGTGATTTCATCAACTCCTGGCAGTTGCTGATCGCGATGGGCCTGCTGCTGCTGGGTCTGCTGGTGAGCCATCCGCCCATCGTGGGCGAGGCGTTCGTGCGTCGCCCCGAGCCTGCGACAGCCGGGGGCTATGTCCCGCCGATCCTCCCGTTCCTGTTCGTCACGATCGCGTGCGGTGCGATCAGCGGGTTCCACTGCCTCGTGGCCAGCGGATGCTCCAGCAGGCAGCTGCGTTCCGAGGGCGACGCCCAGTATGTCGGGTACGGGGCGATGCTGACGGAGGGGTTCCTCGCGACGCTCGTGATCCTCGCGTGTGTCGCCGGGATCGGGCTGGGCGTCAGGATCGAGATCGCGCCGATCATGAACGCGGGCTCGGCACCGCCTCCGATGGTCGTGCAGACGCTCGAGGGGGCTCCGGCGTGGGACCTCTACTACGCGACCTGGGGGGGCTCGCGCGGGCTGGGCGCCAAACTCGAGCCGTTCATCGTGGGCTCGGCGAACATGATCGAATCCCTCGGTATCAGCCACGCGCTGGCGATCGCCATCATGGGCGTCTTCGTGGCCAGTTTCGCCGCGACCACGCTCGACTCGGCGTGCCGACTCCAGCGGTATGTCATCGCCGAACTGGCCTCGGGCGGGGCGAGCCTGCCCTCGGAGGTCGTGTGCCGGGCGTGCGGCTATTGCGTCGAGGATCTGTCGGGCGATACCTGCCCGGAGTGCGGCGGGGTCGGCACGCGGATCGTGCGGATGCTCCCGCCACCCGGTGTCCGGGGGCTGATCGCCAACCGATTCGGGGCGACGGCGATCGCGGTCCTGACGGCGGGCGCCCTGGCGCTCAGCGACCTGCCCAGCAAGGGGCTGGCGGGCGCGGGGGCCGGCGGGCTGATCCTCTGGCCCATCTTCGGTGCCACGAACCAGTTGCTGGGCGGGCTTGCACTGCTCGTGCTGACCGTCTGGCTCGTCCGCTCACGCCGCCCCTTCTGGGTCACCGCAATCCCGATGGTCTTCATGCTGGTGATGACGGGATGGGCGATCGGCGACATGATCATGGGGTTTGCCGGCCGGAGCGGCCAACTGCACCTGCTGCTGATCTCGGCGCTCATGCTGGGCATGGAGATCTGGATCGTGCTCGAGGCGGGGCTGTTCCTGCTGCGAGGGCACGAACGGGTCCAAGCAAGCCGGGCCGGCACATAACACCACACCGTACCAACAAGAAAAGACCCCGCCCGGCAAGGGACGGGGCCTCCTTTGTCATGCTGAGCGATCCGGAGCGTCGGTGACGCTCAGACGAGGTCCTTGAGGGCCTTCATGGGGCGGACCTTGACGACATTGCGTGCGGGCTTGGCCTTGAAGATGGTGGGCTCACCCGTGAAGGGGTTGATGCCCTTGCGGGCCTTGGTCGCGGGCTTGCGCTGCACCGTGACCTTCATGAGTCCGCCGAGGTTGACGGCACCGGGGCCGGACCTGGAGAGGTCCTTCTTGATGATCTGACTCATGCCGTCGAAGACGGCGGCGACTTCCTTCTTGCTGATGCCCGCGTGCTCGGCCAGGAGGCCCATGACCTCGGCCTTGGTCCGTGGCTTGCTGGCGGTGGTGAGTTTCATGCGTGCGGGCGCGGCGGCCTTTGTCGCACGCGATGTCGTGCTCTTGCGGGTCCTGCTGGCGGTCGTGCTGGCACGCTTGGCTGTCCGCTTGGTGGTCTTGCGGGTGGTGGCTTTGCGTGCCGTGGTCCTGCGGGTCGTCTTCTTGGCCATGATCTTGCACTCCTTGTGTGGCTGAGCGGCGCCTCCGAACGCCGCTTCGACGCGTGTTTTACAGGGTTTTTGGCCCCTGACAAGGCGTATCGGCTCAGAGGTGGCCAAAAAGTCCTGTTTTTTGCGGGATTTCTGTGCTGACAGGCTCGATCGACAGGCACACACGCAGCGGCGTATGGTCGCTCAGCCCCCGCTCGCGCAGGTCCTGAACCAGATGGGCACCCTCGATTGCTCCCGCCAGCACGGGCGAGACGAACGCGTGATCGATGCGAAACGATGCGCCCGCGGGGCTCTGCCAACTCGCTTCCGGCACCCCCGCCCGTCCATGTGCATTCGTCTCTCGCCACGCGTCGCGGTAGCCCATCGACCAGAGCATCCCCATCTGCGTCGAGCAGGCGAATGTCGCCCCTGCCTCGTCGACGCGGTGGCGTCCGGTGTTGAAATCCCCGACGAAGACCGCCCGCTGAGCAATCCGAAGTCGTGCCGAGCGAAGCAGATACGCCCACGCCCCGCGTTTGTCGGCTCGTCGCTGATCCTCGGGCAGGTGTAGCCCGGTGAGCACGAGATCCCACATGAGCAGCCGGATCGTGAGCCATCGGTGGGCCAGCGATGGGGGAAGGGGCTCCTCCTGGATCGGTTCGAAGGGGAATCGAGCAGCGATCAGGACGCCATTCGTACGCGGCGGTGGGTTCGAGCATGCCTGATGATGCCAGCCGTGGTCGGCGAGCACCCCTCGCAACGCGCCACCCCGTGCCGAGCGATACTCGCTGAGCACGATGACATCGGGTGCCAGGTCAAGCAGCGCAAGGGCGATCTCGGGCAGGCGGCGGGGTCCCCCACCGTGCAGGATGTTCCAGCAGAGCACCGTCAGCACGGCGCAGACCCTAGCCTATCGGCGCAGACACCGCTGGGAGCATCACGATGACACGACCGATTGTGGCGATCACCCGGAGACTGCCGGGCGAACTCGAGATGCCCGGCGTCGATCTCCGTGTGGGGGGCGAGGAGGCGATGACGCGGGCGGACCTGCTGGCATTCGTTCGCGGGGCCAGCGCGATCGTCAGCTGGGTCAGCGAGCGTATCGACGGGGAGGTGCTCGACGCGGCCGGCCCGGGGCTGCGCGTCGTCGCCAACTACGCCGTCGGCTATGACAACATCGACCTCGATGCCTGCAGAGCGCGGGGAGTGATCGTGACCAATACCCCCCACGCGGTCACGGAGGGCACCGCGAATCTGGCGATCGCCCTGATGCTCGCCGTGGCCCGTCGGGTCGTCGAGGGCGACCGATTCATTCGCGCCGGTCGCTGGAAGGGCGTGCTCGGGCCGGACGACTTTCTCGGATTGGATGTCACGGGCAGAACCCTGCTGATCGTCGGGGCGGGGCGAATCGGCTATGCGACGGCCCTCCGGGCACAGGCCTTGGGCATGCGGGTGGCCTATGTCGCCCGCTCGCGCCACTGGTCGTTCGAGCTGGCCCCGCTGGCGGCCCGGCGTGTCGAACTCGACGAGGGGCTGGCTCTGGCGGATGTCGTGAGCATTCACACGCCTCTGACCAGCCAGACGCGTCACCTGATCGACGCGCGTCGCCTGGGCCTGATGAAACCCCGGGCGATTCTGATCAACACGGCACGCGGGCCGATCGTCGATGAGACGGCCCTGGTGCGGGCTCTCAAAGAACGCCGTATCTGGGGGGCGGGGCTGGATGTGTTCGAAGAGGAACCCCGGGTCCATCCGGAACTGCTGGAACTCGATAATGTCGTGCTGACGCCGCATATGGGCAGTGGTGAGCGCCGATTCCGGGAGGAGATGACGCGGATGGCGCTGGCCAATGTGCGGGCGGTGCTGGAGGGAGGCGAGCCGCCCAACCGGGTCGTCTGAGGGCGTATGGGAGGATCAGATCGAACGGTCGCCCGCAAAGTGCAGTTCAAGGTAGCGGGCCACATAGTCCACGATGCTGGAGGCCTCGGGGATTTCCGGATTGCTCGTCGGGCCGTTGGGCTCGAACCGCATGCCCTTGAAACGCACGATGGCGTCCTCGACGCTCAGGCCATACTGCAGGCTCAGGCTGAATGCCCGGCAGAAGGCCTGGCAGAACCCGCTGATGGCACTGCCCTCCTTGGAGATCTTGATGAAGATCTCTCCCGGCGAGCCGTCCGGGAAAAGCCCGATCGTCAGATAGCCCTCATGGCGGTCGATCGAGAACTTGTGCGTGATCGAGCGACGCGTGCTCGGCAGCGAGTGCCTCTGAGCGAGTTGTGGCATCCGTTCCTCCACGCTGAACACAGGCACGGGAGGCCCCATAGATCTTCCGAACCCCCCGCCGGGCCAAGACGATATCGGACGACAGGCGAGCGGTCCCGCAGAAAGGGCCTGTCGCCTCGAACGGGGACGAAAACGCAAGGGTATTTGCCTCTGGGAGACGGGTCGCCGATACTTTGGGCAGGTGAGCACGCGTTCGAACCATCGCACGACACAGCGGTCACGGGGAGGCGAGAGCCCCGTCCGGGGGGTCTTTCCCCTGGCGCTGCTGCTGGCCCTCGCGCTGGGCGTGCTCGATGCGCCGACGGCCCGGGCACTGGCCGCCGAGCCCGTGCGGGCCTCGTCGCTGCTGCACGCGGCCCTGGGCACACAGGGCGAGAGCATCAGCTGCGACATCCCGCTGCAGGTCGCGGCGATAACGGCCCCGGAGGCGGGATTCTCCCCTTCAGACGCCTGGGCAAGCCGCCCTACGGCCCCTCGCTTGGCCTGTCGGCGCGGTGAGTCCGGGCTCGCTCCCCCCTGCCAGACACGCACCTGACGCCCCCGTCCCCGGCGGGCCGTCTTCCCATGCGCGCCGGTTTGCGGCGCTGATCCAGTCGTGCGGCATTCCATCCATCACACACCCGCCGGTCCCATCCCGGCATTTCCAGAGCGAGTCATCCCATGGCAGGGCAGGGCATTCCCATCATCAGCGGTTTTCTGAGCAAGTTGATCGGCACGCGGAACGAGCGGTTCGTCAAGCGATACCTCCAGCGGGTCCACGCGATCAATGCCCAGGAGGAGAAGGTCCGGGCGTTGACGGACGAGCAGATCCGCGACATGCACAGGGTCTTCCGCGAGCGCCACGACGCCGGTGCCAAGGAGGATGAGATTCTCGTCGAGGTCTTCGCGGTCGCCCGTGAGGCGATTGACCGGGCCGTCGGCATCCGGAACATCTTCAACCCCGAGCATGCCGACGCGTTCGATCCCTCGCGACTGCCACCCGCCGTTCGTGATCTCTACGAGCGGACGAAGCAGGAGATGGCCGAACTCGAACCCCGTGAGCCCGAGGGAGATCTGCTGGGGAACACGGCCCCCGTGCCGAGTTGGGTGTGGCACCCGATCCCCAACGAGATCTACGAGGCCGTGCGCGAGCTGTATCCCGAGAGCCGCCCCCCGTTCCGCAGTCGCCCGTTCGATGTGCAGCTGATCGGCGGGATGGTGCTTGCCGGCGGCAAGATCGCCGAGATGAAGACGGGCGAGGGCAAGACGATCGTCGCTCCGCTGGCCTGCTACCTGGCCAGCGTGCAGCGCCAGCAGGTGCATGTCGTGACGGTCAACGACTACCTCGTGCAGCGCGACCGCGACTGGACCTTTCCCTACTTCTACGCGCTGGGCATGACGGTCGGCGCGATCCACCCCAGCCACATGCAGTCCGAGGAAGAGAAACGCCGGATGTATCGCTGCGATGTGGTCTACGGAACGACGAGCGAGTTCGGGTTCGACTACCTGCGCGACAACATGAAGCGGACGGTCGAGCAGCAGGTGCAGCGTCAGCGCCAGTTCGCGATCGTCGACGAGGTGGACTCGATCCTGATCGACGAGGCCCGCACGCCGCTGATCATCTCGGGTGCGGCCCACGAGGACAAGCCACGCTACGAACTCGCCGACAAGATCGCCCGCCATCTGGTCGAGAAGCACCGGGCCTGGCAGGAGTGCGAGGACAAGGTCAAGGCATGCAAGGAGACGATCAAGGGGCTCGAGGGCGACATCCGCCAGGCCCGCGACAAGTCGCAGATCCCGGAGCTGCAGAGGCGACTCGAGGAGGCCAAGGCAGAACTTCCCCGCCTGGAGGCCGAGCGCGACAAGCACACGCAGTACTACGAGGCGGATCTGGATCGCAAGAGCGCGCACCTGACGCACGAGGGCATCAGCGAGGCCCAGCGATTTGCGGGGCTCGGGTCGTTCTATGTCGAGGAGAACATGGACCTGCCGCACCTCGTCGAGCAGGCGGTGCGGGCCCACGCCGTCTACCAGCGCGACAAGGACTATGTCATCATGAATGTGCC
>WGEO01000035.1 GCA_015492715.1 Phycisphaerales bacterium | reverse complement strand
GGGACTTTCCGGGTCAGGGTCAAGCGATTCCATCCCAGATTCATCGGTTGGCTTCTCGTTGAGAGCCCGCCGGGGCGTGGGCGGGCTGGCTTGTGTGTTTTCAGGGGTTGTTGTGGTGTCGCCGTCACCAAAACCCCTGTTCTCGGCCCCGCCAGAGGGGGTTTTGGTGACGGTGGCGGGATTGCCAAGCGTGAAACGCGCAGTCGGACGCCCGCCGTGGGTGTCGCGTGGTTGGCGTTCCCAGCGTCCGTCCCCGGCCTCGGCGAGCGCGTCCAGGGCCCGGCGGGCGCTGTCGGCATCACCACGAAACGCCCGCAGCCCGTGCGTCAGATCCCGCACGGTCACCGATCCGCCGCGAGCCTCGATCCATTCGATCAGCCGTCGCCGCTCGTCGTCCTTGTCGTTCTCGTCGAGGGTGCCCAGGACGCGTCGTGCCTCGCCTGCGAACCAGCGCGCCAGACGGACCCCCGCCTCGATGCTCGGCGTGTCGATCCGGTCGGGGTCTGTGAGCGTTGCGTCTCCTGCCGCGTGCCGGACGCAGTGGATGACCAGGGCCAGGCGTGCCGCCGCGGCTTCGAGCTTGGACCAGATGGACGCCTCGACGCCCGACAGATCCGCCTGTTCTTCCGCGTGCTCGTTGTAGAACGCGATCCAGCGTCTGCGGGCCTCGTCGCGCAGCGGGATGCTGCGTGGGCGCGGGATGCCCCTGGCGTCGGTGTCCATCGCGAGGTTCAGCAGGCGCTGGAAGACCGTGTCCATGCGTGTGCGCAGGTCGTCGTCGACCTCGGCCTCGGTCCATCGCCTGGGCCGTCGCGGGGGCATGGCCAGCAGCAGGCGGGGCGCGAGGCCGTTCTCCAGGTGCTCGATGCCCAGGGCCCGACGCAGGGTGCCCGGCTGGATGCCGCCCGTGACGCTCACCGAGGCGCGGGGCACATGGATCGTTGGCGGCGTGCCCGTCTTGCGATCGACGGTCAGGGCCTGGGCGTTGTGCATGGTGAGCCAGTGCGCGCAGTCGGCCCCGGCGCGCGATCCCTTCTTGTATTGATCGAACGAGCCGAGCCAGCCGGCCAGCTCGTCGCGGGCCAGCAGCACGCCCCGCGGGTTCTGAAGCAGGATCGGGGCGAGCGCCTCGACGGTCGTATCGCTCACGAGCGAGCGCCGACAGACGGGCGTCTCGGGCCTCGTCGGCGGGTTGCCGAGACGACCGGTGCTCTTGCGCCAGGCGGCCATCTCCGCCTGCCATCGCGTGAGTTCATCCTCATATTCGCCCATCGCCTCGGCGTGCTCTGCGAACGCCCGACGCTGCGCCTCGTGCAGCGGCTCCAGCGCCGCGTGCATCGCGGGCGTCTTCATCGTCCCGCTCTCGCCGACGATCGCCGTCCACAGGATCGCCGGCTCCTCCCAGCCCGCCTTCAGGCGGATCGTGCGGGCGTTGCCGATCGCCGACGCAAGCCCCGCCAGCAGGGGCAACGCCACGAACGCCTCGTCGCAGCCCATCGCCGACGATGCACGCGTGACGAACGACCGCAGCGGCTCGGGCAGGGCCTCGACGGGGAACGGGCACCAGCGCAGCGGCTCCGGCCCGGGCTCGGGGCGCCACGGCTCGACCGCCTCGGCGGCCTGCAGCAGCCCCTCGCGAATATCCGCGTCGTCCCGCGTGCGCCACGGCCCGTCCTCGCCCAGCAGGTCCGCGATGTCTCCGCCCTCGGGACACCCGGGCCACAGGTCGCCCGTGCGCAGGACACGGATGTCCGACGCGCCCGCTGCGTGCGCACACGAGGCGACTTCCTCGGCGTAGGCGTCGCCCGCCTCGTCGTGGTCGGCGAGGATGACCACCTCACGCCCGCGCAGCGGGGACCAGTCCGTCTTCGCCGCCGCCTTCGAGCCGCCCGCGCTCGTGGTCACCACGAAGCCCACGCCCGCCAGCGCGTCGGCGCACTTCTCGCCCTCGACGACGAAGACGCTCTGATCCGGTCCCGACGCGAGCAGCTCGGACAGGCAATAGAGCGGTCGCGGCTCGGGCATCGCGCAGACGCCCCACAGCCGGTCCGCCAGACGCGCGATCGGACGGATGTCCTTCGAGCCGTCGGCACGATCCCAGCGGACGACCAGCCCGACCGGCTCGCCATCCGCGTTGTGATAGGTCCAGGTCTTGGAGCGAGTGCCCAGCGTCGCCTCCAGCGCCCGCACCGCGTCCCTGGCCGCGGGAAAAAGGCGCCCGCTCGGTTTGCTGTTGGTGTCACCGTCACCAAAACCCCCTCTGGCGGCCCCGCGGCGCGGGGTTTTGGTGACGGGGACGCGTCGCCGGGGCGTCGGCGTGCGTCCGTTGCGTCGGCCCGGATCGTCGGCGAACAGGTCGCACTCACGCAGCCCCAGCGCCTCCAGGACCGCCCGCGTCGCGCACCCGGCGTGGCAGTGGACCAGCACCCGCCCGTCGTCGCCGACACCGATTGACAGGCTCGGGTTCCGGTCCTCATGCGCCGGACAGCGGGCCGCCCAGCCCGAGCCCGAGCGCTTCGCCTCGATCCCTTGCTCTCGCAGCGCGTCCAGGACACGCTCGACGGGGTCGCTCATGGGCGCCCCCCTTCCATACGCGACGCGATCCAGCGATCCAGGTCGGCGACGCGGAACAGTCGCCGGGCGCCGATCTTGATCGAGGGCAGGTCGCCGCGTCGTCGAAGATTGTCGACGGTCCCCGGACTCACACTCAGAAGCCGCGCGGCCTCGATGCGATCGACCAGCAGGCGGTCGCGTGTCTCGCGTGCGTCACTCTGCATCGCGCACCCCCTTCCCCTCGCGCCGGGCGCGGTTAGAGAGGGTTTTCAGCACCGCGTCCAGGTCGAACATCCTGCGACGACCCGCGCGGATGCATGGGATTCGCCCGGCGTCAGCCTCACGCCTCAGCCATTCCCTGGGCAACCCTGTAATATCAGATAGCGCGTCCAGGCCTACAAGCTTCGAGTCCATGCCCCAAGCATGAACGCGGGATCTGTAAAGGAAAGGCCCCGCAGACACGCGTTGCGCATGTTCACACTGTGTTGCGCATATTCACGGATTCTTCGGCATGTCTTCGGGCCACCAACGCCGCGCATCGTTGACGGAGTAGCACTTGACGCCGTCGATGACCCGCGATCTGACGCGCTTTGTCTTACGATCGGGCCTTGCCGCCTGTCGCAATCTGGCCGCCAATACCTTTCCGAACCACGACGCGGGGCGATACTCGCCGTCCTCTTCGCTCGGCGGGCTGTGTGGGTTCGCATCACGGGCGTGTTGCGTCGTACCACCGCCGTCGCCCTCGCCACCGCCGGCGATGGGAGAGGCATCATCGACTCGGCCGCCCGGCGCCTCACGCATCAGCACGGACACGCCCAGCGAATGCAGGCCGCCGGAGTCGAGCGAGGACCCCGTGCTGGGAGCGCCCTCTTCCCCGGCCAGTGCGGCGATCGCGTCCTCGTGCCACGCATCGCTGGGCGAGCCCTGGCCCGGCAGGAGGCGGAGCCGCTCGATCTGGCCGCGGAGCCCCCGCTCTGCATGTTCATCGGAGCCTGTCGGCGTCATCGACGGATCGGCCCTGTCGAGGCGGGCGTTGTGCTCGATCTCGCCCAGGAGCTCAGCCATCACCGCCGGATCCCAGTCCGGGAGCCCGATGTTTGACGCTGTGACAAGCGTCAGGAGACGATCGAGATGACGGAAGAGCAGTTCCAGCCAGCGTCTGGCGATGTCCGAGTCAGCCGCCCCGTGCAGCTCGTTGATCCGCCCGGCTCCCTGCTGAATGGACCCCACGAGCTCGTGCCGTTGCACATAATAATCGTCCAACGCCGCGATGAGCCGATCACCCAGCGGCGACGCACGCCGAAGTCGCTCGATCTCGTCTTCAGCATCGAGGTCATGTTCTGCGACGGGCGCGTCGTCGGCGATATCGG
>WGEO01000034.1 GCA_015492715.1 Phycisphaerales bacterium | reverse complement strand
TGGCGGTCCGTCAGCTCATCGAGACGGATCTTCTCGAACTCCTTGCTGATGGCGTAGAACGAATCCCGCAGATGGCGCGTCTGGAGCAGCGCGATGATGATGTGGCTCGTGCGCACATTGAAGTTGTTGAACATGAGCGACGCGACGACCCACCCCCGCTCCACCGCGATCGAAACCTGATCGGAAAAGTTCCGAACGCTCGACGCGCCCGTCTCCAGACGCCCCAGGGCACGCGTCAGATCCGCAGCCAGACGCCCCGGATCGATCTCGAAATGACGCACCAGATGGTGCAGGTCCGAATCCTGCAACTGGAGGATCTGGTGGATCCAGTGCTCCAGTTCGACATACGGATTCGTCCGCATCTTGCAGAAGACCGTCGCCGCCTCCATCGCCTTGTAGTTCAGACGATTGAGTTTGCCAAAGAGCTTTGCCCGGCTGATCTCGGCCATCTCTGATCCCCTGCCCTCACGATCCACACACCCGTCTTCAGCATACCGCGCAGGGCATATCCACACATGGCCCTACGCCGCCTGCTCACTTCCCGCGATGACCAGATCGTCCAGATCCCGTTCGGGCCGATCTGAGGACATCCAGGTCGTCCATCCCAGACACGCACCCGCCCCCAGACGCACCCCTGGTGCATCTTCCTTCCGGAGAACCAACTGGAGGTCCCATGCCAGCCCCAGCCCCGCGATGAGACGCACCCACGCCCGAAGCGAGGCAAGCGTGCCGGATTCCCCTCGCGGAAGAAACCGCTCGTAGTCTGCCAGTCCCATCGGGCCCAGACGCACCCGAAAACGCTGCTGGACACTCCAGATCCGCTCGCCGACGACCGTCGTCTGCCCAAGTAGACCGGTATCAGGAGAATCGCCCAACTTCAGATGGCATTCCGGCGGGATGTCCATCCACTCGCCCTGAAAGCTGATGACCTTCGCCGACACGCCGAAGGAACCCGACAGCACGGCCTCCAGCGATTCCGCGCTTCCGGGACTTGGGACGATTCTTCCCGAAAAAAACACGAGCAGTCGAGGATCGATGGGTGCATCGTCGCCCTCGTCGATCTCCGCAAGTCCGAGGAGACAGAGGAGATCACGCACCAAGGGATTGTCCCACGGGCGGTCTTCCTGGGCGACGGGGCTGTGCATCGCCCACGCCCGATAAAACAGCGTGATGAGGCGATGCTGAATCACATTGAGAAAGGCCTGCCAGGCATGATCGCCCTGTGCCGCCCGCCGGCAGATGTGCTCGATGAGGAAGGTCGGCATGGGGCCGTTGGGCCCGACCAGTCCGAAGTTGCGGATCCGGATTCGGGGCGGGCGTTCTCCGGCGGGGGGATCCACTCCTCCGATCGACACGGGCGAGAAGACGAGGTGTGCTTCCTGCGTCAGACGGACGGGGTCGTGGCGGATGGTGTGTGCCCGGCCCAGGCGGGGAGCCTTCGGATCGGTCTGTGCGCGGGCGCGATCGATGGTCCGCAGGAGCCAGAGGAAGTCGAAGCGCCACGGTTGTGCGCGCACCTGCTGCAGGATCTCCGGCAGGGCGTCGTCCCGGGGCGTGTTGGCTGGTGTCGTGTCGCTCACAGGATGTCGATGCGTCCGAGTCGTGTGGGCCAGACCTTGATGAGGCGGTTCTTCGAGCGGATCGCCGTCTCGATCACGGAGTTGATCGAGGCGTAGCGAGCCAGGAATCGTTCGAGGACGGCTCCGAGCAGGAGTGCGCCCGAGGCGTCGAATCGTCCCTCATCGACCTCGATGCTCACGCGCAGTCCCTTGGCGAAGGAGATTGGGCCGGGGACGGGGACGCGTCGTGTGATGGGCTCGGTGAGGACCCGCTGGATGCCGCGGATCTGGTCCGACCATGCGTCGTCGCGGAGCGTGTCGTATCGGGCGCCCTCGGGAACCGGTGCGTACAGGCGGAGCATCTGTCGCAGAGGGCGTGCGCTCTGCTCGGGGTCCTCGCGTTCGATCAGGGAGAGGTAGTTCAGTTGCAGGTGGCTGATGAGCGCCCAGGCACCGGAGTCGGCGCTGAGGGCGGGGTATGGCGGGCTGATCGAGCCCATGAGTTCGATCCCCTCGAGCGGAACGGCGCTCTCCTCCCAACTCCGGAAGGGGTCTCGGGCCAGGTGCAGGGGCAGATCGCGGTTGGTCACCAGCATGCCCAGGTCGAGCGCCTCGAACTCGGTCATCGTGGGCGATCCCGCGGCATCGACGATCGAGATGAAGGCATCCGATCCGTGATATTCCTCGGAGCGCCAGTGGATCCGCCCGTCCGGGTCACGCTCCGAATCGACCGGCGCACGGGGGCGGCGTGTGATGGCGTAATAGGCACCGCCCCTGCCCTGGGCCTCGCCGCCGGCGTAGAAGGGGTGGAGTTCGCGTCCGGCATGGCCGATGGCGTGGACGCCCGTGACGGAGTGGACCTCGTAGTCGAGGCGGCGCGTCGGATCGGGGATGATCGGGTATTCGACGCGTCGCTCGCTCAGGCGGATGGTGGCGGCCTGCGGGAACTCGAAGAGATTGATGACCGGCGTGCAGAAGAGCGCCAGATCATCCTTCGAGACCTGATCGTCGAGTCGCTCGTCCTCGCGATCGAAGAGCAGCACGATCTCGAAGGTGCGTCCCTGGATTCGGCGGAGCGCGTGCTGCAGGTCGCCCACCCGGAAGAAGAAGAATCGCTTGGGGCAGCACGCATACTCCTTGAGCAGGCGATAGCCGCTGAAGCATCGGGCGTCGACCGGGAGCAGGGCCTCGTCGTCCTCGAATCCGACCTGGGAGACCGCGTCATCGCCCAGTTCGATCTGCGTATGGGGCACGGGCTCGGTGCTGCGCAGAAGCACGCGCGAGGTGTGCGCGAAGATCTGCTCGTACAGGCGGATGGGCTTGGGACCGTCGCCCGGAAGATGGAAGACGATGTCGTCGAGATCGAGTTTGGCGAGTTCGCCGGCGGTGAGTTCCATGTGGATGCGCAGCGCCGCACGCGGTCCCTCGCGTCCCCGCATGTGCTCGGGCAGATGCAGGACGCCCATGTCGCGTGCGTGGTAGGAGGCGTGCTCGATGCGGAGGGGCCAGATGCGGACCTCATGTGCGGTCACATACTGGCAGGCCTTGTCCTGGAGCGTGCCGCGCACACGGATGGGACGGGACTGGCGCATCCATGCCCCCCGCGGGAAGACGGGCCCGTCGACGAGGGAGGCGTCGCTGAGGTCGGGAAGGAGTCGCACGATGCCCATCGCCGGCGTCGGGGCGAGATAGTGCGGATAGATCGTGTCCAGCAGATGGCTGGTCAGCCGTGGGAACTCGGCGTCGAGTTGCAGGCGGATGCGTGCGGTCAGGAACGCCACGCCCTCGAGCAGGCGCTCGACATAGGGGTCCGGGCAGCGGTCTGTCGTCTCCGAGAGGCTGAGTCCGCGTGCGATATCGGGCTCTTCTGCCGCGAATTCGGCGGCCGACTCTCGAAGGAATCGCAGTTCGTCCTGATACAGCGACTTGAATCGCGCGTCCATCTCAGGCCTCGGTCACGGCGCAGCGGCCCGTCTGGCAGTCGAACTCGGTGATGAGGTGGAGCGGCACGGGATCGGCCCGCAGACGCCCCCGGATCTCGATACGCACGGTGCGCCCGTCCCGGTTGCCGTCGTCGGTCCCGGCCCGCACACTCTGGAGCTGGACGCGCGGCTCGAAATGCTCGATCGCCCAGCGGACGCATCGCTCCAGCATCGAGACGCGGACGCGGTCGGCGATCATGCCCGAGAGCCCGCCGAGGCCGTAGTTGAGCACGCTCTTCTGGATCTCGGGGAACTCGAGATAGGGGGGGCGTTCTTCCTCGGGCACATCCCGGAAGTCCTCCTCATCGAAGACCGGGGGCGTCGATGCCGTGGCATTCAGCAGCCGCTCCAGATCGGCGCGGATGGCATCGAGGTACTGACGCGAGTCCAGCGGGCCGGTGAGGTAGGTTCGCCGCTGACGATGAGCCTCGTCGCTTGCTCGCTCGCCATCGGACCGTTCGGACTGACGCGGACGGACATAGGTGGCCCGTCCCGGCGCATGGATGCCCCATGACGCGAGCTCATCGGGCGCCAGCCCGGTCAGACGCTGGAACAGGCAGGGCAGATGTCGCTCGCGATCTTTGGTCGCCATTAGGCGTCACCCCGGTCTGGCACAAACTCGATCTCGCGCGTCTCGAGGATGGGGAAGTCGCTCGCGTCGCTGATCAGGATGCGCTGGCCCGTTCCGATCTGGACGCCGTCGGCAATATCCGTCCAGTCGGTCTTTCGGGCGAGCATGATCGCGGGGTCGTCCGCCTCGTGGCTGCCCGGGTAACGCGTGAAGAGGAAGCCGGTGCTGACACCCTCGTTCGTCCAGACGAAGGTCGTGGGCAGCCAGACGAGGTCTCGCAGGCGGCTGGGGGCCTCGATCTCGACACGCGCGATATTGGTCATGGGGATCCAGTAGTAGCGTCCATCGACCACACCCTCGAGCATCGGCCCCATGCGGGCGTCGGCGTCGCAGAGCCAGGCGAAGGCCTCGTCGTTGAGGCGTCCGGGGCGTGCGGGGGCCTCCGCCAGCGCGGCCTCGCGATCGCGCAGCGCCTCATCGGTATGCCCCTGAGCAAGCAGCCGCGTCGCCTGCACCATGGCGCTGACCCATTCGTCGGGCTCACCCAGGATCATCGGGGTGCGGCGTCCGGCGAAGACCTCCTCACGCAACGCCTCGGCCTGGAGCAGGCGACGCCCGGCGTGGGCGAACATCGCGAGATTCACATCCAGGTCCGCGGCGATGTTCAACTGCGTCATCGCCTGCTCCCATCGCCCCAGCACACTCAGGAGCTGGAACAGGAAGAAACGCTTGTGCGGATCGGTCGGGGCGTCGCGGACCTGGGCCTTGAGTGCGGCCAGCCCATCCTCCAGTTGCGCGGCGTGGACGAGCTCTTCGGGACTCATGGCGTTCTCCCCTGGCCTGCGCCGTGTTTCCGACAATCCGCCTCTTCCAACGCGATCGGGGACCGGCATAGGCCGATCCCCGCACCGCATCAGAATACCGGAATGCGCATCATCCGCCCTCGTTCACCCGCGTGCTCCACCAGCTGCTGGTGTTGCCCTTGGGCTGATTGGTCTTCGGGTCCAGCTGGGTGTAGGTCCAGGTCACCTTGTCGTAGTTGAGGCTGACCGTCTCCAGCGGGCGTGGGTCGTCCCCCTGGGCGGCGCCGCCGGGCGTCACGCTGGTGACGAAGACATTCTCCAGGTCATACTTCATATAGAGTTGCTTGTCGCCGCCGGCCTGGCACAACTCGACCGTGACCTTGGGGATGACCTTGCCCTGGCAGCAATAGAGATTGAGTTTGGGCGAGGCCTTGTCCAGCAGTTTGATGACGACGAAGTCCTGGTGGTCGCAGCGTCCCTGTGCTCCGACGGCGCCCTGGGAGCGTTGGCCGGCGAGTGGCTGGACGACACCATGGCTGAACGACACGAGCTCGATCCAGTCCTTGTGCTTGGAATCGCTGCTCTCGCCGGGAATCCCGTCAACCTTCATGAAGACATCAAACGCCATGGTATTGCTCCTCTATCT
>WGEO01000033.1 GCA_015492715.1 Phycisphaerales bacterium | reverse complement strand
TCCGAGAAGTCGCCATGGATCGCGCGGGACTGCCACGGGTGGTCCATGATCGCGCCGCAGAGGCGGTCGCACAGGGCTCGTACGCGTGGCGTCAGCGTCGGCGCAAGCGTCACGGCGCCGATCGCCGAACCTTCCAGCAGGCGGCATGTGTCCTCCGGTGTTAGCATCGCATGCAGCGGGGGGCGTTGTGCATGCAACTCGGCAAGGGCCCGACCCGTCAGTTCCAGCATGGCGTTGTTCCGCAGCATCCGCCCGAGCGCCTCGCCATCGATCCACTCGTGGACGATCGAGCAATAGCGATGGGAGTCGCCCACCACCCTCGGCACACGCAGCACGCCCCTGCCGACAAACGCCCACGCACGCGAGCGAGCCTCTTCGAATGCGCTCTCCGGATACAGCCGAAGCACGCCGCGTGCACGCTCGCGCAGGTCCACCCGCGCGACGACCCGTCGCTCGGGTTTGTACCGCAGGATGTGGAGCGTGCCCTCTCGAAACTCCTCACGGCCGCCCATGATCCGGCGCAGGCGCTGTCCCAGACGCTCGGGATCGAAGATGCGCATCGCCCGGATCTCATGATCGTTCGGGAAAATGTGCACCGCCATTGCCCGATCCTCGTCGACGACCACACCCTCGCCCAGCACGCTGGGGTGGATCCGTCGGCGCACCGCACCCGTCGCCTTGCTCCGCCGTCGGATGTCGTGGCACTGCGCATAGCAGGGGATCTCCATCCCCCCGCTGCGAAGGACATACGCGACCAGGCAACTCGTCGCCGGCTTGTAGCGCACATAGCGGGCCTGCGCGTCCTCGATCGGCGCACCCGCCATCAGCTCCCGCAGCGATTCGACGAACCGTTCCTCGTCCAGCAGAATCCCCAGCGCCGGCATCTGGCGCTCGCGCGACACGATGGATGCATCAGCGGGCGCCAGCATCGGCCGTCTCCGTATCAGAGATGTCCACGCCCTGCAGCGTGCAGAGGTCACGATACACCCCGCCCAGGCGCAGCAGCTCCTCGTGCGGGCCGTGCTCGACGAGGGACGGATCGTCGAGCACCACGATCGTGTCCGCCTCGCGCACGGTCGAAAGGTCGTGCGTAATGATGAAGCAGATCCGGTCCCGGCGCAGGTTCCGGATCGCCTCGCACAGCAGGCGCGTATTGGCACTGTCCAGGCTCGCCGTCGGCTCGTCCAGCACGAGGATGGGCGCCCGCCGCACCGCCGCCCGCGCCAGCGCAATCCGCTGACGCTGACCGAAGGACAGCGACTCGCCCCGCTCGCCCAGCATCGTGTCGTAGCCGTCGGGCAGGCGCGAGATGAACTCGTGGGCACACGCAAGACGCGCCGCCTGGATCACATCCTCATCGCTGATTTCCGGATCCCCGCAGGCGATGTTCTCGCGGGCGCTCGCCGCAAACAGCGTCGTGTCCTGCGGCACGATCGCGATCCGACGACGCAGCGACGCAACCTTCATATCCCGGATGTCCCGCCCATCCAGACAGATCCGTCCCTCCCACGGGTCGTACAGACGGACCAGCAGATTCACGATCGTGCTCTTGCCCGCGCCGGATCGTCCGACAAGTGCGATCGCCTGCCCCCGACGGGCCTCGATGTCGATCCCGTGCAGCACCGGACAATCGTCCTCGTATCCGAAACGCACCCCCTCGAACGAGACACGCTCGACATGCCCCGGCGCCTCGATCGCCCCGGGCCGATCCTGGATCGCCGGGGTGGCGTCGAGCACCTCCAGGATGCGCTCGGCAGACGCCGACGCCTTCGCAAGACGCGCCGTGTACTTGGCCATGTTCCGCACGGGTCGGCAGGCCATCCGCACATACGCGAGGAAGACCACCAGATCGCCCGGCGTCAGATCACCCATCAGCACGAGCCGCCCGCCGTACCACAGCACGCCGGCCGTCGCCAGCGCGATCAGCACCTCACTCACGCCCAGCAGGCGGGCGCTGAGTCGCTTGCCCTTGACACCCTCGGCGAGCGTTCCCTCGTTCTGCGCCGCGAAACTCTTGCCGTGCACATCCTCGATCCCCAGCGTCTGCACGACGCGGATCGACGCGATGGCCTCCTGGGCGACGGCACCCATCGCCCCATGACGCTGACGCTCGCGACGGGCCGTGTCCTGGATCTGCCGCCCGATGCGACGCGTCGCAAGCCAGAACGCGGGCACCACCGCCATCACCACCAGCGACAGACGCCAGTTGACGATCAGCATCACGATTACCATCGCCACGACGGTCACACCGTGCGCGATCAGCGGCATGGCCGCCGTCGAGACCACCTCCTTCAGACGGGCGACATCGTTGGTCACCCGCGCCAGCAGGTCGCCCGTGCGCGCCTTGCCGTGGTAGCTCAGCGACAGACGCTGCAGGTGGGCGAACAACTCGCTGCGAACCTCCGTCAGCACACGATCGCCCACCAGCGCAAAGCCCACGCGACGCAGATAGGTCACGCTCGCACGCCCCAGCACGATCACCACGAGCGCCACGGCACAGACACTCAGCAGCGTCGTGCCCGACAGCGAGGCGAGCGGACCGCCCCCGCCCCCCGCCGACGATGACGCATTCCCCTGGAACACGCGATCGAACACGAACTTCAGAGGCCAGGGCTCCAGCAGGCGGAACAGCACCTCGCCGAACATCGCGGCGAACGAGCCCGCCAGCAGGCCCGATCGCCGTCGCAACTGCGGCCAGAACCTGCGCGTCAGACGCAGCAGGATCGGAGCGCTGGACGCGATGGATTCGCTCCTGCCCATCAACGCCCCCCCCGCGTGTCGGCCGTCTGCGCAAACGAAAGGATCCGTTCGGCAACCGCGTCCCAGCGATGGGCACGCACCGCCGCGTGACGCGCCGCTGCCCCCAGACACCCGCGAAGAATCTCGTCGTCCACCAGGCGCATGAGCGCCGCAGCAAGCGCGTTCACATCCCCCGGCTCGACGAGCAGCCCCGTCCGCTCGTGCTCGATGACCTCCGGGATCTGCCCGCACGAACTGGCAACGATGGCCCGCCCCGCGCTCATGTACTCGAACAGTTTCAGGGGCGAGAAGTAGAACCCCTCCAGATCCGGATACGGTGCCGTGGCGATGTCCATCGATGTCAGCAGCCCGGGGATCGCCTCGGGCGCGACCTTCCCGCACAGATGCACACACTCACGGAGCCCGTACGCATCGATCTGACGCACGACCTCCTCGCGGGCCGGCCCGTCGCCCACCAGCACCAGCCGCACATGCGGACGCACCTCGTGCACCGACGCGAACGCCTCGACCAGCGTGGGCACGCCGTGCCACGGGCGCAGCGATCCGACGAACCCGATGCTCACCACATCCGCAGGGTGCGACAGGCTCGGCGCCACATCCGGACGGAAGCGATCCGTATCCACCCCGTTGCACACCTCATGCACCTTCCCGGGCACGAGCGTCTCCAGCCACCGGGCCAGCGGACGCGAGACCGCCAGCACGCCGTCGGCGGCCTCCAGACATCGCCGCCGTGCCTCGATCGCCTCCGCCTCGTGCACCAGATCGCGATACCGACGCTGCTCCTCGACCAGCGGCGCGTTCACCTCCAGCACGCCGCAGATGCCCGCATCGCGCGCATACTCCATCGCCGCATGGGTCCACAGGGCGTGACGCTCATAGATCATGTCCGCGGTCCCCAGCGAAGCCAGGATCCGACGCAACTCCTCGTTGGCATCCAGCAGAAACCGCTCACGCGCCGCGGGATCCTCGCGCGACGGGGCCTTCGTCAGACGGTGCACGGGCACACGGGCAAGATCCGCGGGAGGCTCGCCACCGATCCGCCGGGCGACGATCTCGACCTGCGCACCCCGACGGAGCATGGCCCGCACGACCTCGCGGACATGCGTCGAGCCGCCCTTGTCGCCGAAGATCGGCACCCCGGGATCCGTGCACACATACAGCACGCGCATCACGAGGCTCCGATCAGCGACGCGGGACCGGAGGCGAACAGATCACGCATCTTCGCCGTGTTGCGATGGATGTCGAACTCACCCTCGATCAGATCACGCGCATGACGCGCAAGCGTGCGAGCCAGGGACGGGTCATCCAGCAGGCGCCCCAGCGCAGCCGCACACTGCTCCGGCGCACGCTCCTCGACCATCAGGCCCGTCTGCCCGTCCCGCACCACCTCCGGAATCCCCGTCACGGGCGTCGAGACGCAGGGCGTGCCCAGCGCCATCGCCTCCAGCAGCACCGTCGGCAGCCCGTCGCGATTGCCGTCCTCGCCCACCACGCACGGCGCACACAGCACTGTCGCACGCGAGACGATCCGACGGACATCCTCGCGAGGCAACGCGCCCGCCAGCGTGACGACCGACGCCAGGTCCAGATCCTCGATCTGATGCGCCAGATCGTCGTGCAGATCCCCGTCGCCGATGATCGTGCAACGGAAACGACGCCCCTGATCGCGCAGGATCGCGCAGGCACTGATCAGGTCGCAGAAGCCCTTCTTCTCCACCAGACGCCCGACCCCCACGATGTGGTCCGTCTCCCGCTCGCCGTCATGGAAGGGAAACAGATCCAGATCCAGCCCGTTGTAGATCCGCACCACGCGGGCCGCGTCCTCGCCCAGCGTCTCGCGCAGATACCGCACATTGAACTCGCTGACGGTCACGATCGCGCTCGCGTCACGCGCCTTGGCCCGCAGATCGTCCAGCACCACGCTCTCATGGAAGATGTCCTTCGCGTGCGCCGTGAACGAGTACGGAATGCCCGACATCAGCGAGGCAAGCCGACACACCGTCGTCGCCTCCGTCGCAAAGTGTGCATGAAGATGCGTGACGCCCCGCTCCTGCGCCATGGTCGCGATCCGCGCCGCCTGATCGAGAATCCACGGCCCGCGCGAATGCTCGAACCGCAGCCGCGTCTCCGACGCCGCCAGCGTCCGCGCGGCAAGCAGCAGCGACTCGCCCATCGAACGCGCATCGACCGGATCGTTCGGCAGATAGTGAACGCCCGCACGAACCCGCCGGAGGTCCGCGTGCTCGACGGGCTGGCCCGGGATCCGCAGCGAAAAAATATCGATGTCCAGACCCGCACGCTCGTGCGCCAGGATCTCGTTGAGGATGAAGGTCTCCGACAGCCGCGGGTACATCTTCAGGATGTAGGCGACGCGACGATCACGCACGGACATGGACCACCGCCCTTTCATCGTTCGCAACACCCAGCACCTCGCAGGCAAGGGCCCGCAACCGCTCGACGCCGCGGAAATCAAGCACGCTCGATGCCGCGGGAATGCCCCGCGCCGGACCGTTCAGCCATGCCGCCATCCTGTCCGCCGTCATCTCCGCCGGATGCAGCATGTCGATCAGACCCCGCGCACACAGACGCTCGCACCGGATCAACTGCTCCTGCCGCGGGTGCGTCCGCGGCACGATCAGGGCCCGCTTCTGGAACGCCAGGATCTCGCAGATCGAGTTGTATCCGCCCATCGACACGATCCGGTCCGCCGCACAGATCAGCGGGATCGGATCGTCCAGGAAGTCCACGATCCGCGTGTCGTCGCGCCCGCCACACAGGCTCTCCAGGCGCAACCGGCGATCACGCGACAGCAGGGGGCCCGTCAGCACCACCCGCGCCCGCCCCTCGACCTCCGGTGCACGCAGAAAAGTCTCGGCGACACGGAACCCGTCACGCCCGCCCCCCAGCACGCACAGCGACAGCGAACCATCGGGCAGCGACAACTCTCGCAGGCGCGACGCACTCCGCCCGGATCCCGTCACATCACGCGGATTCAGATACCCCGTATAGACGATCTTGCTGCGCACCCCCGCACTGAACTCGTACTCGCGCGCAGGGTCGTAGAGGCGCGGGTCGCCATACACCCAGATCGCGTCGTAGAAACGAGCGATCGCCTCGTCGCAGCCACGGGCCGCCCATTCACGCCGGGCCGCATCGGGCCGATCCAGAATATCCCGAAGGCCAAGCACGATCCGTGTGCCCAGACCTTGCAGAACTTCCAGCGCTGGCACCAACTCATCGAGCATGCCCAGCGGCAACTTGTCCACAAGAAACAGGTCCGGGCGGAATGCCTCCAGAGCACCCCGGATCGCCGACGCTCGCAGGCGACTCAGGGACCGCATGGATATGCGCATGGATCTAGGGACATACCCCCCCATCGAGCTCTTGCCCGCGCTGGGCAGGATCAGCGTATCGACGCCTCGGGGAATCTCGTACGCCGACGCCTCGCGAAGCCCCGTGATCAGAAGCGTGCTCAGCCCCTCACAGCACCCCAGCAGGGCACGCGAGATCAGAAGATTCCGCCGGAAATGACCCAGACCCTCGCCATCGTGCGAGTACAGCGCCACACGACGCCCGTCCGGCACGGTTTCCACGGCGATGGGAATGGAGTCGTCCTGACCACGAGATCGCATGGGAAACATACTGTGCAAAGATTGTGCCAAAATCGACAAGCCCCATCACTCCCTCGGAATCGAGGACCACCGCCCGGAACACGCCGCCGGCGTCGGCCAGTTCTCGCCATCGACATTGACCGTGGCCAGATCTGGCCAGAAAAACATCCCCTCCGGCCCACGAGGAGCGGGGGCAGGAGGGACGACGAACAGGAGGGAGGCGGACCCTCCGTCAGGTCACATGCTGGAGCCACCAGTGCTCGCACCGCTGGGCGATCTCGCGGATCGCCGGGCTGATGATCGGAAAAGCCCGCTCGTAGCCCAGCATCGAGAGTTGATCGCCCGCGATCGCCTCGAACAGCTCGACATCCCGTTCAGTCAGGTCCCGCCGCCAGTCACGCAAGCCCCGTGTCGGCGGGAGCCACGCCGCCTTCGCCGACAGGTTCGTGCCCTGGCGGACGCGACCCTCGTGATAGTGCGTCATGCGTTCGTTGAAGGAGATCCCCAAAAAGGCGCACAGACGGCGCGATTCACCATCGGGGTCGGCGACCAGTCGCTCGTATCGCGTCTCGATATAGCGATCCTCGCCCAGCACACGCCCGCTGTCGCACCCGAGGATGATGTCCCGACGCCACCACAACGCCCCGACCGCGATCGGCTCGTCCTTCCAGAGTTCCAGTTTGGCGGCACCCTTGCCCCAGTCGCGGATCGACAGCGCCACCTCGCGTCCATCCCGGATCAGGTGGATGACCTTGACCCAGGGAAAGACCGAGCACAGACGAGGCAGGTGGCGGCAGTAGCCCGGGCTCTTTTCCCCGGCCAGTTCCTTGCCCTTCAGCCGCGCGTAGGCGTCATAGATCCGCGAGACGAACTCGCTGTAATGCGGACTTCCCTCGCGGGCCTCGTCCAGGATCGCCTCGCCCAGTTCCAGACGCGCAAAGCGCGGATGTCGGCGCACACGCTCGACGATGGCATCGTCCACGATCGGATCGACACCCAGCGGCGTGTCCGAGAGCGCCCGCGGAATGAACAGCGAGTCATACGCCACAGCCAGACGCGGGTGCGCATCGAGCATGCGCTGGAGCATGGTCGTGCCCGATCGCTGGCAGCCGACCACGAACAGAAACGGATTGCGGCATCTCCGCCCAGCGTCTGTGACGGGCTGCACACCCTCCCGTGGATCAGAACGAACTGTCAGATCGGTCTCCGGGGAAAGCACGGGGTTCTCCTTTCGGCTCGCAGTCGGAGCATGCAATCCGGATGCCATCGATCCGCACCCCATGTCAGCCGCTACTCAGCAGACATGGATCTGGCCTGATCTCACCAGCCTGCCACGGACTGGCCAATATTGCCACCGCGTGATGTCGCCAGATGTGGCTGGAGGGTGTCCGGGCGGTTTGGTACGACGATTGCATGATCCACTGGCGTGGGGTCGCACATCGTGACGCCCGAGAGGGAGAATCCGTATGACATATCGCAGGAGAACTCGTGCAACGGCCGTGTCCCTGAGTCTGCTGGCAGGCACCGCCATGGCGCAGCCCATCTGGACTGCTGCCGGTGACGGCATCTCGTTCGGCGACCCGGCCAACTGGTCCACGAACGCCGTGCCGGGAATCAACGACACCGCCATCTTCGATCAGGTCGGTGGTCCCGTCTCGTTCAGCCAGTTGCGGACCACCGCCGGCCTGACGGTGCGCAACACGACCCCGACCCTCGTCCTGAACTCGAATACCTACACCGTGACCGGCATGGGCGTCGTGGGTGAGAATCCCGCCGACAACGCGACGCTGACCATCCAGGGCGGCACCCTCAGCATCGGGCTGACCCTGCTCGTCCCCGACCTCGTGATCGGGTCCGGTGCGGGCAGCACGGGCGAGATCGTGCTGGATGCCTTCGGCAACATCTCCAACGCCGACGACACCATCGTGGGGCTCAGCGGGTCCGGCGCCCTGACCATCAACAGCGGCGCCGCCAACGCCGCCATCACGAAACTCGGCGACAACGCCGGCGCCAGCGGCACCGTCGTCGTCAGCGGCCCCACCGCCAGCTGGTCGACGACCGATCGCGTGACCATCGGTAACTTCGGCACGGGCAGTGCGACCATCTCGAGCGGGGGCAGCGGCACGGGCGGACGCCTGATCGTCGGCGACGAGATCGGCGCCGACGGCACCGTCACCGTGACCGGCAGCGGCTCGACCTGGACCAGCACCGTCGATGTCGTCGTCGGAAACTTCACCACCGGATCGCTGACCATCTCCAATGGCGGCGTGGTCAACACACCCTTGGCCAAGATCGGCGACGAGACCATCGGCGTGGGCAACACCATCGTCACCGGGAGCGGCTCGCGCCTTGCCGTCAGCGGCGAGATCGCCATCGGCAACATGGGCATCGGCTCGCTCGACATCAACTCGGGCGGCGCCATGACCTGCAATGTCGCCAAGATCGGCGACGCCACCAGCGCCGACGGGACCGCCGTCGTCGATGGTCCCACATCCACCTGGAACTCCACCGGCGCCACGATCGTCGGGAACCAGACCACCGGCTCGCTGACCATCCGCAACGGCGCCGACGCCGTGACCGGTCAGGCCTTCGTCGGCGACGACAGCACGGGCGTGGGAACCGTCGATGTGCTCGGGGCGGGGGCGACATGGAACGCCGGTCGCTTCTTCGTGGGCAATGCGGGCACGGGCACCGTCACCGTTTCCGGCGGGGCCTCGCTCAGTTCCAACATCACCAAGGTCGGCGACGACATCGGCGGCAACGGCACCATCCACATCACCGGCGCAGGCTCGACCTGGACCGACATCGGCGAGATCTTCGTCGGCAACCTCGGGGCGGGCACGCTCACCATCGACGGCGGAGCGACCGTCTCCTCGCTTGCGGGAACCATCGGCTCAGACCTCGGCGCCACCGGCAATGTTACCATCGGCACCGACTCGAGCTGGACCATGACCACGCTGCTCGACATCTCGCCCAACCTCGGCACGGGCACGCTGACACTCGACGGCGGTAGCGTCAATGTCCCCAGCGTTGCCGTCAACGATACCGGCACGATCCAGGGTACCGGCTCCATCAGCGGAAGCGTCGCCAGCGACGGCGCCCTGCGCCCCGGCCAGAGCGGCACGGGCATCATCTCGATCGGCGGCGCATACACCCAGGACCTCACGGGCTCGCTCTTCATCGACATCGCCGGCCCGAATCCCGGCACGGGATACGACGCCGTCCATGCCGGTGGCCTCGTCACGCTGGCCGGCTCACTGACCGTCACTCTGGCCAACGGCTATGACCCGACCGGCCAGTCCTTCGAGGTCCTCACGGGCTCGGCGGTCGTCGGCACCTTCACGGCCGTCACACTTCCACCTGACATGACCATCGAGTATCTCGCCGATCGCGTCGTCATCCACGGCCCGCCCGGCGGCGGCTGCCCGGCGGACCTCGACGGCGACGGCGACGCCGACGCGGGCGACTTCTTCCTCTACCTCGACCTCTTCGTCGCGTGCGATCCCAATGGCGTCTGCGAGGCGGATCTGGACGGCGACGGCGACGCCGACGCGGGCGACTTCTTCACCTATCTCGATCTGTTCGTCGCCGGCTGCTGATTCCCCGAGCGTCTCACGCTCTTCGCGCAGCCCGGACCCTGCGCCGGGTCCGGGCTGTTTTTATCCGCCGCGTGCCTGTTCGTCGGCGATCGTCGCCCCCGCCGCCTGCGTGCCCTCGACGAGCCCGGGCATCCAGACCTCGCCGACCTCCTGCCCGTCGTTTGCCGCGCGAATCAGCAGATAGAGCACCGTGCCCGAGCAGTGCACGAGGCTGAGGGCGTAAGCGCTCAGCAGCAGGGCGGGCAGCTTGCGCCAGGTCGCGATCAGATCCGCCTGGATTCCCTCACCCGTGACGCGTTCTGCAGGGAGCACCCAGGCCAGCGCGTGCACGACGATGGCATCGCTGGCGCGCAGCAGCACCGCCGCCACCCCCAGCGCCAGCGCTCCGAGCACGACGAGCAGCCCCAGATACAGCACGAGCCGGAGGAACTGATGCAGCACATAGTGATACACGCGCTGAATGGCGTCGATCGCGTCGGTTCCCTCGCAGGCCACGGCAGGCAGCAGCATCCAGTTGCCCAGCACGAACCCGAAGAGCGTCACACCCGCGACGAGCGCGCACGCCAGCAGTGCCGGATAGAACAACGCGCCGACGACGCTGACGACGGGAATGCCCAGTAGCACCAGCCCCGCCACGGCGATGCCCAGCACCAGCGACACGATGAAGACGATCGGGACCATGATCGCCATCGCCAGAGCGGCCCATCGAGCGAGGCTGAACGCGAGGGAGCGTGGCCATCCGATGCTCACGCGCTGCGCAAACTCGCAGGCACACGAGCGGGCGATCGCACCGCCGCCCACCGCCCAAGCCAGCAGCATCAGCGGCAGGACCACCAGCACGCCCACGGGGTCCGCCCGCCAGACCTCACCGGGCAGGTCCGTGATCAGCCCCGTGCCGCCCCGCACGATCCCCTCCACATCCAGCGTGCCGATCGCGCCCAGCAGCGTGCCCGCACGCTCGCCCAACTCGCGCCCGATCAGCGTCGCAAAGTCCTCACCCTCCCGCCATAGACGCGATG
>WGEO01000032.1 GCA_015492715.1 Phycisphaerales bacterium | reverse complement strand
GCTGCGCCTGCAGTCGGAGGACCCGACGAGCCCGCTCATCGATGGACGCCCGCTGTTTCCGGACCTCGTCGGCGACCGCCTGCGCGCGATGGGATACAGCATCGAGCCGATCGAGCATGTCGCCAATGTGCAGGCGATCCGTCGGCGTGCCGACGGTGCCTGGGAGGCGGCGAGCGATCCGAACAAGGGAGGCAGACCCGCGGGACGGTGATGCGTTCCGCATCTTCGGGAGTCCCCTGCAAGAATGCCCTGTGACTGGATCGTCCTCAATCCCCATCAGCGAGACCTTCGCCTCGATCCAGGGGGAGGGGATGCTCGCGGGAACGCCGAGCTGGTTCTGTCGTGTCAGCGGGTGCAATCTCCGCTGCTCGTGGTGTGATACGCCCTATGCCAGCTGGTCGCCCGAGGGCGATGCCCGGACGATCGACGAGCTCGTGTCCGAGGCGCGGGCATCGGGCCTCCGGCACGCCGTGCTCACGGGCGGCGAGCCGATGATGTTTCCGCGGATAGGGATTCTTACGCATCGCCTTCGCGAGATGGGTATGCATGTCACCATCGAGACGGCAGGAACGGTGGATCAGGACCTGACCTGCGATCTCATCAGCGTCAGCCCGAAACTGGCCAACTCGACGCCCATCGACGATCCGCGCGATCCGGCGGGCGTCTGGCAGGAGCGCCACGAGGCACGGCGATTCCAGCCCGAGGTCCTGCGCCGCGTGCTGTCTCGCGGCGCGCAGCGACAGGTCAAGTTCGTCGTCTGTGCACCCGCGGATCTGGACGAGATCGACGCCATCGTGCGCACGATCGGGTGCGATCCGTCGGAGGTCATGCTGATGCCCGAGGGCGTGAGACCGAAGCGCCCGCACGAGGTGCGCTGGGTCGTGGATGTGTGCCTGGAGCGGGGCTGGCGATACTGCCCGCGTCTGCACATCGATCTCTTCGGCAACCAGCGGGGGACATGACGGGTGGGGATCGCCGGCGCATCGGGCATGAATGAACGAAAGACATCTCGATGGAGTAGGAGTCTCTCTGGGAGTCCATCCCGTCAGGAGGTGCCCATGCGGATTCGAATCGGCACGCTGGTCGGCCTGTGTGTTCTGGTGGTGGGCGCGGGGATCGGGCTGGGACGATTGTCGGCTCCCGGCAATACTTCGATCCGGGCGGGAGAGGCGGCCCGCGAGGACCCGCCCGGCGTGCGAGAGGCTCCAGACGCCAGCGTGGTGCATCAGCTGGCACAGGCGTTTCGCGCGGCGGTCCGCACGATCGAGCCCAGCGTGGTGCATATCACCAGCGAGACCGAGCGGGTGATCCTCCGGCGGGACTTCTGGGGGAATCGGTATCGCGACCTGGAGCGCGGCAGCGGGCTGGGATCGGGCGTCATCGTCAGCAGCGACGGGCTGATCGTTACGAACGCCCATGTGATCGAGGACGCGACGCAGATCCGCGCACGCCTGCACGACGGACGCACGCTCGATGCACGCGTGATCGGGCGTGATCCGTCCGTGGACATCGCGGTCCTGCGCGTCGATGCCAGTGGGCTGACGCCCGCCCGCTTCGGAGACTCCGACGCCCTGCAGGTGGGCGACTTCGTGCTTGCCGTGGGCAGCCCGTTCGGGTTCAGCAACACGGTGACGAGCGGGATCGTCAGCGCCAAGGGGCGCACGGGGCTGAGCCGGACCGACGCCGACCGATTCGAGGACTTCATCCAGACGGACGCGGCGATCAACCCGGGCAACTCCGGCGGGCCGCTCGTGGACATCGATGGGAGGGTCGTCGGGATCAACACCGCGATCTTCAGCCGGAGCGGCGGGTCCAACGGGATCGGCTTTGCGATCCCCAGCGCGATCGTGCGTCAGGTCGTGGATGCGATCGTCCGGGACGGGAGCGTGCGCCGGGGGTATCTGGGCGTGCGCATGGCGGACCTGCGCCCCGAGGCGATCCAGGAACTGGGGATCGGCGCCACGGGCGGGGTGGGCCTGACCTTCGTCGAGCCGGGCTCGCCGGCGGATCGCGCCGGACTGCGCGAGGGCGACATCGTCATCCGCTTCGATGACCAGGCGGTGCGCGACTCGCAGCGATTGCGCGCGCTCATCGCCCTGGCCGGTCCCGAACACACCGTCGAGATCCGGATCCTGCGTGACGGCAGGGAGATGGTCGTGCGCGCCACCCTGGGCGATGCCGCGGGCACGCTCGCGGCCCGGGTCGGGGGCGTCGCGAGTGATCGATTCGGGCTGATCGTCGAGACGGTCGACCGCGATGTCCTGGCGAGGCTGGGCTATCCGCCGGACAGCGGGATCGAGGGTGTGGTCGTGCTGGGCGTGCTGCCCGACGGCCCGGGCGAGCGTGCGGGCCTGCGCGAGGGCGACATCATCTACAGCATCGGGCGCACGATCGTGGTCGATGCGGACGATTTTCTCGAGATCAGCCGGCGCGTGGACCTGAGCGAGGGGGTGCGCGTGCGCCTGATCCGCAACGGACGCAGAGCGTTCACAGACCTTCGCCCGTGAGTGTGCTCAGGGGTGTTCCTCGTGTATCGTGGCGTCGTCGGCCCGCTCGGCGAGGACGCGGTGGACGACATCGTGATCGTGTGATTCCTCGCGTTGTCCCGTCCAGAGCCAGCGGATCGTCCTGCGGGCGTCCTCGAAGATGACGAGCAGGCAGGGGAGCACGATCAGGATGATCGTCGTGGCGCTGAGCAGGCCGAAGCTGATCGTGATGGCCATGGGGATCAGGTAGCGTGCCTGGAAGGACTGCTCGAGCATGAGCGGGCTGAGCCCGAGGACGGTCGTGATCGTCGTCAGGCAGATCGCGCGAAATCGGTTGCGTCCGGCCCGCAGGAGTGCCTCGATCATGGGGCGTCCCCTGGCGCGCTGCTCGTTGTAGAACTCGACGAAGATGAGCGAGTCGTTGACGACGACGCCCGAGAGGGCCACGAAGCCGATGAGGGACAGGAAGGTCATCTTGTAGCCCAGCAGGATGTGTCCCCAGATCATGCCGATCGTGGCAAACGGGATCGCGGTCATCACGATCAGGGGCTGGACATAACTTGCAAAGAGCCAGCAGAGGACGACATAGATAAGACCGGCGGCGGCGAGCATGCCCAGCGGAAGCGTGGCGATCGACTCCTGCATGTCCTTCTGTCGCCCGCGTTTGACGATCCGCACGCCCGGGTACTCGAGCTCGAGCTGCGCGAGCTGGGGCGCCAGGCTCGCCCAGACCTGCTCAGGATTGGTCGCGTCGGTGGTATCCGCAGACACGGTGACGATGCGGTCGCGATCGAGGCGTCGGATCGTCGCGTTGGCGCGAGACTCGACGAGGCGGGCCACCTCTCCCAGCGGTACGGGGAGCCCTGCCGGCGAGAAGACATGGATCTGCTCGATGTCCGCGAGGCTCCGGCGGTATGCCTCGGGGAGCATGACGCGGACATCGACATTCTCACGATCGCCCGCGAAGGTGTAGGCCTCCAGCCCGACGACCGCTCCGCGGATCTGCTGGGCGAGGTCCGTGACGGTAAAGCCCAGTTCGCTCGCGCCGTCGCGGAGTTCGATGCGCAGTTCCCGCTGGCCCGCGTCGGCGTCGTCGAAGATGCCGTAGACGCCTTCGTAACTGGCGAGCAGCTCCTTCACACGATCGGCCACACGCTGGGCGAGAGCGAGGTTCTCGGCGGCGATACCCACGGACAGGGGAGGCCCGCCGGCGGCGGCGCCCAGACCCTCCAGGCGGAGGCTCTTGACCCCCGGGGGCGTGCCCACGCGCGCGAGGATCGCGTCGATGATCTCGTTGCTCGTCCGGCGGGGCTCGGGGCGTTTCTCCACCGGGACCAGTTCCAGCACGATCTGGCCCAGGTGGGGCTGCGCCGTGTCGGGCACCTCGCCGTTGGGATCGCCCTGGACGCCGGCAATCGCCCAGATGACACGGACCTCGGGCTGCTCGCGCGCGGCGTCCTCGAGAAGTCGCACCACCTCGTCGGTCTTCTCGACGGGCGTGCCCACCGCCATCCGGAGCGTGCCATTGATGATCTCGGCGTCCTGATTCTCGACGAAGATGAACTGGAGGCGCCCACCGGCGACCATTCCGATGGAGATGATGAACACCGCGATGAACACGCTGAGCGTCAGGTAGCGGGCGCGCATCGCCCTGCTCAGGAAGCGGACATAGGCCGGGATGATCGTGTGCTGGATGAGGCGGTCGCGGGCGCGATCGAATCGATCCTCGATGCGCTCGAACCAGCCGCCTGCCCGCCTGCGCTCCCGGGCATCGTGCCTGCGCAGCGAGTGCCCCACATGGCTGGGAAGGATGAGCAGGGCCTCCATCAGGCTGACGCCCAGGGCGACCCCGACGACGACGGGGAGCCACTGGAGCATGTCGCCCAGACGCCCCTCGATCAGGGCCAGCGGCAAGAACGCGAAGATCGTCGTCAGGACGGTCGCGACGACGGGCCAGAGGACCTGCTCGGCACCGTTGATCGCCGCGACCTCGGCGTCCTCGCCCCGCTCGTGTCGGCGTGTGATGTTCTCCGCGACCACGATGGCGTCGTCGACGAGCAGGCCCAGGACGACGATCAGCCCGAACATCGTCAGGAGGTTGAGCGTGACGCCCAGAAAGCGCATGGCAGCGAGCGTGCCCGCGACGGAGATGACCAGCCCCATGGCGACCCAGAAACTCGTGCGCCAGTTCAGCAGCAGGAAGAGCGTGGTGAACACGAGCAGCCCCCCCCAGAGGGCGTTGCGCGTCAGCAGATTCAGACGCCCCTGGATGAAGCGGGCCAGATCGGTGGTCAGGGCGACCTCTGCCGGCGGGGGCGAGACCTGCCGGCGCAGGCGTCCGAGCTCGTAGGCCCGCAGTCGCTCGCTGACCGGACCACTCGCGTCGGGCGGGCGGAATGCCGAGGCCAGGCGCTCGCGGAAGGTGAGCGTGATCGGATCGCCCCGCAGGCCCGCGGCGTAGGCCTTGGTCAACTCGGCCATGTCGATCGCGTCCTGATCGCCCACCTTGAAGACCGTGAGTGAGACGGTTCTTTTGCCGTTGAGGCGGGCGCGGATGTCGATGTCTGCGAAGGTGTCGCGCAGCGTCGCGACCTCGCGCAGGCGGACCACGCGACCGCCCGGCGCCGTGGCGACGGGGATCTGCCCGACCTGTGCCGAGCGCTCTTCGATGGCCACGGTTCGGAGTGTGGTGTTGGAGGTCGTGCTGCGCACGGTGCCGGCGGGCAGTTCGCGCATGTGGGCGCGGATGCGCGACGCGACCTGCGGGATGCTGAGGGAATACTCGAGCATCTTCGCGGGGTCGAGTTCGACGCGGATCTCGTCGGCGCGGGCGCCGTCGATCTGAATATCGCCCATGCCCTTCAGGCTCTTCAGGTCGTCGCGCACCTCGCGGATGGCGTGCTTGAGGTCGCGTTCGGACGCGTCGCCGTACAGCGACAGCACGATGACGGGCAGATTGGGCTCGAGCTCGGCGACGATGATCTTGTCCGCGTCCTCGGGAAGATCCTCCAGCGCGTCGACCTCGCGCTTGACCTGTGCGACGGCGTCCTCGATCCGCACGCCCTCCTCGTACTCGATGACGATCGTCGCGACGCCCTCGCTGACGGTCGTGTTGATCTCCTTGACATCCTCGAGTTCGGCGACGCGATCCTCGATGCGCACGGCGAGCGATCGCTCGACCTCCTCGGGCGAGGCGCCGGGATACGGTGCCGTGACGATGACCTGATTCGGGCGCACCTCGGGAAGAAACTCGCGCCGCAGGTCGAGGCCGAAGATCAGGCCCGCGCCGAGGATCGTGAACATGACGAGGTTGGCGACGACCGGCTTGCGGACGCCGAAGCGGGGCAGGCTCATCGCGCATCCTCACTGATCCGGATCGCCATGCCGTCGTCCAGTTCGTCCAGATTACTGACGATCACGCGATCACCGGCCTCGAGTCCCTCGGCGATGACGGCCCATTGGGTCTCCTCGGGGTCGATCTCGGGAAACGAGCCGCGGATGTGCTCGCTGACGACGATCGGCCTGCGGGTGGCGACGAGCAGCTCGCCCCCCTCGCCCCGGGCCGTCGTGGCGACGAACACCCGGTCGTCGACGATGGCCCGGCGCGGGATGACGACCCGGCGTTCGCGCTCACGCGATCGCACACGCCCCGTGACATACTGGCCCGGCAGGAGGATGCCCGCGGACTCGTCGGCGCTCTCGATGAACGCGCGACCCGGGTCCAGATCCTGCTCGATCTCGACGAAGACGACCATGGATCGGGTCTGGGGCGAGGCCTCGGGCGCGATCCGCACCACACGCCCCTCGAATGTGCTCAAGGCGGCGCTGTCGGCGGAAAGATGTGCCGAGTCGCCCACGCGGATGGCCCGCGCCGCGCTGACGGGCACCTCCAGCGGCACCTCCAGGCGGTCCAGGGCGACGACCCGCGCGACCTGCTGGCCTGCGCTGACGAACTCGCCCTCGTCGACGAGGACCTGCTGAATGAAGCCGTCGATGGGCGCGACGATGCGCGTGCGCGCAAGATCCTGACGGGCCAGTTCCAGCGTGCGTTGCTCGCCCCGCTTCTGGGCCTCGATCTGAGCCCGGCGTGGCGCGATCGCCTCCAGGCGCTGACGCAGCGCGCTGGCCTCGCGACGGGCACGCTGAAGCGACGCCATCGCGTGATCGATATCCGCCTGAATACCCCCACCCTCGGCGACGGCGGTGCGGGCACGATCGAGCTCGGCTTGCGACAGGCGAACCTCGTCCTCTGCAAGAGCGACCTGCTCGGCGAGGGCGGCCTCTTCGACATCGAGCTGGGCCAGCTGCGCATCGAACGCTCGCAGGCGCTCCTGGCTGGCCTGCACGCGAAGGGCGAAGTCGGTCTCCTCCAGACGCACGAGGACCTCTCCCGCACGCACACGGGCGCCGTCTTCGATGCCCTCGGGGCGTTCGACGACGCGGGCGCCGACCTGAGCCGCGACATCCGCCTCGCGCATCGCACGCAGCGTGCCGTGCGCCGGCCAACTTGAGAAGACCTCCTGCGGGATGACCTCAATCGTGCGCACACTGGGGATGCGTGCCTCGATCGGATGGCGTTCGGCGTGCGGACGCGTCGCCACCAGCAGCGCGAAGATACCCATCGCCGCGACCAGCAGTGCGAGCCCGACCAGCGATCGAACGACTCGCGGGATCCAACGACTCCGGTCGCGTGGCATGGGAACTCCCGAGGGCACTCGCAGGGGCAGGATCGATCGTACGCAGCCCTCGGTTCGTGGAAGCCGGGGATCGGAGAAGGGGGTGGAGCGGGTGCGGGGCGCGATCAGCCGAGGACGGCGGGGACGAGCGTGAG
>WGEO01000031.1 GCA_015492715.1 Phycisphaerales bacterium | reverse complement strand
GCGCTGAAGTGCGCGATGACGCGGGCGAGCAGGTAGGGGGCCATGGTCGGGATGGCCCCGATGACGATGCGGCCGACACCCTCGCGCAGGTCGCTGCGGACCTGGGCCTCCAGCGCCCGCACGCGGGCGAGGATCTCCGTGGCGCGGGGTGCAAAGGCCCGCCCCAGTTCGGTCGGGATCACGCCCCGCCCGACCCGGTCGAACAGTGCCCCGCCCAGTTCCGCCTCCAGTTGATGAAGCCGCTGGCTCATGGCGCCCTGGGTGATGCCCAGGCGCAGGGCCCCCCGGCTCATGGAGCCGGCGGCGAATGTCGCTTCAAACGCTTCGAGACCCTTGAGATCCATTAGTGAATCTTATGGTATATATCCTGTTCTTGCCATTGATGCCAATCGGTTGGGGCTCTATCTTCCCAGCACACGCGTTGGAGTTCCGTGATCTGGAAGGGAAAGGAATCGCCCATGTCTGACGAGAAGCATCCGAATCTGACGACTGCTGACGGCGCCCCGATCGGGCGTCAGCACGCTCTGACGGCAGGTCCTCGAGGCCCGGTCCTGCTGCAGGATGTGGCGTTGCTGGAGCAGATGCAGCACTTCAACCGGGAGCGGATCCCCGAGCGGGTGGTGCATGCCAAGGGCTCCGGTGCGTACGGGACCTTCACGGTGACGGGCGACATCACGCGTTGGACGAAGGCGGACATCTTCAGCGAGGTCGGCAAGCAGACGGCGTGTTTTCTGCGATTCAGCACGGTGGCGGGCGAGCGTGGGGCGGCCGACGCCGAGCGCGATGTGCGGGGCTTTGCGGTCAAGTTCTACACGAACGAGGGGAACTGGGATCTTGTCGGCAACAACACGCCGGTGTTCTTCGTGCGTGATCCGTACAAGTTCCAGAACTTCATCCACACGCAGAAGCGTGAGCCTCGCTCGAACCTGCGCAGCGACGACATGCAATGGGACTTCTGGAGCATGTGTCCCGAGTCGCTGCACCAGGTGACGATCCTGTTCTCGGATCGTGGGATTCCCGCGACCTATCGGCACATGAACGGGTACGGGTCGCATACCTACTCGTTCATCAACCGCGAGGGCGAGCGGGTCTGGTGCAAGTTTCATTTCAAGACGAATCAGGGCATCCGCTGCCTGAGCGACGAGCAGGCCGGCGCCATCATCGCGCGCGACCGCGAGAGCCATCAGCGGGATCTGTTCACGGCGATCGAGCGGGGCGAGTATCCGTCGTGGACGCTGAAGGTGCAGATCATGACGCAGGAGCAGGCCGACGAGTGGTCGGCGCGCACGGGGTGGAACCCGTTCGACCTGACGAAGGTCTGGCCGCATGGGGACTTTCCGCTCATCGAGGTGGGCGTGCTGGAGTTGAACCGAAACCCGGAGAACTACTTTGCGGAGGTCGAGCAGGCGGCGTTCAAGCCGTCGGCGATGGTGCCCGGGATCGGTCCGAGCCCGGACAAGATGCTGCAGGCGCGTCTGATGTCGTACGCCGACACGCATCTGCATCGGCTCGGGGTCAATCACCATCAGATTCCGGTCAACCGCCCGCGCTGTCCGGTGATGCACTACATGCGTGACGGGCAGGGTGCGACGGCGGAGGGGTACGGTGGGTCGCCGAACTACTGGCCCAACTCGCTGGATGGCACGCCGCAGCCCAACGAGGAATACAGCGATCCGGCGTGGGATCTGGGGCGTGCGATCGTGGACCGGTACGACTCGACGGTGGATCACGACGACTACACACAGGCGAAGAACCTGTTTCGTCTGCTGGACGAGGACCATCGGGACCGTCTGGCGACGCGGATCGCCGGGGTGTTGTCCAACGCCCGCCAGGAGGTCCAGATGCGTCAGCTGTGCCACTTCTTCCGCTGCGACGAGGAATACGGATCGCGGGTCGCGCAGAAGATGGGGCTCGACGAGGGCGCCATCCGCCAGCACGCGCACGCGTGAGAGGTGGTCGGCCGATCCGCGGCGGTCGTTCCGGGTGTGCCCGCGCGTGCTCCGTGCAAGATGAAGATGCGTGCGGTGGCGGTCTTCGGCGCTCGTGTCGATCGGGGCATGGCGCGTCGAGGCCGCCCCGTGTTTCGATGTGCGGCGTGGACGGTGCTGGGGGATGATCGGACCTTGCCCGATGGATCGCATCTTTCTTCGTGCGCCTTCGGTGCCGGTGCCCGGGGGGCGCTAGAATGGACATGAAGCGTGCCGGGCGATCCGTTGTTCGAATGGATCGCGGCGGGCACGGGTACTGACGAATCGGAATTGCATGACGGAACAGAATCTGACGCAGGAGGTCCGCGAGGCGGATCGTCCGGGCCATGGCCATTGTCCTCTTTCTCGACGGGTGATCAATCTCATCGCGGTGCTGCTGCCTGTGGCGGGGCTGATCGTCGCGATCGTCCTGCTCTGGGGTGTGGCGTTCAACTGGGGGCTTCTGGCGATCCTCGGGGGGATGTATGTGATCGCGGGGTTGGGCATCACGGTGGGCTATCACCGTCTGTTCACGCACCGGAGTTTCAAGGCACCCCGGCCCGTCTCGATCGCGCTTGCGATCATGGGTTCGATGGCGGTGGAAGGGCCGGTGCTGCAGTGGGTCGCGACGCATCGCAAGCATCATCAGCACAGCGACAAGCCTGACGATCCGCACTCGCCGCACACGCACGGCAACGATCTGCTGGGTGTGCTTCGGGGCATCTGGCACGCACACATGGGCTGGCTCTTCGACTCGCACGCCTTTGATGTCCGGTCCGAAGGGCGGTCCGGCGACTTTGCGCGCTATACGAAGGATCTGGCGTCGGAGCGCTGGTGCCGGGTGATCAACGCAACTTTTCCGCTCTGGGTGCTGCTGGGCCTCCTGATCCCTGCCGTGCTGGGCGGGCTCCTGATGATGTCGTGGACGGGGGTGCTGCTGGGCTTTCTCTGGGGCGGGCTGGTGCGGATCCTGCTGCTGCATCATGTGACCTGGAGCATCAACTCGGTGTGCCATCTGTGGGGGACGCGACCGTTCCGCAGCCACGACCACAGCCGGAACAACGCGATCCTCGGGGTGCTGGCGCTGGGCGAGGGCTGGCACAACAACCACCACGCGTTTCCGACCTCGGCCCGCCACGGGCTGCGATGGTGGGAGTTCGACCTGAGTTATCTGGTCATCCGGGCGATGGGCATGGTGGGCCTTGCCAGCGAGATCCGCGTGCCCAGTGGCGAGCGGATGCAGACGAAGCGTCAACGCTCGGCCTGACGCGACGATGGCGCGAGTGATTCGGATGCGAGGCTGATTGGACGCTCGAGCGGGATGCTTCGAGCGGACTAATCGGCGAGGGATTCGTCCTTCTTGCGGAAGGTGCTGTGCTCGCGGTCCTTGACGACGCCCGGGAATGCGAGCGCCCTGCCGTGCATGACGCAGTAGACGCCCGGGTCGAGCACGCCGACGGCGAAGATGGCCTCGTTGAGATTCTGGAGGGCGTCGGAGCGTCGCATCTCGTAGGGGCGGAACGCCCCGGTCAGGGCGACGGGCGCCGGCGGGGGTTGCAGGCGGGCGTGGAGCAGCTCCCCCGTGAGGCTGAGGGTGTCGGTGCCGTGCAGGATCACCACGCCATGCGGCTCGTTCGCGTGCTCGTCGTTGTCTGCGGCGGCCTTGGTGATGGCGAGGATCTTCTCGCGGTCGGTGTCGGTCATGAGCTGGCTGTCCTTGCTCATCAGCTCGATGACATTGACGCTGGTGTCGACGAGTCGCAGGCGGCGGAGCATGAGCGAGAGGATGGAGCGCCGGTTTTCGAGCGCGCCCGTGCGTTCGTCGTAGGTCTTCTCGATCGTGCCGCCGGTGGTGATGATCGTGACGCGTCGCTTCATGGTGGCGGAGTCTCCTGGCTGTGGGTCTCGTCGGGTCTGTAGAAGACGGCGCGGAACGCGTAGATCGCGTCGGAGCGGACGACGGGCACATAGCGTGTGGCGTCGGTCGTGCGTGTCGAGGAGATCTCGACATAGCGTCCCGTGAGAGGGTCGTAGCGTGTGCCGCGCCTGCGGGAGGTATAGGTCTCGAAGACCGGCTGCAGGTCGGTGCGTGTCTGGGTGTGCAGGTGGCGTGCGCCCCAGGCGACGAGGGTGGCGCCCTTTTCTCTGGCGAGATCCCGCAGTCGTCGCTCGATGGACCTCGTGTAGGTTCCGGTGAAACTCGCGTAGCCCATCGGGCGCATCCCGGGCTCGGGTCGCTCGCGGGTCGCCTCGTCGAAGTCGACGAGGAGCAGGTCGGCATGCTCGACGGGCTGGGCGTCTGCCTCGAGGGGGATGTATGCCTCGCGCCACGGATTGGTTGCGCACGCCGCCAGCAGGGGGAGGATGATCAGGAGGGCTCGCACGGGGGAGAGTTTAGGGAAGATCCGCTGCGGGCGTGTCCGGGGGCGGGTCCCGCCCCAATGATCGGTCATGAGCGATCCGATGGGTGCGGGCGATCTGGAGGCGCAGCGTCGGCGGGCGCGTGAGGCGTTCACGGCGGGCAGGTTCGGCGAGGCCATCGAGCAGGCGATGGTTGTGCTCGCCCATGCCCCGGACGATGTGCAGATGCACCAGATCGTCGGCACGGGCTGCCTTGTCAGCGGGAACCGCCCGAAGGCGATCGAGCACCTGCGCAGGGCGAGCGAACTGCCCGGAGCCAACAACGCCGTGTTCCAGAATCTCGCCTCGGCGCTGGCGCTGGAGGGGCGTCAGGACGAGGCGATCCGGGTGCTCGATGCCTGCGTGGAGCGGTTCGGGGCCGACGACACGACGCTGAGCGCGATCGTCGATCAGCTCGGCTTCGCGGGGCGTGTCGACGAGGCGGTGGCGCGTCTGGACGAGGCGCTGGCACGGTATCCGTCCTCGCCCGCGCTGGCGGTGTCGCTCTCGCGTCTGGCGCCGCGCATCGGACGGCTCGAGGAGGCCCTCGACAGGCTCGGCCCGCACCTGGACAGCCCGGCCCTGCACCCGCAGATGCGGATCGTGATGCGCTTTGCGATGGCGAGCATCCTCGACCGCCTCGGGCGCCATCGCGAGGCGTTCGAGCACGCACGCGTGGGCAACGCGATGCGAGGCAGGCGCTACGACCGACGCCAGATGGAGCGTCTGGTCGAGATGACGATCGCCGGCTGGTCCCGCGAACGCATCGAAGAACTGGCCCGGCACGGGCACGACAGCGAGCGGGCGGTGTTCATCGTGGGCATGCCGCGCTCGGGCACCAGCCTCGTCGAGCAGATCCTCGACGCCCACGGGCAGATCCACGGCGGGGGGGAACTGATCCGTCTGCAGCAGATGATCTACGAGCGATTCGGCGGCGAGGTCGTGCGCAGCGATCTGGTGGACCCCGGGCAGATCGCGACCCTCGGGCGCGACTACGACGCGTACCTCGAGAGCCTGGCGCCTGCGGCGCTGCGCACGACGGACAAGTTCGTCTTCCATGTCTTCCGTCTCGGGCTGATCGCGTCGATGCTGCCCAAGGCGACGATGATCCTGTGCGAGCGCGATCCGCTGGACACATGCGTCTCATGCTTCATGAACGACTTCGGGGGCAAACTCGAGTACACCTGCGACCTCGGCGATCTGGGGCACTTCTACCGCCAGTATGCGCAGGTTGCGGCACACTGGAAGCGTGTGCTGGGCGATCGGATCTTCTCCGTCGTCTATGAGGACCTGGTCGGTGACATCGACGCGGGGGCGCGGGCGATCGTCGATCGGGTCGGGCTGCCGTTCGACGAGGCCTGCCTGCGGTACTACGAGAGCGGACGGGTGACGGCGACAGCCAGTTGGGACCAGGTGCGTCGTCCCGCATACACATCCTCCGTCGGACGCCACAAGCACTACGGCGAGCTGCTCGATCCGCTCCGGCGGGCGCTCGAGGGGCGGGACGGCCGGCATGATCAGTTGCTGTATTGACGATCCGGAAGGGCTGTCAGGCCCATGATCGACGGGCGGGCGCATGAAAAACGGCGCTCGCATGCGAGCACCGTGGTGAGCCGCAGGCTGGAGGGCGGTCGTCAGAAACCGGGGCCCATGTTGCTCTCCATCTGGCGCATCATCTCGCCGAAGAGCGGGTTGTCGGCCAGGGCCGGTCCGGCCTTGATGGCGAGCACGGAGAGCGAGCGGAGTTCCTGCGGATCCAGGCGGATGGTGCAGGTGTTGCCGTCGCGTTCCATGGCGAGCCAGGCGCTCAGGTTCTCGGCGATCTTGCTGGGGCGGAACTCCGCCGGCGTCTCCTCGTCCACCTGGGCGTCGGCGTCCCTGGCCTGCTGCTGCATGAAGGCGAGGGCGCCGGCGTAGGCCTGGGCGACCTGCTGGGCGAGCTCGGTGTTGGGATAATGCATCGTCACGCCCAGTTCCGGTGTGCCGTCGAGGCTCATCCAGCCGCTCATCCAGTCGGCCTGCATGACGAGCTTCATCATCTCCTTGCCCTGCGGGTCGGCGACATTCTCGAGCATCTGCGAGACCATCTGCTCGCTGGGCACCATGGCGAAGGTCACGGTGTTGTCGCCCGCCGCCGACAGGGCCGCGTCGAAGGTGCTCGCGATGGCGGGCGAGCCTTCGCCCGCGGGGGGCGTGCTGCCGGGAGGGGTCATCACGACCCAGTGCTGGTCGCCGATCGTCTCGAGCGTGGCGCCGAGGCCGGCCTGGGCGCCCATGCCCTGGGCAAACGAGAGCATCTGCTGGGCGCCCTGCTCGGAGTTGGCGGGCATCAGGATGTTGACATTGGGCTCGGCGTTCATATCGCCGCCCGGAGCACGCATCGTGACCAGCACCTTGCTCGCGCCGTTCTGGATGAACGACATCGTCATCATCTGCATCATGCCGATCTGCCCGACCTGGGGCATGATGTCCGTCTCGATGTTGACCGGGATGCCGGCGCTGTCGAAGTCCTCCTGCTTGATCAGCGCGTTGACCGCCGCCTTCGCGTTGTCCACGGTGATCTGCGCCAGGTTGATCTGCATGGTCATGAAGGTCGAGTCGTCGAAGAACTTCGCGGGCGGGGCAGCGAGGGCGCCCGAGGCCATCGCGAGCGTGGCGGCGAGGGTCAGCGTGCGGGTCATGTCCATTCCTTTCATGCTCGTGGGGCGGGTCGTGCGTGGATCCGCGGCGATCGGCGACCCGCGCAGCCGACCTCCGGCGATTTCGAACCGTGATGGCGAGAGGATAGCCCCTTTCCGGGCGTGATCCCCTCAGCCGTTCTTGGGATCACCACCTCACGCGTTTCAGGACATTGGTTCGCTCGGAAACGAGCGGATTGCCTTGCCGGCTGGCGGTGTCGCACCCGCTGTAGGAAAGCGAGAATCCCGCAATCCCAAGAGGTCGGGCACGCGTGCCCTGGCGGACAGAATATTGCGCCGGCTGCTGGAAACGAGCCTTGGCACTGGGGGCATATCCGTAATGCCGGGGGCGAGATGTCCGTCCACCCGGATGGTTCGTTCGGACGCGGGGCGGTGGGAGGGCTACCCTCTGCGTCGCAATCACAACGGGAGCGCAACATGCAGCAGGTCAAGTTGTTCATCGGCGTCGAGGATCAACTCGGCGCCCTGGAGCGCGAGGTCAATACCTGGATCCGCGACAACGACATCAAGATCCACGACATCAAGGGCAACATCGCGCCGCAGACGCTCTCGAAGGAGGCGACGACGCTGACCGGGACCGGGCGCAGTTTTCGCCCCAGCGATGTGTTCATCATGGTCATCTACGAGGCCAACATCGAGTGAAGCAAGATCTTCGACCGGGGGATGCCGAGAGCAATTCTGTGTTGCTTGAGATAGTTTATTTCTTCAGTCGCATCAAAATCCATTTGACGCATTCAAGATGATTGGGCGTTCGCCCCTTATTCTGGCGTTTTCCCGTGGTTTGCCCCGAATCGTTCGTGTAGGGTGAGGCTGTCTCGGAGCGGGTGCTCCGGGGCGCAGGGTGAACCCGGAGCGCGGGCTTCGGGACGCAGAGGGATCCGACATTTCGGAGCAAAGGACGGAGGTTCGCCATGCGAACGAACGGTTGTGGTATGCGCAGGATGGGGCTGGTTGGTGTGGTGCTGGGGGCCGGGGCGATGGTGGCGTCGGCGGATATCGTCGACGAGCGGGTCATCCGGATGGTCGACGCCGAGGCGTTGGCCCGCAGCGGGGATCAGCACATGATCGACGATCCGCCCGCGATCATTTCGGACGACTTTGGCCTGTTCGATCACATCAACGATGCGGACGCACGCACGGACGACGGGCTGGCGGTGGGCGAGGTGCTCTCGGCCCAAGAGACGCTGGCCGACGGGGATCAGGTGATGGGGCGTCTGGCGACGGATGCGGTGGCGCGGGCTGATGGGGTGGACGCCGAGGCGTTCAGCGCAGGGAGCAGTTCGGTCGTCTACGAGTTCACGCTGACCGACGGGGCACGGTTTGCCCTGACGGGGGATTACATCGTTCGGGATCGTCGGGGGGACGCGACGAACCGCTCCTCGATTCGCCTGATCCCGCTGACCCGCGAGGATGTCGAGCCGATCGTCATCGAAGAGCCGGGGCACTTCCGGTTTCTCGGGCGGCTGCCTGCGGGCGAGTACCGCATGGAGGCCCAGACGCACCTTGCGATGGATGCCTTCGAGGGGGTCTCGTCGCTGGCCGCGGTGATCGAGTTCCGCTTCGGGCTCAGCGAGTGCCCGGCGGACATCAACGCCGACGGCGAGCTGGACGGCGACGACTTCTTCCTGTTCCTGGACCTGTTCGGCGAGGACGACCCGAGCGTGGACTTCAACCACGACGGGACGATCGACTCGGCAGACTTCTTCGCCTATCTCGACATCTTCGTGCACGGCTGCTGAGGGAGATCTGCGAGCGAGCCATCAAGGGCGGTCGGGCGTCGTCGGCGATGCCCGGCCGCTTTTCTGCATCGCCTGTGCATGTCCGGCGGTCTTGCGGAGGGAAGGCGTAGCCCTCGACCATGGATCGCGCCGGTTAATGGGTTCAGGGCGCGTATCCGCCGTGAGGCGAGGTTGGTCATGGACACCCGATCGCGTAGAGATCGAGGAATGCGAAGAGGTCGTCGGCGTCGAAGGCACCGTCGCCGTTCATGTCGGCGCGGCCATCGCCTGCCGCAAAGCGGTCGAGGAATAGAAAAAAGTCATCGCTGTCGGCGTCGGCGTCAAGGTCGAGGTCGGCTGCGCACGGTCGGCAGCGGCTGACATCGAAGGCGACCACCCCGCGCGAGTCGGTCCCGATGAAGAGCGTGTCGCCTATTCCTGCCGCGGTCTGCGCCGACCCCGTGCCGATGCGGATGCCTGCCAGGGGTATCGGCCGTGTTGGATCGGCTAAATCGAAGATCTCAACGCCCGGATTGCCAAGCGGGACGAACAGGCGCCCGTCGTGCACAGCCGTCTTCTGCACATCCCGTCCTGGGAAGGTGAGTTCTGTGAGGATCAACGGGGATACTGGATCGCTGAGGTCGACAACCAGCAACCCGTCGTCGCTGAATGGATCGCGGGTCGAGACATAGGCGATCGATCCGGCGAAGGAGGCGTGAGCAAAGGGCTTCGCGATATCGAGTGATCCAAGGGGCGTGGGATTGCGTGGGTCCGAGACATCGATGGTGAGCATGGTGTCATTGCCGACGCCCGCCAAGAGCAGCTCCTCCGAACGCGAAATCGTCCAAACCTCGTCTCCCAGTGGGACATCTTCAATGACTCGCGGGTCGGCGGGGTTGGTGATGTCGATCAGGGTCAGCCCGCGTCCCCGTGTCGCGGCAATGGCGACGGGACCGAAAGTCTCGACATCTACATAACTTCTTTGATCAACGAGGCTTGCAATGACGCGAAGATCACTGGGGTCCGCCGCGTCGACGATGTGGAAGCCGGCAGTAGGCGATGCCGCGTAGAGGAATCGTCCCTGCATGCTGATGGAGGGGTGGAAGTTGCCCGACGGAATGGGAAGGAACGAGAGGGGGCGGATGAGTCGGGAATCGCCGGCGTCGAGAGCCACGATCGCCGACGGACCCGGGACAAATGCGATGGAGTCGTCGAGATCGATCTGCAGGACCCCTTGAGGGACGCGCGTGATGCTCAGGATGGACGGGGCGGCTGGATCGGCGATATCCAGCAGGACGGTACCCAGTGCGCCATCGGCGACTGCCGCTGTTGATCCTGCGATAGCGACCGCGGTCGGGTACCCGAGATCCAGCGACGCCAGCAGCGTCGGATGTGCCGGGTCGGACATGTCATATGTCGTGTAGTTGTCCATCGGGGCATCGCGTGTGACATGCGCGACGCTCGCGTGCAACGCGACGGCGAGAGGGTGGGAGCCGAGATCGATTTCCGCGACCACGCGAGGATCCCGGGCATTCGAAACATCCACACTCCACATGCGGTTGCTCGAAACCTTGTCTCGCCCAACGGCGACCAGCAGGGAGCCTTTCGCATCGAGTCCAAAGAACGATTGTCCCATGTGCAATTGCGCGAGAATGCGGGGATCCGCGGGATTGCTGACATCGATCGTGTGGAGTGTGCCGTCGGTTCCGCCAGCGTAAAGGACGGTTCCGACCAGGGCAAGGTGCGAGACCTCCAACGGGAGTGACGCGAGCGTTGCAGGCGTGCTCGGATCGGTGAGATCCAGCATCCTGAGGTCGGAGCCTGCGACATAGAGCACCGTTCCCCGCATCTCGAGGTCGGATACGGCTCCGACGACCGAAGCGAGTTCCTGCGGGCTATGCGGATCGGCGAGATCGATAATGCGCACCTGTCCGGGCTCGGCGAGCGCAGCCAATGCCCCCTCCACCTCTGCGGATTGGGTGCTCAGGCCTGCTCCGACGCGACCGAGGAGTGTCGGCGCCGCTCGGTCGCTCATATCGAAGATCAGCAATCCACCCCGTCCATGTGCGCTGTACAGCGTGTCGCCAACGATCTCGTTGGCGGTCGGAGTGCCCCCCAGCTCACCCAGCGGTATGGCACATTGGCCCCGAAGCGAAGCGGCGCAGATTCCTAGACCGACGAGACAAATCCAAGATCGCATGGATCGTCCTCCCGTGACCCTGTGCCCTCCCCCCGGTATCGCGCGTGAAGATACGCACCCCCCAGCGACCGGATCCAGGATTCTGATACTACGGGGAACCAGGCGTCTGCCCGCATGAGCGAGCTTCATTTCGATCCAATCTGCAATCATCTCACATCGGCTTGGTGCCGACGGTCTCGTCGTACATGCGGAGGAGTTTGGCCTTGTCGTAGACCATCTCCTGGCGGGAGCGTCCGACGATGTCGTAGATGGGGGTCAGTTCGATCGCGTCGACGGGGCAGGCCTCTTCGCACATGCCGCAGAAGATGCAGCGCAGCTCGTCGATCTCGAACTTCTTGGGGTACTTCTCGCGGTCGTCCCAGGGGCTCTCCTCGGCCTCGATGTGGATGCAGTTGGCCGGGCAGATCGTCGGGCACATCATGCACGCGACGCACTTGACGCGTCCGTGTTCGTCCTTGTTCAGGCGGTGGACACCGCGGAAGTTGCTGGGTTCGAGCCCGCCCTGTTCGGGGGGGTAGTGCTCGCGTCGCTGCTCGGGATACTGGATGGTGCGGCTGGTGCGTCCCTGTCCCCAGCTCGTGAAGAGGTGGCGGAGCGTGACGCCGAAGCCCTTGAAGACCTCCGGCAGATACATGCTCTCGCTGCGGTTGAGGGGCTTGGGGCTGATCCGGATGATGTCGTCTTCGGCGATGGGCATCGTGGGCGATGATAGCAGCGGGGGGTCGGGT
>WGEO01000030.1 GCA_015492715.1 Phycisphaerales bacterium | reverse complement strand
ATCTGCGACGGATACAGGGCGTCCGCTTCCCGAAGCGCGGCATACAGGCGGCGGGCATATTCCGCAGCCTCGCGGGGCATGCGGATCACCCGCCAACCCTCCCATCTACCCTCTCGCGCTAGCACAATCGCATCGGGGTCGATCTCGGGCGGATGCGCGGATTCCACGAGGCGGGCGGGCGCCATCGGCGCATAATGGCGGGCCATCTGCCCCGGGCTCATCGCGATCTCACTGCCGGTTGCTGTCGTCGATGCCTCCTGCACCGGCTCGCCCAGCACACGCTCGATCGTCTCGCGTCCGATCACGCCCGGGCGAAGGATCATCGCCGGGGCATGCATCAGGCTGACCACGGTGGACTCGATGCCCTCTCGACACGCCCCGCCGTCGAGCACCACGACCTCGTGGGCATCGAACGACTCGCGCACATGGTCGGCGGTCGTGGGCGAGACCTCACCGGACCGATTCGCGCTGGGCGCTACGAGTGGGACCCCCGCCTCCTCGATGAGTGCCAGCGCGACGGGATGGTCGGGCATCCGGATCGCGACCGTCTCGCCCCCTGCCGTTGCCAGCGCACTGATCTGTTCTCCCCTGCGGAGCACGAGCGTTAGCGGGCCGGGCCAGAAGGACTCCGCGAGGCGTTGGGCACGCACGGGCCAGTCTGCCGCCACGCACGAGCGAGCCATCTCGATCGAGCACACATGGACGATCAGCGGATTCGTGCTCGGGCGGCCCTTGACCTCGTACACCCGGCGCACGCTCGCATCGCGCGTCGCGTCCGCCGCCAGCCCGTAGACCGTCTCGGTCGGCATCGCGACGAGCCCGCCCCGCAGAATGACATTGGCGGCCTGTTCGATGGACTCCGGCGCAATCTTCACGCGCCATTCAAGGCGCTACGGACGCCCCTCGTCAGCGCCGCCTCCGCCATCTCCGCCCTCGTCCGGAGAGCCCGCGTCCGACCCCTCCTCGCCGCCTGCCGGCGATTCCGTGTCGTCCGTGGGCGCTTCGCTCGATTCGTCCTCGATCATCGCCGGAGCGGACTCCTCCTGCTCGCTCGCGCCGTCATCGCGCGTCCCGTGGGGCGTCTGGGCGGGCGAAGCCTCGCTCTGCTCCGTGCCGTCGGTCCTCAGTTCCTCGCCAAGCAGTTCCCACAGCGGACGATCGGGCACCTCGCCGGGCGCGTCGGGCACGACGAAATCGATCCGGTTGCGCTGCAGCGTCGTGCCCATCGCCCGATGGCTCTCGGCGAGGCTGATGGCGTAGTCCACCAGCGCCTGGATCTCCCCGCGCTCGGCGTTGGCCAGACGCTCCTGCTGATTCAGCTCCGTCTCCAGACGCTCGATCGTGTAGCCGCCCTGCCCCTTCTCCTTCTGCACCTGCAGCACGCGCAGGCTCTCTGCCGCGGCGATCCGGTTGATCCGCTCCTGCTCGATCAGGCGGTAGTTCGTCGTCAGGTTGTCCAGCGCGTTCTTCACCTCCAGAATCACCTGCTGCACCGTGTTCTCGAAACTCACGACCGCCTGCTGACGCTCCAGCAGACGCCGGCGGAAGACGCTCTCGGCGGCCCGGTTCCCGATGGGAACCTCGTAGAACAGCCCGATCACGGCGCTGAAGAACTCTCGGTCCACCGCCGTCGCATACGCCGTGCGCAGGTCGTCCTCGAGCGATTGCAGCGAGAGTTGAACCCGCAGGTCCAACTGGGGCAGGCGTGCGTTGTCCGCGACGATCTGGCGGATCGTCGTGTCGTCGATCGACAGGATGGCCTGCGCTATCTCCGGACGATGTTCCAGCGCCGCCCCGATCGCATCCGCGAGCGAGAACTCGATCGCCTCGGGCAGCGGGGCATCCAGGGGCACGATCAGCGTCTCCCCCGAGACCGGCAGGTCCGGACGATTGATCAGCGTCTTGAGGCGATCGCTCGCCCGACGGACCGCGTTCCTCGCCCGCAGCACATCCGCCTTGCGATCCTCCAGGCGTGCGGCGGCATTCGCCCGTTGGGCCTGATTCACATCCACGGCCCTGCGTGCCACGATCTGCTGCAGCACCTCCTCGCCCCGGTCCACGAGACGCTGCAGGATCAGCAGGTCGTAGTACGCCTGCACCAGTTGCCAGTAGGCCCGCTCCGTCTCCGTCACGGTCTGATTCAGCTCCTGCTGCAGCGACGCCACCGCGTTCCGCTCGGCATTGCGATTGATCCGGACCTGGGCCAGCGCCACATGCGATCCGAAGTTCCGCAGCAGCGGCTGGTCGAACTGCGCCGTCAGATTCGCGCGATTGGCGGGGTTGGGCGTCAGCGTCAGCCCTCGCTCGTCCGAATCGTTGTACCCGAGCTCCTGCTGGAGCGTCAGCTGCCCGCCGCTGGTCAGCAGGCGCCGCACGCCCGTCGTCAGCGCTACATCCGTCGAGCGACGGAAGTCACCCCCGATTCCGAACCCGCTGCTGGCGCGATCCACGATCGGCTGCTCGTTGTCCTGAAACTCCAGATTCGTGAAGAAGGTCCAGTCGAACGCGGCCTCGGCCTCGGCAACCTGTGCCGCATTGATCGCAGGCGACAGACGGGCGAACTGCACCTGCAGATTCTGATTGACGGCAAGGGCGATCGCGTCGTCGAGCGTCAATCCGATGACCTGGTGTTCCTCTCCGAACAGGTTCTCCCCCATGGGAAGATCTGCGAAGAACTCCTCGTACGACGCAGGCCCGGCCATGCCCCGGAGTTGGTCGACGAACTCCTGCAACTCGAACTCGCGCACGAACGCTTCCTCGGATGCCTCCGAGGTCGTGATCTGACGCGCAGGCGAGGCCCCGGGCTCCCCCAGTTCACGACGGATCATGTCCGCCAGAGACCGACGAAGCGCCGCCTCGCTCGAGGTCTGGACCGGACCGGGCTGACACGCGGGGAGAATCGCTCCGATTCCGATACACACACACACGACATATGGGTGCTTCATGGCACTCTCCCGGCGGCAGTGGACATCCCGTTTCCCAAGCGTGGTACGCCGAGGATCGTCCTCGTCGGGTCGCAGGCGGGGGCGTGTCGGTTCACGCAATGACCCGGATGCCACGCTACACTCTGGGTACATATTAGATCGATCGCCCGCGGTCGGTTCCGATCGACCCGAAGACATGCCCGAAGACATGGAGGTTTGGCGATGCGCACGATGCGACTCCCCCGCCGGCAGGCCCATGGGACAACCATGCAGGCACTCTGTCTGGCCTCTATCGGCTTGCTGGTCGCCCCTCTCTCCAGCAACACTTTCGCCCAGCAACCCCCGGAAGCACCCACCCGCGGACCCGACGCACACGGATCGCCCAGCCCTTCCGCGAATGCTGTCCCAGACGCCGCCGCCTTCATCGATCCCGATGGAATGGTCACGGCCCGCCCTGAGGCCGCCCTTCGCATCGGGCCGAGCGACCGGTTCTATCCGGTCGTGATCCTGGACACGCCGCACCGCCTCAGGGTCGTCGATCCCCTCCCGCGCAAGGGATTCCTCCGGGTTGCACTGCCCGAAGGAACACCCGCGTTGCTTCCTGCGCAGGCATGTGAGGCGATCGACGATCGCAGTGTCCGCACGACCCGCCCGACCCGACTGCTCGCCCTCCACGCTCGCAGCGGGCCGGAGGCAAGCTGGAAGTCCCTGTTGGACGAGCCCCTCCGTCCCGGCTCACGCCTGGATGTCGTCGATGTCGTCCGCGACCGGATCGGCGGGATCGATGCCTACATCGTCGAAGCGCCCGCCGGAGCCACGGCATGGCTCAGCATCGACCAGATCGTCCCCCTGCCCGAGCCACAGGACGAATCCCCGTCCGGTCCCACCGATGCCGGTGCCGGGGAACCACACGCCGGCGACCCGCCCACCGATGCAGCCCTCGATGACGACGCATCCCGACGAGGCGATCAGCGGGACAGCACAGACAGGGACGCCGAGTCCTCATTGATGGAGGCCATGATTCCCCCAGGCGCAGAACCGGCTTCCTCAGGGAAAGCCTCGCCTGCCGGCGAACCCCGACCGACCAATCTCGCGACCAACACGCCCGCCGCCGTGATCGAGCAGGGATCGGATACCTCATCGCCGATCCCGGGTGAGCAGGAAGCCCTGGATCCCGCCGAACTCGAAGCCCTCTATCAGCGAGCCCGTCAGAGTGAATCCTTTGAAGACGAACTCGAGGCCCTGCTGGCGGAGCACCGCCGGACGCTCGCCTCGCTTCCGGAGGATCCGTTCAATGAGCGCCTGCGCCGTCAGTTGGAGCGCCGAATCGCCTATCTCGAGGCCCGGATCGCCTTCCGCGACGGCCCCGAACGCCTCGCCGCCCAGCGTGCGACCATGCCACGCATCAGCGAGCAGCTCCGCCAAAGACTGGAACGCCTGCGGGCCGCGAATGAATACCAGATCATCGGACGCCTCGTCATCAGCCGGGTCTACGACGGCAAGCGACTGCCCCGTCTGTATCGGGTCCGATCCGCCGATGCCCTCGGGCGCACTCTGGGCTATGTCCGCCCACAGGATGGGCAGGACCTGACGCCGTACCTCGATCGCGTCGTCGGCATCGCAGGAACGGTCGAGGAGGGGCCCGCCGGCAGCCGTATCGTCACCCCGGAACGCATCGAACTCCTCGACGAGACGCCGTAGTTTTCGGGGTGAACAATCGCCCCGTGTCCGTCGAGGTCGCCTCAGCATGGTCCAGCGCCGACGAAGTCCTCGACGCCTCTCTCCGTGCCGTCGATGCGGTCCAGGGGCGACTGAGCCGCCCTCCCCAGCTCGTGCTCCTGCTCGGGACCTTACTCGACCTCGCCCAACTCGAGCAGGCCGCGACACTCATCGATGATGCTCTCGCCTCGCCCACCATCATCGGGGCAACCGCCGATGCCCTGATCGCAGGAGAAGGCACGCTCAGCCAGACACGCAGCGTGGGCATGCTCGCCATCGCCGGCGACGGCGTTCGCGCTCACCCCTTCACGCAGGAGGACCTCCGGGAATCCGGAGAGGACTTTCCCGCAACGATCGATCGTATGAGTGAAGCCATCGGCGCTGCGGATGACACCCGCGCGACGATCATGCTCGCCTCCAGCCGGGGGCTGGCTATCCAGTCGATGCTCCCGCGCCTCAACGCGGCGCGCGGCGTCGGTCGCCGATTCCCGATCCTCGCAGGCATCGTCGACCCGGGAAGCAACGATGTCGCCATGCTTGCCCCCGCCGGGCCCCAGCGGGGCGGCATCGTGGGCATGACACTCTCGGGCGATCTTGCCATCGACGCGATCACCAGCCAGGGAGCCGCACCCATCGGGCCCGAACTGATCGTGACCGACGCCAAGCACCACCTCGTGCGCTCGCTCAGCGGCAGGCCCGCCCTCCAAGTCATGCAGTCCCTGGGAGTCAGGGCGGGCGCGTGCCTGCTCGGCAGGCTCATCGACGAGAATCGCCCGACTCGTGGGCGGGGTGATTTCCTCATGCGCACGATCGTGGGGGTGGATCCCTCCAGCGGCTCGATCGCCCTCGATGAGCCTCTGCGACCGGGGCAAACGGTTCGGTTCCATCGGCACGACCCGCCCACGGCACGCGGCGACCTCGAGATGCTCCTGGACGCCCAGAAGCTTCACGGGCCCGCCAAGGGCGCGATCGTCTTTGCCGGATGTCGAAGGGGCATACCAGAAGGTCCGCTCATCGACCGTGCCTTTGCCCCACCCTCGCCCGGGACATCCCGTTCCAAGGGCGGTGCCGAGATCACCCCACATCCGCGCGGGCTGCCGATCCTCGGCATCTCCTGCAGCGCAGAAGTCGGTCCCATCCGGGGCGTCAGTTACCTGCACCACAGCAGCGCCGTCGTGGGACTCATCCGCGAGCCGTCGGAGCAGGACGAGAGCGGGTGAGTGTGCGCACAAGGGCGTCCCTGAATCGGGCGCAGAGCACCATGGGCAGGATGATCAGTGCGCCCGGGCCGGGAGCACCACACCCCGGCACTCGCCGAAGCCGATCCGTCGATACCCCTCGCGCTCGCAATACCCCCGGATGATGACCTCGTCCCCATCTTCGAGGAACCGGCGGGTCTCACCCGTAGGCAACTCGATCGGGGTGCGTTGCGTGCCCGGGACGACGCTCGGCGGATCACCCCACGGATCGCCGTCCCAGGTCAGTTCCAGCAGGCAGCCGCGGCTTTCACGGGCTGGCCCGCTCACCGTCCCACTGGCCAGCAGGTCCCCCGTCTGGAGGTTGCAGCCGTTGACGCTGTGGTGTGCGACCATCTGCGCAACCGTCCAATACATGTCGCGGAACGAACCTCGTGACAGGCGGATCGCGTCCATCCCGCGATCACGCATTTCCTTGCTCGCCAGGTACACCTCCAGCGTGATGTCGATGCCGCCATGGTCGCGGTTGTGCGCACAATCGAGGTATTTCAGCGGCTCCGGATCGCCCGACGGTCGCGCAAAGGCCGGCGTCCGAAACGGCGCCAGCGCTTCCATCGTGACGATGACCTGCCCCATCGTCGTCGCAAAGTTCTTCGCGAGGAACGGCCCCAGCGGCTGGTATTCCCACTTCTGGATGTCGCGCGCCGACCAGTCGTTGACCAGGCACAGCCCGAGGATGTGGTCCTCGGCCTCGTCGATGGGAATCGGGTGGCCCAGTTCGTTGCCGCGTGCGATGACGACGCCCACTTCCAGCTCGTAGTCGAGCAGTCTGCACGGACCGAACGCGGGCGGCTCCCCCTCGTCGGCAGGTGCCTGTTGCCCGAAGGGGCGACGCACCGGCGTGCCGCTGGGCACGACGCTCGATGCCCGTCCGTGGTACGCCACGGGGATGTGCTTGTAGTTGGGCAGCAGGGGGTTCTCGGGGCGGAACATGCTCCCCACATTGGTCGCATGGAACACGGATGCGTAGAAGTCCGTGTAGTTCGGAATCACGCTGAAGGGCTCGTGGATGATCGAATCCGCCATCGCATAGACGAGCGGCTCGAGCCGATCGCGGTCGGGCGAGCCCGTCCGCAACCAGCCCGAGATCATTGCCCGCAGTTCCCGCCGGGCGGTGGTCGGAATCTCGGCCAGCCCGCTCAGGTCGGCGCTGTTGAAGGCGATGAAGCCGTCGATGTCGTGGGCCTGTTCCCAGTCCGCCGTCAGGCCCGCAAGGTGGCACATGGTCAGGGAGAGGACGCGATCGCCGATCGGAACGCCGACATGGATCGGTGCCGCCTGCTCGTCGGCGCATGCTCGGGGCGTGAAGGCGCACAACGGAAGGTTCTGGATGGGATAGTCCGTGTGCGGGGCGTTGGCGCTGTCGATCCAGGACTCGAGGGTGGGATCGTGCGTCTCGTCGGTCAGATGCTGCATGCGGCGTCTCCCATGTCGTTACCGTTGCTCAGGCGAGGGTAGCCTGCCCGGTCGCCTGCCTACGGTCTGGCCGATGGGTGTTCTGCTTCGAGGCGATCACGGCGACTTCGCACTCAACAACTTCAGTTGGGCGACGCTCCTGCGCCTGGCATGGGATCAGGGCTGGAGGCCCGCGGGGACCCGTCCTCCCCGAGGTTGGGAGGCGATGACGCGCGGGGATCCCTCGCGCCAGTGGAACCCGGCGGATTATGTGACCTGCCGGGGGCAGCGCGTCGGAGATGACGATGCTCGAAACCTGGGGAAAGCACTTGGCAGTGTCATGGACGACCTGCCCAACCACGATCCGCTGGGCGATGTGTCCGTGGTCAGGTGCGAGGCGCCGGGGTGCCTACCGAGAGTGGTTTTCGGGGTCGATCGTCAGATTCACCCCTTCGAGTTGCTCGGCGGTCCGAACAAGGAAGCCTTTGCCGCGTTCGTGGCCTTCTGCCGGCGCGGTGGGTTCGAGATCTGGTAGGCCTATAACCCATCAATCTGGGGTGGGTCGGGGCCAGAACCGAAGCGCAAAGATTGCCCGAATCTTGGTGCTGTCTGGTGTCTGAGGATTTGGTTTGGGCGGGTTCTGCTGATACGATCTGGGAGTCTCGCTGGGTCTTGGACGAGGGAGAGCGTTGTCCGCTCCCGCCGATCGCAGGCGGGGCCTGCCGGTGCCGGACCCGGGTCGGTTCAGAGGTATACGGAGAAAGAGATATGCAGAAGCAGCGAGCAGTGGGTCTGGCGATCGTTGCCGGGCTGGCGATGTCGGCGGGCGCTCAGGAGAGCGTCAGCCGGACACCCGCGGGAGCCCAGGGGCTTCCCGGCGATGCCGTCAGCGTGGACAGCACCGTGGGGATGAGCCAGGTCGGGGCGTATCGCGTGGACCTGGTCCCGATGTTCAGCTCGGGGGGTACGGTCTTCGGGATCGCCCCGATCATCAAGAGCCCCAAGAGCGATCCGAACTTCTTCAACAATCTGACGAGCGCCTTCGGGATGAGTTCGGATCAACTCACGGGCGTGCCGTTCCCGCAGTCGACCTATTTCTTCTGGGATCAGCCGTCGCTGGGCATCCATCCGACGGAGAACGCGGGCACGGGTGTGGCGGTCGATCCATCCAACGGCGGGACGGTGCTGAGCACGCAGTTGGCGGCGCTGATGGCCGACTTCGGGGGCGACGGGAACAACATCACCAGCGCGATCATCAACTTCAATCCCGAGCGTCCGCGTGAGCTGTATATCACGCGTGTGAACACGGCGATCAACATCCTGCCGGGCGAGATCGGAGATTCGGCGCAGTTCGGCGTCGGTGGCATCGATGCCAGCGGCAACGCGTACATCCGTGCCGATGGCTTCGGCGTGACGGGTCCGGATCCGCTCACGGGCGACAACTACTACCACATCGATGTGCTGGGGCGCAACGGTGCCGTGGTCAACGCGATCAGCGACAGCGGCGTCGCCCAGGACGCGACGACCCGTCTCGTGGCCAACGATGCGACGACGCACAACACGCCGACGGCCTTCCCGGCCAGCGTGGCGGGCGGGCCATCGGTCGCGGGGAGCCGATTCGACGGCACCTGGGTTCGCGGGTTCAACACGATCGTGTTCGACGCGACCCATCTGGACGCAAGCATCGTCGAGCAGCGGGGCAATGTGCAGATCGTTCCGATCTCGCTGATGAACGGCTCGGTGGCGACGGGCGCACTGCTGGGCAAGACCGTCGCGGGCGGGAACACCGACAGCATCAACATCTGGGACATCGACGCAACGGGCAATGTGCTCCGCACCAGCGGGCTGACACCGCCGGTCGCCGTCAGTGATCCGGTCGATGCCTACACCGTCGACACGAGCGATCCGTTGTTCGGCGCCTGGCGTTTCGAGCATTATCGCAGTCAAGTCAGTTTCCGTGGCGGCAACGGTCCTGCGGCGGTCGGGCGGACCATCGACGGCATGGGCATTGCCGCGAGCACGGCGTACCTGATCGACGGGCTCGGCTCGGTCGACCCGTTCAACGCGATCGTCGCGGCGCACTTCGACCCGGCTGACCCCGAGGGCACCGCGACATGGGTGCTCGTCGCGTGGATCGACTTCTTCGATCCCGAATTCCGCGGCAAGCCCATCAAGGACGCCGACGGTAATGTCATCGGGAATCTGGTCAGTCTCGATCAGGTGACCGGCGGGCAGCCCCTCGGGCCGAGCATGTCCGCTCCCGCGATCGACGCGGCGGGCAACATCTGGTTCGTCTCCGCGGTCGCACTCGACAAGGTCGACGGCAACGGGCAGCCGTTCGTCGATTTCGACACGGCGCTCATTCGCGCCGTCTACGACCCCGCCAGCGGGGGATACACCCTCGAGCGTGTGCTCGAGCAGGGCTTCGTCCGTCAGGGCCTGAACTCCTGCACGGACTACCAGGTGCAGTTCTTCGGCGTGGCCGATTCCAACAGTGTCTCCAGCGGGACGCTCTTCAGCTCGGGCATCACCAGCGGCACCTGGAACAATGTGGACAATACGGGATTCGATCCTGCCGATCCGCGCAACCTTGGTGGTATCGTGCTGACGGCGGACATCACCTACGATGTCGACGGCGACGGCGACTTCGACGATCCGACGAGCACGGGAGGCGATCCGAACTCCGGCGACGAGTCGTATCAGGTGCTGCTCTACATCGGCAACATCGACAAGGGGTTCGGCTTCTGCAGCGCCGATCTGGACTTCGACGGCGACGCGGACGCGGACGACTTCTTCGCCTATCTCGATCAGTTCGCCGCCGGCGCCTGCGCCGCCGATCGTGACTTCGACGGCGATGCGGACGCGGACGACTTCTTCGCCTATCTCGACGCCTTCGCCGCGGGCTGCTGAGGCAGGGGGGTCCGAGAACATGATCTGCACGGCCCTCCGGGAGACCGGGGGGTCGTTCTTTGGCCGGTCGGCTGCTATCGTGGCAGGAGCGCGGCCTCATGGGAGGTATGGGAATGTTCAGGCGATTGATCGGCGCATCGGTCTTTTTCACGCTGGCGTGCGGCTATGCCACGGCCCAGTGGGACCCGGGCAATGGGCAGTGGGGCAAGAGCGACCCTGCCGATCTTCGCGTCATGACCTGGAATGTGCGCGACGCGATCTGCTCGAGCAACGACAAGGACGATGCATTCCGCAACTGGAACGCCGTGGTGCGCATCATCGCCTCCATGAAGCCCGATGTGATCGTGCTCCAGGAGACGGCGGACAACAGCGGGAATGGGACTGGAAGCGGCGTTGATTCCGTCCAGACGCTGACGACCGTCGCCGAACTGCTGCTGCACGGCGGGGCCGATCCGTTCGAGGGGGGAACGGTGGGCTCCTGGGTGCAGAAGTACGATCCCAACTTCGACATGCCCTACATCTTCGCCAGTTCGCGCACGGACGGGTTCAACCGCAACCTCGTGCTCAGCCGCTACCCGTTCGTCGATCTCAACGGCGATACGCGGGCGACCTACGACGACATTCCGTTCATCGGTCCCAATGGCGATTGTGCGCCGGGAGGCAACGGCGGCATCCGCGGCGTGCAGATCAGCGAGATCGACCTGCCCGATGAGGTCTATGCCGGCGATATTGTCATCCTCAGCGGGCACCTGAAGGCCGGCGGGGGTTCAGACGATCACGACGAGCGCGTCACGGCAGCCCAGAACGCCGGGTATTTCCTGCATTACGGGCTCAACGGCGCAGGCACGGGGCAGAGCGATCCGGAGGGCAACATCTTCGAGAGCCCGAGCATCCAGACGATCCTGGACGAGTTCACGCCCGCGCTGGTGATGGCCGACCTCAACGAGGACGAGCAGCGCAACGGGGGGACGCGCGGACCCGCGGACTGGTTCGCCAACGGGTGCAGTGCTGGCGGGAGCAACGGCAACGATCGCGATCTGAGCGACATGACGATCGACGACGCACGCGAGCCGTTTACCAACAGCAGAGCCACCATCGGATCGAGCAAACTCGACTACATCCTCTATCAGGACAGCATCGCGCAGATTCGCAGAGCCTTTCTCTTCAACTCCAGCCCCGCGAGCGCCAACGGCGGCATCCCGCCGGAACTCGCGACATTCCCGGGCAATCCCGCCCTCGCCAGCAGCATCGCCAGCGATCACCTGCCCGTGATCATGGATCTCATCCTCGAGCCCGCGGGCGGCTCGTGTCCGGCGGATGTGACGGGCGACGGCGTGGTCGATGCGAGTGACTTCTTCGCCTACCTGGACCTGTTCGCAGCAGAAGACCCGGATGCCGACATCACCGGCGACGGCACGATCGACGCGAGCGATTTCTTCGCGTATCTCGATCTCTTCGCCGCCGGCTGCTAGCCCTCGCCCTTGAGACGGCGCATCTCGTCCAGCGTCGCGTCCAGCTGACGCTTGAGTTGGCGGACCCGCAGCAGGGAGCGCACGCGCGTCAGGAGTTCGGCCTTCTGAACGGGCTTGGTGAGAAAGTCGTCGGCACCCGCCTCGACCGCGCGCTCGACATCGCCGACCTCACCCAGCGCCGTCACCATGATGATGGGGATATCTCTGTATCTCTCGTCCTGCTTGAGGCGTTCGCAGAACTGGTATCCGCTCATGGCGGGCATCATGATGTCCAGCAGGATCAGATCCGGCGGGTGCTCTTCGACGAGGCGCAGCGCCTCGAAGCCGTCGCGGGCCGATCGCAGCGGGCAGCCCAGATCCTCGAGATATGCGAGCAGCAGTTCGACATTCTGGGCGTTGTCGTCGACCACCAGCACGCCGGCGCTGCTCAGATCGTCGCCCTCGATCGCGTGCTGCTCGCTCATGATCCAAGGATAGCCCCTCTTTCCCGCCACCCGGCAGGGGCAACCTGAACGCTCGATGGCGGTTGGACTCGATGGGCCGAAGGCGGAATGATCCCCTGTCGGGCACGCACGGAGGGCGGCCCGGATTCGTGGGCATGGTTGGGCAGGAGGAAGAGGCCGATGGGAGCGACGCAGACAGCGACGAGACGGGTTGCCTGGACCGATAAGTTCTCGACCCCCACGCTTCCCACGCTGCTCGGCGATCTGGATGGTGCCCATCGGAGTGCGGTCGAGGAACTCCGCAAGCGTCTCAGGAAGATCAGGGGTGTCCGCGAGCGGCTGTGCTGGATGGGCATCCCCTGGCGCTGGTCGCTGGCATACCGCATGCCCGGGCGGGACGACGCCATCGTGTACGCCATCCTCGATCCGGGGGGACCATGGGCGAGTCTTCCCATGGACGCCGACGAGGTGTGCGCGATGGATGTCGACGACCTGTCGCGGGCGCAGCGCGACGCGATTCTGGAGGGCACGAAGGTCGGCGACCGCCTCTGGGCCCGCTTCTGCCTGACCAGCGAACGCGAGGTCGAGGACCTCATGGAGATGATCGAGCGCAAGCTGTCGCTCGGGGGATGAGAATCCCGCCGCCCTGTCTGCATGGACGGGCGTCAACTCGCCGATACGGTGTCGAGCCTTCGATCTCTGATCAGAAGAGGACGACAGGGATGTCGAGAGCCATCTGGCGTTGTGTCGTGGTCGTTGCCGTGTGCTGGGTGCTTCCGGCCTATGCGGACCTGCAACGCGACATCGACCGTCTCATCGAGCGTGCCCAGATTCCCCGCCTGCGGGCCGGCGTGAGCGTCGTGGATCTGAGCAGCGGACGCACACTGGCGGTTCACGATGTGCAGGACGCGATGATCCCCGCCTCGAACATGAAACTCCTGACCACGGGGGCGGCTCTGGATGTGCTGGGTACTGAGTTCGCCTTCCGCACGCGGTTTCGTATTGCGGGCGACCGCCTGATCATCCAGGGCGCCGGCGACCCCGCGCTGGGCGATCCGGCCATGCTCGCCCTGAGCAGCCCACCCGCGACGAGTGAGGATCTCATCGGGGCCGTCGTTCGAGCGGTGAAGGACAGCGGCGTTGGCACCGTGTCCGAGATCGTCATCGACGATCGGATCTTCGATCGCGAGGAGATCCACGAGCTTTGGCCACGCGATCAGCTCGACCGCCACTATTGCGCACCGGTGAGCGGGCTGATCTTCCACCGCAATGTGATCGACTTCTACATCTCGCCGGCCGCCCGAGAGGGCGATCCGCCGCTCGTCGACATCGATCCGGCCATGGACTGGATCGAAGGCGACATCGTGAATCGCGCCCGTACGGTCGCGTCGGGGGCCAACAAGGTGGGCGTGCTCCGCGACCAGCGTGAGAATCGTTTCACCATCATCGGCGAGGTGCGCAGACGCAGCGTCGAGCCGGTCCGCAAGGCGGTCCATGATCCGCAGCTGCTCTGGGGAAGGCTCTTTGCCGATCGCCTCGCCAGAGCGGGGCTGACCGATGCGAGCGGCGGCACCGCATCGGTGCGTCTCGTGCGAGAGGATGAACGGTTCGACGACGCCCGCGATATCGCCGTCATCTCGACACCCCTGACGGATATTGTGCGTCTGTGCAATGTCGAGTCGATCAATCTCTACGCCGAGGCGTTGCTCAAGCGCATGGGACATGAGGTCACGCAGGCGTCCGGCTCGTGGGCCGGCGGCGCGTCGGCCATCCGCCTGATGCTGGCGCAGCGCCTGGGACCGTCGGCCGCCGGTTCCACGATGATCAGCGACGGATCGGGTATGAGCAGGGCCAATCGCGTCAGTGCGGGCACCCTGACCGCCTGGCTGGCATCCCTCTGGCATGACGGTGAACTCCGCGATGTGTTCGTCGGGTCGCTTCCGACGCGCGGCGAGGGCACGCTGGACAACCGCTTCCGCCAGACTCCCCTGGCGCACACGGTCCGCGCCAAGTCCGGCTATATCAACAATGTCTACACCCTGTCGGGATACCTTATCGACGAGGCAACGGGCAACGCACTCGCATTCAGCATTCTCCTGAACGATGTGCCGATGGGTCAGGGCTGGAAGGCCAAACGCCTGCACGAGCAGATCGTCCAGGCGTGCGATCAGTGGCTCAGCGAGCAGGCCCGCGAACTCGTCGAGGCCCAGGGAGGCTGAGGCGTATCATCGCCCATGCTCCGCAGACGGGCAGTGGTCCTGATGATTCTGGGCTTGGTTGGACTTGCGCTCGTGAGCGTCGTTGCGATTGATCACACCACCATGCTCTCCATCGACCTGCAGCGGACCACCGCCCGCGTTCCCATCGGGCGCCACGAGCGCATCACCTTTCGCGTCGTCAACGCCCATCCCTGGCGGGACGCATCCATCGACTTCGTCAAGGCCCAGTGCGGCTGCTTTCGCGTCGTCGAGGAGCCCCGGATCGTGCCCGCGGGCGAGTCCCGCGAGATCGTCATGGATATCTACATCGATCCGCGCGGTGACCGCGTCAACAACGAGCTGCGCGTGTATCTCCCCTCGGGACGAAAGATCACCGCAGAGGTCAACGCCGACCCGATCCCGCCCTTCGAGGGATGGCCGCAGTGGGCGGTCCCGCAGCGCGACGATGGCACGCTGCGCATCGCCCTTGACCCGCAGTATGCAGACATGATTGTCGCCGCGCAAGTCCTCACGGCTGACGGGTCGCCCGTCGAGACGATGCTGGGCGATGATGCGATCGTCGCGCTGGATCCCGGCGAGGGTGCCCGTCTGCGGATCGTGTTCGAGGCCGAGGAGGGCGAGGTCGTCTGGGAGGGTGATTGCTACCAGCCGCCCAGGGCCCAGCCCTCGCCCTGATCGAACGCAGACAGCCCGTACTCGTTCCACCGGGAGCGCACGCGCTGCCTCGTCGCCTCGTCGACGCCGACGATCGGGGGCCATGCGCGCACGGGTATCCCGCCCGTGTGCGAGCCGGCGGCGTCGGGTGCCTTGGGCGTGCCGTCGAAGATCACGCACCCATCCCCGAAGATCGAATCGCGTTGCGGGTCCCAGTTGGCGCACAGATGGAACAGCACGCTGTCGAAGTCATCGGCGCAGACCTCTGCCCCGACGAGCACGACGAACGGTGCGCAGACTTCCGTGGTCCGCAGGCGCTCGGCGACCTCTCGTCCGCGCCCGCCGCAGGCGATGAACAGCCAGCCCTCGCACGCCGTCGGTGCGCACGCGTCCCGCACGCCCTGGATATCGCGGATCTGCGCCACGCTCGCTTCGCGTGCCCCCTCGTCCAGCTGGAACCAGCGGGGCGCCGCGGGCGGGCTCGCGCTGAGCGTCTCGCCCTCGATCGGTCTCGTGGCGTCGAAGCCGATCTTGCCCCCGGCGCCCAGTTGCGGGGCGGCGTGGTCGAGGATGTCCAGCGGCCCCTGCACGCGTTCGAGATCGCAGGCCGGTCGGCAGTGTCGCCCGATCGCGCCGAGCACCTGCGCGTGATCGTGCACATCGACATCCTCGTCGACGACGACGACGACCTTCGTCCACGCCATCTGTCCGGCGCCCCAGATAGCGTGCATGACACGCCGCGCGTGCATCGGATAGGCCTTACGAATCTTCACGAACGCGCAGTTGTGGAATGCGCCGAACATCGGCAGGTCGTAGTCGAGAATGTCGGGGATGAGCACCCGCAGCAGGGGCAGGAAGATCCGTTCCGTCGCTTTGCCCAGAAAATAGTCCTCCTGGATCGGCAGCCCCACGATCGTCGTCGGATAGACACATCGCCGACGACGCGTGATCGCGGTGACCGTCAGGATCGGATAGCGATCCGGCAGCGAGTAGAAGCCCGTGTGATCGCCGAAGGGGCCCTCGAACGCCGCCCCCGGCCCGAGGTCTCCCCCTTCCCGCGGATCGAAGCCGGGGAACCCGGATCGCTCGCTGACGAATCCCTCGATCACGATCTCCGCGTT
>WGEO01000029.1 GCA_015492715.1 Phycisphaerales bacterium | reverse complement strand
ACCGACAGCCTCGCCCTCGTCCTCGTCCGGGCGATCGCCGAACCAGATCGCGACCTCGACCGCCACCGGCAGCATCCCGCGCTGCGCCGAGTTGAACGACTCGCTCCATGCTCGCCCGTCGAAATACCGCAGGCGGAGATCCGACACCCGCTCGCTGACGATGTCCATCCGCACGGGCTCGTCCTGACGGGAAAACCGCCCCATCCGGAGCACCCCCTCGCGTCCGTCGAACTCGACGACCACCCCCTGCAGGTCCCCCAGCGCGATCGTCTGGGGATCGCCCACCATGGGCGGGATCACGCCCCGGCTCAGCACCGTCAGACGCGTGTGGGTGCCCCGCACCCCCGCGCCCATCTGGGCATCCTCGACGAAGGTCGTCATCAGCTCCTGTTCAAGGCGGGCGATCACGCTGTCGCCCGCCGCAAGGTCCTCGATCGCCTCGATCGTGCGCGCGCGCCGCGTCATCAGATCGTCCATGAACGCCAGCACCGCGCCCGACAGCGCCAGCGCCAGCGCAATGGCCAGCAGCACCTCGAAGAGCGTAAAAGCGGGGCGTGCGCGCACGATCATGGCCCGTCCCCCCTGCTGCCGCCGGCGCGATCGGCGCCTTCCCGTGCCGCGTCCAGCAGATCGCCCGCCTCACCCACGATGTCCTCGCCCGCGTCCTCGCGCACACGCACGAGCTGGTACAGCGTGGCGCTGACCAGCACGCGCTCACTCGCGGGGTCCACACGCCGGGCCGTTACCCGAACGACGCTCAGACCTTCGAACTCGCTGGGCTCGCGATCGACGACGAGCTCCCATCCCGTGTCCTCGACCGGCCCCTCGTCGAACGCGATGCGGTCCTCGGACTCGTCCTCGACGGGTCCGTCGAGCGACTCGGGAGAGGCCAGGTGGGCCTCGATCTTCGCCATGGCGCTGCGCGCCAGATCGCGTGCGCGGGCCAGGTCGCGATCGCGCACGATCGCGTCCATTCCGCGTGACATGCTCGCGCTGACCGCCAGCGCCGTCATCACGAACAGCCCCAGCGCCACCAGCATCTCCAGCAGCAGCGCCCCGGGTCGCGATGGCCACGGTCGTGCGCTCATGGCCCGCCCCCGTCCGTCCCGTCGAAACCAAAGGCGTCCGATGCACCGGACAGATCGTCCTCGCCCGCCGACACCTCGCGCGTGCCGTCGTGCTCTGCCACCTCGCCCGCCGAGCGCGCCATCTCGCCCGGGGCGGACAGTTCGGCCAGCGTTGCACGGGCGGTCCACGGGTTGATCCGTACCTCCAGCAGCGATCCGTCCGGGGTCCGCACCAGGGGCGGCTCGCCGGCGATCACCGAGCCGTCGGGAAGAAAGACGGCGATCGTGATCGGCGTGCCCTCGTCAGGCCCTGCCATCGTCGCTCCCCCGGGCGGTTGCTCCTCGAGCAGCGCACCATCCAGCAGCATCGCATCATCCAACCCCGCCAGTGCCGCCTCGCGCTGTTCGGGCGTCAGACGCAGCACCTCGAACCCCGGAGGCATCTCCAGCAGCACGCGACCCCTGCCCTCGCGATCGAACGATGTCCGCCCCTCGTCCGTCGACGGGGCGTCCTCATCGAAGGCGATGCGCCCCACATCGATCTCGCCCACGGCGCCCTCTTCGGGCGATGCGAGCGCCAGCGGATCATCCTCGCGCGTGTCCCACGCCCGCAGGACGATCTGCGTACGCCCGCCCGAAGCGCTGCGGGCAACCAGACGCACCGGCTCGCCCAGACGGCGCGCGTGCTGATGCGCAAGCGACAGTGCGCCAATCAGTTGCGCACGGGCCTCACGCTCGCTCGCGTCGTGCAGTCGCGGCAGCACAGCCACGCCCACAAGCCCCGTCAGCGCCGTGACCAACGCCAGCGCGATCAGCACCTCCAGCAGCGTGAACGCGGCTCGGGCGCGCAAGGTTGGCAGGTGCGCGGGCATGGTGTGCCCCAACGAGCGCTCAGCCCCCCGAGGGCGGCGGGGGCGGGAGCATGTCGTCGCCGAAATCTCCGAAGCCGTCGTCGTCGTCGGCTCCGATCGGCTTGACGGAGATCACGATGTCGTCGTCCGTGTCCTCCTCGCCATCGGGCCCGACCGACCACAGGCGGTAACTGTTGTAACTGAGTTGTTCGTAGCCCCACTCGTGGCCCCACTTGTCCTTCTCGAGCGGTGCCGAGAGGTATCCCCCCCACTTGTCCTCGAGTTCGGGATCGTCCAGCTGGGCCTTGTCCCAGAGCACGCTGACCCCCTCCTCGGTCGTGGGATACCGCTCGAAGTGCAGATAGAACTGCTGCATCGCACTCTTGAGCGTGTTCATGTCCGTCTTGGTCAGGTCGACCTTGGCCTCGTCCCGTCGCTGGAAGAGCGCCACGCCCACCAGACCCGAGAGGGTCAGGACGATGGCGATCACGATCAGGACCTCGATGAGCGTGAAACCCCCGCGTCTGCGTCGCTTGTGCATCCGTTCATTCCTGTTTGCTGGGCCCGACGGCGCATCCATCCCGGCGCTCGCGGGCACGATCCATCCTGCTCAGCATCGGTCGAACAATGTCTCCCGAACCATGATGGCGGGCACGAACGCCTGCCATCCCCCCGATCTGATCATCTCCCATTCGTATCTAGTAAACACTAGCAAGAGTCGTCCGGTTGCACAACCTCGTACCGACCGGGGAAACCGCGGGTTTCCCGATCTTTGCGCGTCATCTGGGATGTGTATAGGTGTAATGCCCTACATGCCGGCACTGAGGCGGGTCATGGGCAGGATGAGGCCTGCGGCGACGAGGAGAATCACCCCCGCGATCATCGTCAGCAGGAGTGGCTCGATGAGTTTGACCGCCGAGGAGAGCAGGCGGTCGATGCGCTGCTCGATGGTCTGAGCGATCTTGACGAGCACCTCGTCGAGGTTGTTGGCGTCCTCGCCCACGCTGATCATCTCGATGACATCGTCGGCGAAGAGACCCGAGGCTTCCAGGGGCGGTGCCAGCGACTCGCCCGCACGAACCGCCTCGGTCGCCTGCTCGATGGCCTCTTCCATGAGCACATTGCCCGCCGCATCCTTGGCGATGGTCATCGAGGCGATCATGGGGACGCCGTTGGCCAGCAGGGTCCCGAGCATCCGGCAGAAACGGGCGGCAGCGATGGCTCGCGTCAGCGGACCGATCACGGGCGCCCGTGTGCGCACGATGCTGAGCGTTCGGCGCACATCGTCGCGTTTGGTGAGACGCCACAGGATCAGGGCACCGGCGACGAGGATGCTCAGCGTGATCAGGCCGTAGTCGCGCACGCTCGCGGAGATACCGAGGACCACGAGCGTGACTGCGGGCAGGCCACCCTCGATCTGGTCGAAGAGCGGGCGGAACATGGGCACGCCGAAGGCGAAGATGACCCCCAGCACGATCGTCCCGACGCAGACGAGCACGCTCGGGTAGATGAGGCTTGCGAGGATCTTGGATCGGATCTCGGCCTGGGCGGTGACGAACTGGCTGAGGCGATCGAGGACCTGCTCGAGGAACCCGCCCTTCTCGCCCGCGCGAATCATGGCGATGTGGATGGGATCGAAGAAGTCCGGATGAGCGCTCATGGCCTCGGCGAGTTCCCCCCCCTGGCTGACCTGCTCGGCGAGGTCCTCGAACACGCGCGCAAGGGCCGGCTGCGATCGCCTTCGCCCCAGCAGACGCAGGGCACGCAGGAGCGGTACGCCCGCGTGCAGCAGGTCGGCCAGTTGCGCGTAGGTCTCCCCCAGCCTGCGGGCGGAGACGCCCCGACGCAGGCGGACCCGCTCGCGACGAGGGCGGAGCGTGACCGGCGTGAGGGATCGTGATTCCAGGTCGGCGATGAGTGCCTGCTCGCTGGCGGCGGGCATGACGCCCGTGATCCGTTCGCCGCTGGGTGAGAGCGCGATGTACTCGAAGTTCGGCATCGTGCGCCCCGGCGGCCGCCTAGAACCAGAGCCCGCGGGTCGGCGAACCCAGCAGACGCTCGATGGCCCGGATCACACGCGGATCGTCGGGGCGCGTGCGCGGCTCGAAGCGTGCGCGCGCCCCGAACGCCAGGATCAGGACATGGGCCACCACGCGGTGCACGCTCAGCCTCCGGTCCACTCGTGGGCGATATCGTCGGCGGTGCCGGCCTCGCCGTCCGGGCCCATCGAGTAGAGGACCGGATCGTCGCCCATGGTCTCCGGGGGCGCGTAGATGTAGTCGTGCCCCCAGGGGTCCTTGAGGTCCGAGGGCTTGATCGCGCCCTCGGTCGCCAGTTCTTCCAGGCTCGTCGGGTAGTGCCCCGTGCTGAGTTCCTGGGCCTTGATGGCGTCGGCGAAGGCCTTCATCTGGAGCTTTGCCTTCATGTGCTCGGCGGTCTTCTTCGAGCCGACCACCGCGTTGGCCGGGTCGGTGCCGTCGCAGGCACTCAGCCCCGCCAGCAGCACCGCCGCCGCCCCTGTCAACCATCGTTTCGCGTACATCTGCCGACCTCCTGCCGTAGTTTCCGCATGAGAGTGTACCGCGCTGCGGGGTGCATCGCTGCGAACAGATCCCGATCGGGCTGTGCCTAATGTTGGGCGCGATGGTTCGCCTGACCCGCACAGTCCGCTTTGCGATCAATCCGCCCGGTGCGCCCACCCGCGCCGGCGAGGGGTTCTGCGGGCGCCCGGGGCTGAGCGGATTCGGAGCCCTGTACGAGCTGGAGGTCTCGATCACCGGCGAGGTCGGCACCAAGACCGGGTATCTCATGGACATCAAGGCGATCGACGCGCTGGCCCGGGAACAGTGCGTGCCGATCCTGGAACGGCACGCCCACACGCGCCCGACTGAAGATCCCGCCCTGGCGATGCCCGAGGCCTTCGACGCCCTGGCGCGGGCGATGCCCCTGACGCTCGAGCGTCTGGTGCTGCGTCTGAGTCCCATGCATGCGATCGAGGTGAACGCCATGACGATCAAGCGAAACGCGGCGCTGATGTGCCTTTCCTACGACTTTGCGGCCTCGCACCGCCTGCATGTCGCGGAACTGACCGACGAGGAGAACCGACGCCTGTTCGGCAAGTGCAACTGGGAGAACGGGCACGGACACAACTATCAGTTCGAGGTCCGGATCGAGGTGCCCGTACATGAAGCGACGCCGCAGATCACGCCCGCGCAGGTCGACGGCGTGTGCCGGGAACTGATCCTGCAACGCTACGACCATCGCCACCTGAACCTCGACTGCGAGGAGTTCGGCGAGGGCGGGGTCAACCCCACCGTGGAGAATATCGCGCGCGTGTTCTATGAGCGTCTGGCGCCCGCGATCGAGCGCCTGGGCGGGCGTCTGCACGAGGTTCTGGTGCGTGAGAGCGACCGCACGAGCGCGACCTATCCGGTGCACGCCCCCATCTGAGCGCGTCCGCCCCGAGCATGTGAGGTCCGAGAACGCCCCCAGCGCTCGATGCGGGCGATTCCATGACGCTCGCAGGGAATCGGATAGGCACCGCGGGCGGGCCAGCCCATACAATCGCGTGTCATGGGCATCGGACTGCTCCTGCTCGACAAGGGGCTGATCACCAAGAAGGACCTCGACCGAGCGCTCGAGGAGCAGCAGGCGACGGGGGAGCGTCTGGACAAGGTGCTGGTGCGCCTGGGGATCGTCACGCGCGAGCAGGTGCTCGAGGCCATGGGCGATCAGTTCCACATGCCCGTCGTGGACCTGATGGAGGTCAAGGTCGACGAGCAGACGCTGCGGACGCTGCCCGCGAAGCTGGTCTACAAGCAGAAGTGCGTGCCGATCCGTGCCGACGGCGACACGCTGACGGTTGCCACGAGCGACCCGTTCGAGCTGAGCGTGCTCGACGAGCTGCGTCTGCTGGCGGGGCGGACCATCGACCTCGTGCTCGCCGACGAGGATCAGCTCCAGCGGTTCATCCGCGAGCACTACGGGGTGGGCGGCGACACGCTGGACGAGCTGGGAGCGGGGCAGGAGGACGAGGAGGTCCGCGTCAGCGACGACGAGCTCGAGCAGGCCCAGGAGGCCAGCGTCATCAAGCTCGTCAACGACCTGCTCATCGAGGCCATCAACGAGCGCGCGACCGATGTGCACATCGAGCCCTACGAGCACGAGCTGCTCGTGCGATACCGGATCGACGGCGTGCTGCATCGGGCGCATGTGCCCGCGAGCATCCATCGCTTCGGTCCGGCGATCATCAGCCGCATCAAGATCATGGCGAGCCTGAACATCGCCGAGAAACGCAAGCCGCAGGACGGACGCATCACCATCCGCCATCGCGTCGACGGGCGCATCCACGAGTTCGACCTGCGCGTGAGCATCATCCCGATGCTGTTCGGCGAGGGGGTCGTGCTGCGCATCCTCGACAAGTCCAGCGTGCTGCTGGACCTGACGGACCTGGGCATGCAGGGATGGGTGCTCGAGCACTGGACCGGCCTGATCCAGCGCCCGCACGGGATCATGCTCGTCACCGGCCCCACCGGGAGCGGCAAGAGCACGACGCTGTACGCCTCGCTCAATCGCATCGTCAGCGACGAGGTCAAGGTCATCACCGTCGAGGACCCCGTCGAGTACCACCTGGCGGGCGTCAACCAGATCCAGATCAACGAGAAGGTCGGCCTGACCTTCGCCAGCGGGCTGCGCTCCGTGCTCCGGCACGACCCGGATGTCGTGATGATCGGCGAGATCCGTGACCGTGAGACGGCGGAGATCGCCATCCAGGCGTCGCTGACGGGGCACCTGGTCTTCAGCACCCTGCACACCAACGACGCCCCGGGCGCCACGACACGCCTGATGGACATGGGCATCGAGCCGTTCCTGGTCTCCAGTTCCGTCGAGGGCATCCTCGCCCAGCGGCTCGTCCGCCGGATCTGCCCGACCTGTGCCCGCCCGTTCACGCCCAGCCCCGCGGATCTGCCCGATGACTTCCAGCTGGAAGCCGGCCAGACGCTCGTGCGGGGCGAGGGATGCCGCGACTGCCGCGAGACCGGCTACCGCGGCAGGCTGGGCGTCTACGAACTGCTGCTGCTGAGCGACCGGACACGCGACATGATCATGCATCGCGCCAACGCCCGCGAGTTGGCCCAGGCGGCACTGGATGAGCAGAACCTCGTCCGCCTGCGGAGCGATGGATTCGAGAAGGTCCGCAGCGGACACACGACTATCAGCGAGGTCGTGCGGGCGCTGACGACTTGATCCGGCGTCTCCCCACCATAGCATTTGCGATGGTGGGCAATACCCGATCGTCACGATACGCACACATGGCAACGCATATGGCGACCGTCGCCCTGTGCCTGCACACGGTTCTCCTGACCGGATGCGACAAGCAGCCTCCGCCGGACGAGCCCGCCGAATCGGAGCCGGCGTCGCAGGCGTGGTCGGGCAGAGACCCGCTCGCCCTGTGGAACGAAGGGAAAAGCAGCGAGGCTCTCGATGCTCTTGGCGAGTGGGCCGGCCTGCGCGAGCCGCCCTTGCTCATCGAGGCGATGTCCGAGCGTGCGTTCGCCTCGCTGGCTCCCGATCGCCGGGAACAGGTGCGCTCGAAGGTGATGCGACAGCAGCAGGCGATGCGCAACCTGGCCCGCGAGGTCGATCGTCGAGCACGCGCAGCACTCGCGGCGGGCGATCGTGCCACCGCCCGTTCGATGGCGCACATGATCAAGACACTCGCCACCACCCATCAGGGCGAGCAGGTGCTCAAGATCACGCACCTGACCTCACAGGCGATCGAACAGGTCGCAGACAAGCTGCTGCGGGACATCGGCGGCTAGCGTCGCGGCTGGCCCGTGCTGATCTCCTCGGCGCCGAAGTCGATGCCCCTGAGCCCGCCACGCGTCCAGCGGTAGTAACCCTCGACCGTCTCGGATCCCTCGGGCGAGCCGTTCTTCAGCGGCGGCTCCCACGCCTCGGGCTCGTAGTCGTACACCATCGCGCCCGCATCCGAGTTGCTCGCACGCGGATCCCAGCCCTTGTTGGCGTCCTGCGTCTGGAGCACCTGCACGCTGCCGTCGAAGAACAGGAGCGGCTGGCGGGCCTCGCGATGGGCGTAGAACATGTCGCGCCCGAAGTGACGCTGATACAGGTCCATGAAGAAGACCTTCTGGCTGGGGAAGGCGACCTTCTCGAAGGTCACGCCCACGCCCAGTTGCACACGCTGGTTGACCGCCCACTTGCGATGGCTGCGGAACTGACCGACCCGGTTGCCCTCGTCGATCCCGCTGATGATGTTCTGGAACTTGTCGTAGGTGCCGACGGTAACCTCATAACTGGAGCTGAAGGGGAAGATGTCGCCCTCCATCTGGCGCTGGGGCACGGTCGCCTCGCGCGGCAGCGGGCTGAACAGGTCCCGGTAGTTCACCGGATCGGTCTGCCAGTCCAGACGATGACGGTCCTCCGGGCACACGACGCCCTTGTCCGGAAGCTTGCCGCTGAGATAGCCCGCCAGCACCATCGTCGTCTGGTGCGGATACGGGAATCCCAGCCCCTTGTCGCGCGGGATGTTGATGTCCCACCCGTTGAACTCACGCACGAGTTGCACGGCCTGGAGCATGGCCGCGTCCTGGTCGCTGTGCGTGCCGCGCAGGTGCTCGAGCAGATCCGGGTCGGCACCCTGCACGCCCCTGGCCGCCGCACGCCAGCTGAAACTGACGATCCGGTCGTCCGAATCGCTCGCGTAGCTGAACGACGCCGTGCCCAGCTGCTTCATGTTGGACCCGCACACGGCCATCCGCCCGGACCGACGGGCATCGCCCAGTGTCGGCAGCAGGATCGCGATGAGCAGCGCGATGATCGCGATGACGATCAGCAGTTCGATCAGCGTAAACGCGCGTCGGGCCATGGCAGTCCTCCAAGACTGTGCGACGATCGCGCCGGGGGCATCCAGCGCCTCGCCAAGCACCCAGCCTACCCGATCGCGACGCGAACGACAAGGACCCCGAAGGTCCAGAATCGTGCGAACTCGAAAAAACCGCCGAGCCGGGAGACTCGACGGTTCGCAGATGACGCACACTGGATATGCGGATAATTGCGTATTCTCTTGGGCCGACAGTCGCAGTCCGGCTATTGCCCCCGAGCCTCGATCAGCGCGGCGCTCAGGATCGCCCGGGGCGAAGCACCCAGTTCAATGGCACGCACGGCCAGAGCCGGCTGCTCGAAGAGCGGGGCGAGCATGCTCCAGTCGTCGTGTCGGGCGTTGGCCATGGCGGGGAACATGATCGCGGCGACGAGCGGGGCGAACTCCATGACCGCCCCTCCCCCCACCGCCGTCTGCACGAGCAGGGAGCGATCGGCCCGCCACTCGACGACATAGTCGTCGCCATCCCAGAAACTCACCCCGACGATCGGGCGGGCGCCGTCCATGAGGCGGTGGTATGGCGGGGTTACGACGCCGGGCTCGCGCCCGTGTCCGCGCACGCCGTTGGCGATCGCCGAGCCCAGCATGCTCGCGATCGGGTATCCCTTCTGTGCCAGGCGTTGCGCATCGAGCCAGGTCATGCTGGTGAACGAGCGAGCGGGCGGGAGTTCATTGCGCAGGGCGCGGCTGCGTCCGAGGCCCGCGTCGCCGTGCCCCTCGCTCTGGGCGATCGCCGCCAGCACCGCCTGCGGCGTGGCGCCCATCACGAGCCAGTCGTCCGTCAGCGACCATGTGATCTCCAGCGGGATGGGCAGGCCGTTGAACTGCAGGCTGAAGAGCGTGTGCCCGTGATCCTCCCACGCATTGATCGCGACATAGCGCGACGCGAACTCGTCGTGGCTCATGCCCTCACGGATGAGGTCGAGCAGGCGTCCGTGCGCCTCACCCAGGGTGCGGGCGTCGTCGATGCCCAGCAGCATGACGCCCGAGAGCAGGCCCCCGCCGCCGGTTGCGTCCGAGGTGTACAGAGCAACGGTCGATCCCAGCGATCCGACAACATCGTCCATGAGGTCGATGCCGGTCATCCGCTCGATCTCCTCGAGGCCTTCGTCGACGGGCACGCCCATCTCGCGGTAGAAGTCCAGCGCGTCCGTCAGCGAGTCCCAGTTCACGCGCGAGATCGTCGCCATCACGGCATCTGCCGGGATCACGCGCATCTCGTCCTCCGTCAGCGGCTCCGTCGCCAGCCCGAGCCCGTCGGCGAAGTCGCCTGCCCCGATGATCTCGTACCGCTCGACCGCGTGCGTCTCGCTGTAGCCGTACGCGTAGTCGATCTTGATCGTCTCCTCCCCGATGATCCCCGACCGCTCGAACGCCTCGAACATGGCGTCGGCCTGCGGCGCTCCGGCGCTCATCGCACGCCCGAAGTCGGCCAGCGGATTCAGTGCCGACAGATCGATTCGTGCCGTCAGAACCGCGTCCAGATCGTCGGCCCGAGGGATCGAAGCCCAGGCGGTGTCGGGGGCGCCGGTCGCCCCCACGATGATGTCGTAATGCCAGCGCCCCCCGCTCCGACGCGGGCCGAACGCGATCGGGCCGGCGGGCGTCGGAATCTCACTGAGACCCTCGAACCGCTCGCACGGCTCGATCTCGAGACCGCGCTCCTGCGCCTCTTCCAGCAGGTCCAGCAGGGTGTCGTGCGTGTCGCGGGCCTCGTCCTCGTCGCCTGCATCCAGACTGACGACGATCGAATAGCCCATGAGGGCCGCCTCGCCCTCCTCGTCGTGCACGATCGCCCAGCGCGATGGGCGGGCCATGATCTGCAGGGCAAGGCCGATCACCTCGCGGGCCTCGCGCGGCATGTCCTCGACCTCCGCCGGCAGGTCCGACAGGCGTGCCGGGAGCATCGCCAGGGCGCGTCCCAGCGCCTCGTCCTTCTCCGAGACGACCCAGCTCGACGCGCCCTTGTGCTCCATGACCATCAGCGGCGTAACCTGCCCGAGAGCCGGCGAGAGCGCGTACACCCCCGCCAGAGCTGCCAGACCACCCCCCAGACCACGCCGAAGGATCTTCCGCCCGTTTCCCGTCTTCATGGCTGTCCCCTCTCAGAAGTGCACACTTCCCAGCCTCTCATTCCGTGTGCGACATGCCGGATTTCAGGGCGACGGGCGCAGGCACGCCCCCGCCGGGCAATCATTGCCCGTGCACACCCCGTACACCCGTATTCTGCTGATCCGCCCCAGCGCGCTGGGCGATGTCTGCCGAACCGTGCCCGTGCTGGCGAGCCTTCGGCGGGCCTACCCGGACGCCCGGATCGACTGGCTCGTCAGGGATTCGTTCGCCGACGCCGTGCGCCATCACCCCGCCCTGACGCGCGTCGTTCCCTTTGCGCGATCGCAGATGGGCGCCCAACTGCGCCGCGGGCGGATGGGCCTCGCGGCTCGATTCCTGCACGACCTGCGCGCCGGCGACTACGACCTCGTCATCGACTGTCAGGGCCTGCTGCGATCCGGTCTGTTCGCCTGGGCGACGCGTGCAGCGGTGCGGATCGGACCGGCCGACGCGCGCGAGGGCGCACCCTGGTTCTATACGCATCGGGTGCGAATCCCGCAAGCCCAGATCCACACCGTCGACCGGATGCTCGCCCTGCTGGAAGATCTCGGCATCGAACCCGTGCGCGACATGCGTCTGTACACCAGCCCACAGGACCGTGCATGGGCGCACGAGGCATGCGACGGGCGCACACCCGTGGTCCTCGCGCCGACGAGCGCCTGGCCCGCCAAGCGCTGGCCCTGCGAGCGGTTCTGTGTCGTCGCGCGTGAACTCGCCCGCCGACACCCCGTGGCGATCGTCAGCGCCCCGGACGAACGCGGCCAGATCGCCCCCCTGCTGGACCTCGCCGCATCGCACAAGCATCTCATCGACCTGGCAGGACGCACGACCGTCGGGCAGCTCATGGCACTGATCGAGCGCGCATCGCTGGTCATCGCCAATGACTCGGCGGCGGTCCACATGGGCGTGGGTCTCGGACGCCCGCTCATCGCCCTCTACGGCCCCACGGACACACGGCGCGTCGGGCCGTACGGACGCGAACGCGATGTGATCCAGCACCTGCGCAGCGGCGACCTGCCGGACCACAAACGCCCCGAATCACGGGTACTCATGGAACGCATCGGCGTGGGCGAGGTGCTCCAGCGGGCGGAGACGCTTCTTACCCGTTCCGCCTCGCAAAGTCGCGCATGAAGTCCGCGAGCACCCGGCAGCCCTCCTCCGGGAACGCGTTGTAGATGCTCGCGCGGATGCCCCCGACACTCCGATGCCCCTTGAGCCCGCTCATGCGATGCTCGCCCGCCTCGCTCAGGAACTTCTTCTCCAGGTCCTCGCTCGGAAGGCGGAAGGGAATGTTCATCAGCGAGCGGTCCTCGGCGCGGGCCGTGCCCCGGTAGAAATCGCCCTCGTCGATCACATCGTAGATGAGGCGGGCCTTGCGCTCGTTGCGCTCCTGCATCTTCGCCAGCCCGCCCTCGGCGAGGATCCACTTGAACACCTGCCCCATCAGGTAGATCCCGAAGGTGTTGGGCGTGTTGTAGCGCGACCCCTTCTCCGCGTGCACCTGATAGCGCAGCATCGTCGGCAGGCTGCGTGCCGATCGCTCCAGCAGATCCTCACGCACGATGACCAGCACCGTCCCGCTCGGGCCCAGGTTCTTCTGCGCCCCGGCGTAGATGAGCCCGTACTTCGTGACATCGATGGGGCGGCTGAAGATGTCGCTGGATGCGTCGCAGACCAGGAACGCCCCGTCCGGGATATCCGGCTCGGCGCGATACTGCGTCCCGAAGATCGTGTTGTTGCTCGTCATGTGCACATAGACCGGGCTGTCGGAGTACCCGATCGCCGATCCCTTGGGGATGTAACTGAAGTTCTCCTCCTGACTGCTGGCGGCGGTGTGGGCCGTCCCGTAGAGGGCCGCCTCCTTGATCGCCTTCTGCGACCACGCCCCGGTCACGAGGTAGTCCGCCGTCTGATCCTCGCCCAGGAAGTTGGCGGGCACCATGGCAAACTGCAGGCTCGCCCCGCCCTGCAGGAAGAGCACCCGATACGAGTCGGGGATGTTCCCGACACGCCGGCAGTCTTCCTCGGCCTCGGCGATCACGCGATCGAACGCCGCCCCGCGATGGCTGTGCTCGCAGATCCCGATCCCCGTGCCGTCCAGGTCCCACAGATCCTGCTGGGCCTGGCGCAGCACGCGTTCGGGCAGCACCGCCGGACCCGCAGAAAAGTTCCACGCTCGCTCCGCCATGGCATGCTCCTTGTCGCGCGATCAGCCGGCCGCCGACGCCAGCTGCGACTCGTTCACACAGCTCTCCAGGCGCCCCGTGCGCGCCAGCACATCGATCAGCCGGACGGTCTCCTCGGCGACGGCGAGCTGGGCCTGATCCGTGCTCGCGCCGCAGTGGTGCGTGGTATACACGCCGGGCAACTGCGCCAGGGGCGTCGTCCACTCGCACCGCTTCGTGCTCGGCTGATCGCAGTAGACATCGAGCCCCGCGCGGATGCCCTTGTCCCGGACCGCCCATGCCAGCGCGTCCTCGTCGACCACCGCCCCACGCGATGTGTTGATGAAGTATGCCCCGTCGCGCATGCGCTCGAAGAACTCGCGATCGCACATCCCGCGTGTCTCGTCGTTCAGCGCGATATGCACGCTCACGGCGTCGCAGCGTCCGAGCATCTCCAGCAGTTCCGCCCGCGACTCGCCGCAGTTCGTCACGCCCAGGCTCGCCGCCCGCTCGTCGTCCATGTGCTTGGACCAGGCGCAGATGTCCATCTCGAAGGCCCGTGCCCGCCGGATCATCGCCTCGCCGATCGCCCCGACACCCACGATGCCCAGCGTCCGCCCCTTCAGCCCGCGCGCCCGCGCAAACTCCTGCTTGTTCCAGCGACCCACACGCAACTGCTCGCACTGATCCGGAATCCGCCGGTCGCAGCAGATCAGCAGGCCCATGGCCAGTTCGGCGACGGCCACCGCGTTCATGCCCGGGCAGTTGGCGACCGGGATGCCCGCCTCGCCCGCCGCCGCGCAGTCGATGTTGTCGTAGCCCGCACCGGCGCGGATGATCGCGCGAAGCCCGCTCGCGCCCCGGATCACATCGCCGGGCACCTTCGTCGAACGCACGACGAGCACCTCAGGGCCAAAGTCCGCGATCGCGCCAGCAAGCGTCTCGGGCGACAGGTCGGGGTCGATGCGCACCTCGTGCCCCGCACGGCGCAGCGCCTCGACACCCGCTTCCTCGAACTTGTCCGCAATCAGCACGCGCATGGGACAGGCCTCCTCGACCCGGGCAGAGGACGCCCCGGGGCCGATTCTATGCGCCCGACGCGCACGCCCCACACGAAAACACCCCCCGCCCGGGCATGAGCGAGGGGTGGCCCACGAGACAGGAGTCCGTGTCTGCGATCAGCGGATCGGCTGCCCGGTATTGATCTCCGGCGAGCCGAAGTCGATGCCCGACAGCGCCCCGCGCGTCCAGCGGTAATAGCCCATCACCCGGTCCGTGCCCTCGTAGCCCCCATTGCGGAGTTCGGCCTCCCATTCCTCCGGAGCATAGTTGAAGATCGTCGGCACCGCGTCGCTCTGGCGGTGCGGATGCCAGCCCTGGTTCGCCTCGCCCGTCGTGCGCACCGCGACCGACGCGTCGAAGAACAGGAGCGGCTGCTTGGCGTCCGGATACGCAAAGTAGAGATCCACACGCCCGAAGTGGCGCTGGTGCGAGTCGTGATACTGCACCTTCTGGCTCGGAAACGACACGCTGCTGACCCGCTGGCCCTCGAACTTCGCCCACGGCGACGAGTTGTACTCGCGATGGCTCTGCCCGCTCTGGGCCACACGCCAGGTCGGATTTCTCGGCGTGCGCCACTGGTTCGCGTAGGTGTCATACGCCGCCGGCACCAGCTGATAACTCGACGAGTACGGCCAGATCTTGTTGCGGTTGGCCATCGCGTTGGCCGGCACGGGGTCGAAGATCAGCCCGTACTCGCGCGGATTCGTCCGCCACAACAGGCGATGGATGTCCTCCGGGCACACCGGCGCATTGCTCGTCACCGGGCCGTCGATGTACCCCCCGTCGATCATGGGCAGGATCGAATACATCGGATACGGGAACACGCCCTTGGCGATCGCCGCGATGTCGGTCCGGTTGTCGTGGCGCCGGATGATGTCCAGCGCCTGGTTCGTGGCGGCGTGGTCGTCCCAGTCCGTCGTCTTGACCACATGATCGATGTCGCGATAGGTGCTCACGCCGACCATGCCCGCCCGCCAGGAGAACCCGCCGATACGGTCGCCGTTCTCCACCGTGTAGCTGGCCTGCGCGGCTCCCAGTTGTTTCATGTTGCTGCTGCACACGCTCAGACGACCGGTCTTGCGCGCCTGCGCGATCGCCGGCAGCAGGATCCCGATCAGCAACGCGATGATCGCGATCACCACCAGCAACTCGATCAGTGTGAAGGCTCGACGATGCATGAGCGAGACTCCTTCGGGCACCGGGGTGCCCGCCGTACCATTCAGTCGGCTAGGGGCAATCCCGCAGCCGATTCCGAACATGTTCGGACCAAGATACCGGATCCCCGACTCCGTGTCGAGCGCCCGCCCGCCATCGACGCGAAATCCGCGAGATTCTGACCCCGGCGGGTCCGCAATTCAGGAAAAACCCCAAGCATGTCTGAAGAGGCGCGGGCATGTCCTGCACGCTCGCGTGCATTCGAGGGCGCTGCCCGTCCCGGCGTGTCAAACCGGAGGCCCGCGCCATGCCCGGGGTGAAAAAAAGGGCCGAGCCCGAGGCTCGACCCTTTGCTGCTAGACATTATTGGATGCCCGTGTCACTTGGCGATGACGGGCTGCATGCCGAAGT
>WGEO01000028.1 GCA_015492715.1 Phycisphaerales bacterium | reverse complement strand
GGTCGAGCGTCTGCGCATGCTCGATGCGTTGGTGTGTGCGGATGGACCAGACAAGGCCCGCGATGGACGCGATCGCCAGGATCGCGACGGCGACCCAGCGAGCCGGACCGAGCGTCCAGTCCGCTACGGCTGGGCTGCGATGGTCTGCGTCCATGGGGATCTGCCCTCTCGCAGGGCGGCCCGGATCTCGGCGAATCGGCGGGCGACGGGGCGGGCGGCACCCGTCCGGGAGATCAGCCCGACGGGCGGGGAATCCTCCGTGTCGTAGAGCGACTGCCAGCAGACGCTGTGGATGTACGGCTTGGCGAGGATGACGCTCATCATCTCGTCGAGCCACGCCTGCTGGCGTTCTTCGTCGAAGGCGTGCCCCTCGGCGGGTGCCCCCAGCCCCGTGATGAGGATGGGGCGCTCCAGACACGCCGCGTAGCGATCGAGCATCGCCGAGACCTCCATCGGGTCGTAGAGCCACGATGCATCGTCCTGGGCGGCGCTCAGGCGCAGGGCGAATCCGTCGGCGGGAATCTGGGCCTGCTGGGTCATTTCCGCAAAGGCAAGCGGGGGAATAGATCGCGGCACGCTGGAGCAGTATTCCCCCCAGGGCTGGTCGATCTCGATGATGATGTTCGCCTGCGGGTGCAGTCGACGGACGATCGTGACGGCGATGCGCGTCAGGTCGATCATCTGCTCGAAGTCCATGGGAAAGTAGCGATTGACCGCGAGCCCGTTGACCACGGACCACCGGCGGATCGTGCGCCGATAGCGTGTCACGATCTGCTTGACATGCTCGGCGACGAGCTCGCGGAGTGTCTCGTGGTCGTTCTCCCAGATCTCGAGCCAGTCGGGTGTTCGGCTCGGGCGGAAGTCGATCAGGGGTCCGCCGGCGACGGGCATCTTGGCCGTGCGCACCGCCCACTCGATCCAGCGGTCGGTGGCGGCGAACGAGTAGGTGCCCTCGCTGGGCTCCAGATCGCTCCAGCGCAGGGGCGTGGAGAGGAAGTCGCACGAGGAGGCGACGACGCGGGCCAGGCCCTCGCTGAACACGCGCGGATCGACCTCGCAGCCGACGAGCGGCCTGCCCGGCAGGATGACGCCCGTGGTGCCCGCCAGCAGGATCGGGGCCCCGGGAGGTGCGGGCTCCTGCTGGGCGCGCTCGTAGCGTTCGACCGCGAGGGCGTGCAGTTCGCCGCTGAGGCGTGCCGGGAGCGTGGCCTGCCTCTGGCTCAGGGCCATCGCACGCGAGGCGTCGAGGATCACGCGGAGGGCCTCGACGGCTCGCTGGCCCGCCTCCGGGGTTGGCGCGTCCTTGCCGCCTGCGGCGACGAGGGCCTCGGTAAAGGCCTCGCGCGATCGGTCGATGAGGCTGCCCACATCGCCCTCGAAGAGCGACCATTCCTCGATCTTGTTCAGCAGGAGCATCAGCCTGCGTCGGGCGAACTCGAGCACGAGGTCGTAGGCCCGCTGGCGCTGCGGCAGCAGGCAGGTCAGGAGCGTCGTCTCGCCCAGCCCGAGGTCGTGCTCACAGAGGGCGTCGGCGTCGATCTGGACGGCTATGCCGCGCGAGTCCGGCGACTCGCAGCGCACCACGATGGTGCCATCCTCGACGGAGACCTCCCCGGCGGCGGGCAGGTCCTCCGGGCCGATGATCCGGATCGCGTCGGGGCGCAGGAGGGCCCGGGCGTGCTGGGGAAGACGAAAGCGGAGCATGCGGGGCGTGATTCCTCCTTGGGGGCGGGGGCGTCGTCGTTCGATCGCGGACCCGGTTCCGAGGATAGCATCGGTGCATGACGCCGGACGGGGCCAGCCGGACCGACAGTGATTCGGACACGGGGACGCCCCTGTTTCAGTCGGACCTGACGCTCCCCGGCCTGCGCCGGGGCAAGGTGCGGGATGTCTACCGCCTCGACGATGAGCGCACGCTGATCGTCGCCAGCGATCGCGTGTCGGTCTTCGATGTCGTGCTGGCGACACCCATCCCGGGAAAGGGACGCCTGCTGACCCAGATCGCGTCGTTCTGGCTGCGCTGGATCGAGGATCGCGGGCTCTGCCGCACCCATCTGCTCTCGACGGATGTGGACGAGATTCCCGACGAGGCCTTCGGCGGGTCCACGACGCGCGACGATCTGCGGGGGCGTGTCATGGTCGTGCGCTCGGCGAGCGTCCTCCCCGTCGAGTTCGTGGTGCGGGGCTACCTCGAGGGTTCGGGCTGGAAGGAGTACCAGCAGACGGGGTCCGTCTGTGGCATCGGACTCCCGACGGGTCTCCGGCGGTGCGATCGCCTGCCCGAGCCGATCTTCACGCCTGCGACCAAGGCCCCGCAGGGAGCCCACGACGAGAACATCTCGTTCGAACGCGCATGCGAGATCGTCGGCGGCGACCTGATGCGGGATCTGCGCGAGCGATCGCTCGCCATCTACCGGCAGGCCGGCGCGTATGCGCTCGAACGAGGGATCATCATCGCGGACACCAAGTTCGAGTTCGGCATCGTGGGCAACGAAGCGATCCTGGTGGACGAGGCCCTGACGCCCGACAGTTCGCGATTCTGGCCCGCCGACGACTACGAGCCCGGACGGGCCCAGCGCAGTTTCGACAAGCAGTATGTGCGGGACTTCCTGCAGGAGGCCTGCGACCGCGGTGAGTGGGACAAGACCCCGCCCGGGCCTGCGCTTCCGCCGGAGGTCGTGCGACACACCATCGCGCGCTACCGCGAGGCACGCGACCGCCTGCTCGGACCTGCCCGCGTCAGCACCTGATGTTCTGGCGTTCCAGCGCCTCGCCGATGGTCTCACGGATGCTCTTGGGCCCGCCCGCTCGCAGGATGCGCTCGGCGTCCTCGGGCGTGATCGTGCCCTCTGCCACATAGGCCGCGACCTCGCGCCGGGACTCCTCGCGTGCGCGAACCTCGCTGACCTTCCGCCAGGCCTCGATGCCCTTGCCGGCGATGACCATCGCGAGGATCGAGCCGAAGGCGATCGCAACGATGGCGACGAGCGCACCGTCGCCGGGAACGGCAGCGGACGGATCGAGGGATGCGAGCATGAGCATCAGTCCTCCTCGGCCCTTGCCCTGAGGATGCGCTCTCCCTGCTCGGGTGTCATGGAGCCCTCGGCGATGTACGCCGCGATCTCGCGTCGCGTGCGTTCGCGGGCCATCGCCTTGACCATGCTGGTAACCGTCCCGAAGACGATCGCGACGATGGCGATCGTGCCGCCGAAGACCCAGAAGGCGGCGTCTGATGTCAAGAGCCGTTCGATCGTCTCTGCCATGGCGTGGCCTCCCCGCGTGCTGCCGGATTATTCGTGCCCGTGCGTCCGCGATTTCAGGCCCGGCAAGGGGCAGATGCCTTCTTCACGCCCCCTGCGGGAGAAGGTGGCGATACATGAGGTAGGCCCAGACCGAGTAGAAATCGAACGCCGGCGCGTCGTCGCGCACCCGGAGCGTCGCGTGACGATCGCCCCGGACACGGTCGCGCAGGATGTCCGGCGGGCACACGAACTTCCCGAACCCCTCGTCCCATAACGCCCGCGAGAACCGCTGGACGAGCATCTGTGTCAGCAGCCGCATGTTGACCAGATCGGCGTAGGCACGCTGGCCTCCCAGACAGTCGAAACTGAACTTGTCGGCGTCGATGCGCAGGCGCGAGCCGTCGCGCAGGTAGATGTCGAGCACCTCCTTGACGCGAGCGCGGGTCGTCGACCAGCCCGTCGCTGCGGAATCGCCCATGGCGGCCTCGACGAAGGCCGCCTCCGGCATCATTGCTGCGATCGCCGGCATCGCGGTGTCTCCCGAGTCGGTCGTCATCCGGCGGACCTGCCTCGGGCGGGCCCTGATGATGCAGAAGACCGTCCCGGGAGCGATCGAGCCTGCGTCTCCCCGCCACATCTCACACTGGAACCCCGATCGCCGGGGGATGAGGCGCCGGATGAGGCGGGCGTCGCCGACCTGCTGCATCCGGGTCCGGGTCGGGGCAAAGGCGAGGACGCCCCGTTTGGCCAGATCCTCCAGCATCACGCGGGCAAGCACGGGATCGGTTCGCATGACAATCTGCGGGACACCCCTGCGTCGGGCCTGGTCCGCGTCGAAGGGGTCCATCGCGCAGCACGCAACCAGGGCCTCGACCTGGGCGTTTGCGTCCATCGCATCGGCCCACTGCAAGATACTCAGGTACGCTTTCTCAGAGGGGCCGGGCACGGTATCGCAAGTGTAAGGTGTGGCGCAGGACCGCACCGGAAACACGCAGACGGGGCTCGAAGATGCGCGATCGCGACCAGAGGCTGGTGCGGGAACTGCTGAGCGGGTATCGCCGGGGGTTGTTTCCCATGGCTCACCCGGAGATCGGGCTGGTCTGCCTGTGCGATGCGGACCCGCGGGGCGTGATGCCCCTGTCGCTCGACGAGGGGCTGCACATCCCCCGGCGGCTCGCCCGGACCATCCGGAGCGGGCGATTCGAGATCACGAGCGACCGGGCGTTCGGCGAGGTCGTCTGCGCCTGTGCCGAGCCCCGTACGCCCAGCCCGCACTCGGAGTCCGTGTCCGCCGACACCTGGATCGACGAGCGCATCATCTATGCCTGCGAGCGCATGCACGAGGCGGGACACGCCCACTCGATCGAGGCGTGGCGCGACGGTGTGCTCGTCGGCGGGATCTACGCCATCACGCTCGGCGGGCTGCTTGCCGGCGAGAGCATGTTCTCCCGCCCCGACCTGGGGGGCACCGACGCCTCGAAAGTTTGTCTCGTCCATGCGATTCTGCACGCACGCCTGCGCGGATATCTCCTTTTCGATACGCAGTTCCTCAACCCCCATCTGGCCCAGTTCGGCTGTCGCGAGATGGACCGGCGGGAGTATCAGGATCGCCTGGATGTGGCCGTCGAGATGGAGGTCGAGTGGGAGCCGTTCGATCCGCAGGCCAACCTGCGCGAACTGGCCCGCCTGCTCTCACGATGACGGGGCAGCGCCGGGTGTGAGGTAGGCAGCCGGATCGGTGCTCCAGCCCGCCTGCTGCATGACCTCGACGATGAACGGGTCGCGCAGATAATGCTCGACGATCTCGGGCGGGAGCACGAACCGCTTCTCGCTGAGGGGCTTGGACGGATCACGCGTGCCCAGTTGCCTGCTCGACGCGTGGTAGTGCGTCGAGCAGTACGCCAGCGCCCGCTCGACATGCGATTCGTCGTATGCCCAGCCCCAGGCGTCCCAGATCCCGCGGAAGACGCCCGCGGGATCGGCGCGGAACTGCTCGAAGGTGAACCGGTGCGGGTGGTCGAGCCAACGCCGGGCGACCGTCTTGAAGCGGGGCAGGTCGTGATCGGGGCCGATGCTCTTGTGCCAGCCCCGCACATGCAGGCTGTTGAGACGCCGGAGCGGGTTGCGCAGCAGATAGACGGCTCGATGCTCAGGGAACGCACGCACGAACTCGTCCGGGCGGATCATGTCGTGCGGATGCTTGCTGACGACGCGCCCACCATCGCCCGCGATGAGGTCGAACAGGCGGGTCGCAAGCGCGACGACCTCGGGCGTCAGATGCTCGCCCGAGTCCCAGAAGAGACGCCGCAGACGGTCCTGCTCGGGCGGATAGTTGTACGGCTCGCCCGTGCGGTCCCACGGCCCGAACGGCTCGTCGGCGACGGGCACGCGCCAAGGCTCGGCGGCGGCGTAGGCGAGGATCGACGAGCCGCAACGCGCCAGCGAGAAGATCCAGCAGACCTGCGCATGTCCGCTCATACCGTCTCCCTCGCTGTCGCGCCGTAGTCCGCCGGGTCCGTGCTCCAGCCCATCTCCTGCATGAAGTCGACCATGAACGGGTCCGAGAGATAGCGATCGATGGCCTCCTCGGGGAGGGCGAACTCCCGCTCGCTGAGCACGCCTCCGCCCGATGCGTCGCTCTTTTCCGCGCTCGATGCGTGGTAGTTCTGGCGCATATAGGCGACCGCGCCCTCCACATGCGTCTGGTCGTGATCCCAGCCCCACGCGTCGAACAGGCGCGAGAAGAAGGCACGCGGGTCTGCGCGCAGCTCGTCGTAGGTCAGGCGGTGCTCCTGCTCTCGCCACCAGCGAGCGAACTGGGCGTAGCGGTGAAAGTCGTGCTCGGCGCTGATGCTTCCCAGCCAGCCGCGACGGTACAGGCTGTTCAGGCGGTGCAGTGGATTGCGGATGAGATAGGCCCGCCGGTCGTTCGGGAAGGCGCGATCGAATACCTCGGGCGCCGGTCGCAGGTGGGGCCACTTGCTGATCACGACGCCCGTCGTGCCCGCGATCTGCGAGAGCACGCGATTCGTCAGGTCCACGACATCGGGCGTCAGCTCATGCCCGCGCTGCTTGAAGAGCCTGACGAGACGGCGCTGCGATCGCGGGTACCAGTACGGCGCGCCCGTGCGGTCCCATGGCCCGATGATCTCGTCGGCGACGGCGTGCTGCCAAGGAGCCGCCGCCGCATAGACCGTGATCGACGAGCCGCTGCGCGCCAGGCTGTGCAGCCAGACGACGGTCGGACGCTCTCGCTGTAGGGCACGGCGCGGCATGGGGCGCAGTGTAGGGGTGACCGACGGGATTCGAACCCGCGACATCCTGGACCACAACCAGGTGCTCTGACCAACTGAGCTACGGCCACCATGCATGAGGCCCGGAGCGGACCCGCTCAAGGATACGGGCGGGCGCAACGCAAGGTCAATCCGCCGTCCTTGTCGCCCCCTCCCGCGGGCATACAATCCTCTTCTATTTTTTCCCGGAGCCCTGTGCTGCCGCTGACGCGGACTGGAGGCCCTTGCATGTCGACGACGCTCGACCGTCTGGATCTTTCCCCGTCGACCACCCACACGAATCTGTACCCGCCCGTCCTGATCGAGGAGGCGATCCGCAGGGGCGAGGGCCTGCTCGCGGCCAATGGGACGCTGACCTGCCGGACCGGGGATCGCACGGGCCGCAGCCCCAAGGACAAGTACCTCGAAGACACGCCCGAGATCCACGACTCGATCTGGTGGGGCAAGGTCAACCAGCCCATCACCAGCGAGCGATTCGAGATCGCCCAGCGCATCGCGATCGAGCACCTCAACGCCCAGCATGACCGGTTCGTCTTTGAGGGGTTCTGCGGAGCCGACCCCGCCCACCGACTGGGCGTGCGGGTCGTGACCGAGCAGGCGTGGCACAATCTGTTCGCTCGCACGCTGTTCATCCCGCTGGGCTCCGAGGCCGCTGGCGGGAGCACCGACTGGTCCTGCGACTGGACCATCCTCAACGCCGGGCGCCGGCGCCTGACCCCCGAGGAGCAGGCGCAGTTGGGCGTCTCCAGCCCCGTGCTCATCGCCCAGAGCCTCACGCGCAAGACCGTCGTCATCCTCGGAACGGAGTACGCGGGCGAGATCAAGAAGAGCATCTTCTACGCGATGAACTACGACATGCCCGATCAGGGGGTTTTCCCTATGCATTGCTCGGCGAATGTCGCCAAGGACGACCCGGACAATGTCGCCCTCTTCTTCGGACTCAGCGGGACGGGCAAGACCACCCTCAGCGCCGACCCCGATCGTGCGCTCATCGGCGACGACGAGCACGGCTGGGGACCCAACGGCGTGTTCAACTTCGAGGGCGGCTGCTACGCCAAGTGCATCCGCCTCTCCAAGGAGGGCGAGCCGCAGATCTGGAACGCCATCCGGTTCGGGAGCGTGCTCGAGAATGTCGTCATCGACGAGACGACCCGCGAGCCGGACTACGACGACGCCTCGATCACCGAGAACACGCGGGTGACCTACCCCGTCACCTACATCCCCGGGGCGGTCATTCCCTCCGTCGGACGACACCCGAAGCATGTCATCTTCCTGACGGCGGACGCGTTCGGCGTGCTCCCGCCGGTCAGCCGCCTGACCCGCGAGCAAGCCTCGTACTATTTCATCAACGGGTACACCAGTAAACTCGCCGGGACCGAGGCGGGGGTGACCGAGCCCCAGCCGAACTTCAGCCCCTGCTTCGGCGGGCCGTTCCTGCCCAGACCCCCGGCGATCTACGCAGAAATGCTCAATGAGCGGATCGAGCGGCACGTCGCCCGCGTCTGGCTGCTGAACACGGGCTGGACGGGTGGCCCCTATGGCGTGGGCAGCCGATTCAAGCTGGCCTACACGCGCGCCATGGTGCGAGCCATTCTCTCCGGAGCCCTCGACGAGGTGCCCTGTGAGCCGGATCCCATCTTCGGGCTGCCCATCCCGGCCCATGTGCCGGATGTGCCCGACGAGGTGCTCCAGCCCCGGAATACCTGGGCCGACGGAGCCGCCTACGACGAGCAGGCCCGTCGTCTGGCGGGTTTGTTCCGCACCAACGACCGGGAGTTCGAGATGCCCGATGCGGTCCGGGCCGCGGGTCCCAATGGCTGACGAGGACGATCAGCGGGCAGGAACCGTACAAATACTGATTTTTATGGAGACTACTCCTGGTTTCTCGAAAAAATTTTCTTCAAAAATCAGTGGCCAGATCTTGAACGGCGTTTGTGTTTCGACCAGAATGATGTTGGCATCTGGCGTCAGGTGCCTTCGGGGGATGTCCTGAGAGGGGTACCCGAAAAGCAGATTGGGTGTTCGCCGGGCGCAGTGCTCGGCATAAGCCGGGGGCACTGCCCCGGGTGGATCGAAGAGAGTCGAGAGTTTCAGTTCCAGAAGGAGTGCAGAGATATGAAGAAGATTGCAGCACTGAGCGTGATGGCCACCGCCGGCATGGCGATGGGACAGAATGTCTTCGTCGACCTGTCCGGTCTGGCCAGCATGGACGGGCAGGGTGCACCGACCAATGTCGTCCTGATGGTGGATCTGGGCGTCCCCAACGCCGAGGTCACGGGGATCGACTGGGAGCTCGGCTATGAGCCCATCAGCCCGAGCTGGACGAGCGAGCCGCACCTGACCTACGGCGACAGCGGCGGGTCGGTCGGGTACGACTGGGACATGGGCGACTGGGGCGGCACCAGCAGCAGCGACCCCGTCTTCCTCGCCGGCAGCGACACGACGAGCTTCTTCGTCGGTGGTGACGGCATGCTCCGCATCGAGCTGTGGGAGGACTTCAACGACTTCGCCGACTCCCCGGACGGCTTCTACACGCAGGGTGGCGTCACCATCACCTTCACGCCGGCCCCGGCCAGCCTCGCCCTGCTGGGCATGGGCGGCCTGGTCGCGACGCGCCGTCGTCGCTGAAACCATGCGTGACGCATGAATCCAGCGCACCCTGCTCTTGCGGGCAGGGTGTGTTTTCCTTTTGGGCGCTCCGCGCCCGTGACATTGTGGGGAGAAATCTATGCGCTGTTTTTTCGCCCTCGTCCTTCTCGTTCCGTCCATCCCGGTCCGTGCCCAGCAGGCCTTCACCGAAGAGGCCGTCGCACGGGGCCTGTCCTATGTCGTCCAGCAGAACAGCGACCTGTACGGCGCAGGGGTGGCGCTCGTCGATCTGGACGGCGACCTCGATGCCGACTGCGTGCTGCTGGGGCGGGCCGACGGCGTCGTGGGCGTCTACGAGAACGACGGCACGGGACACTTCATCGACCACAGCGCCACCAGCGGCATCGACGCCGATCCGCGTAACTCCGCGGTCGCCTGCGCCGACTACGACAACGACGGCGACCTCGACATCTACATCTCCCGTCTCATCGGTGACGATGCCCTCTATCGCAACGACGGCGGCTTCACCTTCACGGATGTCAGCACCCAGGCGGGCATTCTGCCCGGCGGCGCGGGCATGGGCATCGCGTGGGGCGACTACGACAACGACGGCTGGCTCGATCTGTATGTCTCGAACCGCACGGGCTTCGGCGGAGACCCCACGCTGAACCGCCTGTATCACAATCTGGGCGACGGCACCTTCGAGGAAGTCGCCCAGACGCTGAATGTCCACGACGACGACGCGCCGACACTCCTTTGCACATGGCTGGACTACGACGAGGACGGCGACGCGGATCTGTACCTGGGCAACGACAAGGGCTCCGGACCCAACGAGGACAATGCGCTCTTCCAGAACCAGGGCGACGGGACCTTCGTCGAGGTGACCCAGCAGACCGGCACCGCCGCCAATGTCGACTGCATGGGCATCGCCATCGGCGACTTCGACCACGACGGCGGCAAGGACCTGTATGTCACCAATATCCCGCTGGGTAATGTCCTGCTGATGAGCAACGGCGACGGGACCTTCAGCGACCGGACCGCGGAGGCCGGTGTGGGCTCCTTCGAGATCGGCTGGGGCTGCGCCTTCTTCGACTACGACCACGACATGATCGACGACCTATATGTCTGCAACATGATCGCGCCCAACCGCTTCTACCGCTATCAGGGCTCGTTCCCATGCACGGATATCGCCGCCGACTGCGGGATCGAGGACGGCACGGGCACGAGTTTCTGCATGGCCCTGGCGGATGTCGATCTCGACGGCGACCTCGACCTGCTGGTCCAGAGCGCCGATGTCAATATCCGCCTGTTCATCAATCAGAAGGGACACCTGCGGTCGTGGGCCCGATTCCATGTCGTGGGCGAGGGCGCCAACCGGCACGCCGTCGGTGCGACGCTCAAAGTCACATCCGGCGGCGTGACTCAGACCCGCGAGATCCACGCCGGCGCCAACTACAAGTCCGACAACGAACGCATCGTCCATGTCGGACTGGCAGGCGAGACCATGATCGACGAGGTCCGCGTGCTCTGGCCCGGCGGGACCACCCGCACCCTGCGCAACTACGGGGCGAGCCAGACCTGGACCATCTATCCCCCGTCGATGCTCGGCGACGGTGACTTCGACGGCGACATCGACCTCGACGACATCCGACTCGCCGCCCAGTGCTTCACCGGCCCCGGCCCGGGGCGCATCACCCCCGGCTGCGAGGTCTTCGACATGGATGGCGACGGCGATATCGACTTCGACGACATCGTCGCGATGGGCGGACGGCGCATCGTGCCCGCCCGCTGAGCAACGCCGGCTCGCTCCCCCGCACGCGCTACGCTTGACGCGTGTCTGGTGACCACGACACCGTCATCATCGGCGCCGGTCCCATCGGGCTCGAGCTGTCGTGCGCCCTGGTGCGCGAGGGCGTCGAGCATGTCGTCCTCGATGCGGGCGAGATCGGGGCGACCATGGGCTGGTGGGCGCCGGGCACCAAGTACTTCTCCAGCCCGGAACGCATCGCCATCGCCGGCGTCCCGCTCGTCGTGCCCGCCCAGGACAAGGCCACCCGCGAGCAGTACATGGACTACCTGCGGGGCGTCGTCGAGCAGTTCTCCCTGCCCGTGCGCACCTTCACACGCGTGATCGAAGCATCCGTCTCGTCCGACGGCTTTGCGCTCTGCTGCGCCCCCAGCACGCACGCCGTCGGCGGGCCGGAGGAGGCACGCGAGCAGGCCGCACCCTCCGCCCGCCCCCGGCCTGCCGGACAGCAGACGATCACATGCCGGCGTCTCGTGCTGGCGATCGGCAACATGCACCTGCCGCGACGCCTCGACATCCCGGGCGAAAACCTGCCCCATGTCAGCCACTACCTGCGCGACCCCCACCGCTATCACGGGCGGCGCGTGCTGATCGTCGGCGGCAAGAACTCGGCGGTCGAGGCCGCCATCCGCCTCTATCGCGTGGGTGCGAGCGTCACCATGAGCTACCGGCGAGACGACTTCGATGCCCAGCGCATCAAGTACTGGCTCCTGCCCGAGCTCCGATGGCTGATCGACAAGCGACGCGTCGCCTTTCTCCCGCGAACCATGCCCGTCCGCATTGAACCGCCTTCGGTTCAGCTGGCACCGACGGACGAGGAAGGTCGCCCACGCGCTGACGCTCCGAGTGAGGCCCTGACTTGCGATGATGTGCTCCTGCTGACCGGATACATCCAGGACAAGACGCTCCTGCACCAGCTGGGCGTCGAGCTCGTCGGCGACGAACAACGCCCCCGGTTCTGCGCCCAGACCATGCAGACCAATGTCGAGCGGCTCTATGTCGCGGGCACGGCGGTCGCCGGCAGCCAGAGGCGCGCCCGCGTCTTCATCGAGAACGCCCACATCCATGTCCGGCGTATCGTCTGCCACATGCTGGGACGCGAGCCGCCCGAGGACGCCCCGATGCCCGAACTCAGCCTGCCCGAGAACTGACCACCCGCAGACGCGGCGTCACGCGACTTCGCAGCACGCCGGCGCCCGCGCTCAGGTCGCAGGCTTTTTGGGCGTCGCACGCACGCCGGGGGCGAGTTTGACGCGTCTGGGCTTCTCCACGCGCGTCTGCTGCACCTCGCCCCGCGCGACGCGCTCGGCCTCGTCGCCCTGGCGCAGACACTCGGCGAACTCGCGCATGTCGGACTCGTGGATCAGCGGGACATCGTCTTCCGGCACATCCAGCGCGGGCAGATTCTCGTCGAAGGTCCCCGTCACCCAGCCGTCGTGGATCATCGCCTCGAGCGCCCGCAGGATCCGCAGCAGCGTCGTGTCGTATCGACCGTGCTGCTGCGCCTGACGCTGCACGACACCCCGGAGCAGGCTCAGCATCTGGTGCCCGTCGTCCGTGCGCTGCAGGATCTTGACGAGCAGGCCGAAGTCACCCACCAGCGGCAGGATCCGCTCGCCGCGACGCATGCACGCGACCGGCTTGATCCGCCCGTCGTTGATCGCGCCCAGCTGCCCGGGCTGGGCCCCGGACAGATCCAGACGGAAGCGATTGAACTTCATGAACTCGTACTCGGCGCCCTCGCCCTGGAGCCATTCGACGATGCGTCGCGTCTCGCCCACGCCGAACGATCCTCCCGCCGCCACGCCGATCACACTCACGCTGAATCCGCCCTGGGCGAGCCACGCCCACGCCTCCCTGGGCGTCAGGCTGAAGCCCGCCTCGCGTGCGATCTTGCCGCAGTGCTCCATGAGGTCGGTGAAGCAGGAGTTCGCCGCGTACCAGTATTGCGCAAAGCGGATGTGCTGGCGGATGTTCAGGCGCGTGCGTTCGTCGTAGTAGTCGCGCAGCCATTTCGGGTCCAGATTGCCCCGCTCGAGCTCGAGGATCGTGTACGCCGCATGGCGTGCCGACTGGTGCGCAAGCGTCATCCCGGCCGCGAGGATCGGATCGGCGAACCCCGCCGCCTCGCCCACGATGAACCAGTTCTCCCCGACCACGCGGTCGGCGACATTCGACCAGTCCTTGCAGCTCTCGACCTTGCCGCGGGGCGTCGCGTTGCGCAGCAGCGCCCGGATGTGCGGCTGTTCCTGGAGCGCCTTGTCGTAGATCTCCGACGGGCTCAGCCCCGATTGCTTGTAGTGCTCGACGGGCGTGATGAGCCCGACGCTCGTGCGTGTCGGCCCCAGCGGAATGAACCAGATCCAGCCGTAGGGCAGGCTGCGCACCTGCACGCGCGTGCCCCCGACGCCGATCTTCACTGCCCACTCGGCGTTCTCCCAATAGTCCCAGAACGCCACATTGCGCAGTTCACGGGGGGCCTGCCCGCTCACACCCAACGCCCGCCGGAAGAGATTCACCGCCCCCGAGGCGTCGACATAGTGACGCCCGCGGACGACCTCGCCCGAGTCCAGTTCCAGTCCGACGATGCGGTCGCCCTCGACGAGCACCCGCCGGACCTGCGTCTGCTCGCGCACGACCGTGCCCATCTCCTCGGCATGACGAAGCAGAATGTCGTCGTACTTCGCACGATCGACCTGGAACGCCGTGCGCAGACGCTGGCCCTCGTACTTCGCGGGGCGCGGCTCGTCCACGAACTGGTCGCTGGGCCAGAAGTCGAAGTCCCACTCGTCCTGATCGCGCCCCCAGGTGTAGGTCGCCCCGATCTTGATCGGAAACTGCGCCGCCTCGACCTTGTCCCAGCAGCCCATCTCGGCCAGGATCGCGCTGATGGCGGGCAGCTGGCTCTCGCCGATATGGTCGCGCGGAAACTTCTCCTTCTCGAGAATCAGGACACGAAGATCCGGATCGTACTTCCGGCACAGGGTCGCCAGGGTCGAGCCCGCTGGCCCGCCACCGACGACCACTACATCCCAATCCTGCCCCACCGATCCATTGACGCCCATCGGACCACCCCCTGGTCGATGCCGCTCTGCGCCGACGACCTGCCTGCGCAATACCGCACCACCATATCGAGATCTCCGTTTCCTGCAAGGAAAATCTCTGGGGTGCAGCCTCCTGCCGGCGCGCACCATCGCGCCGGGTGTGCGCGCATGCGTGGTTCTCGGACGGACGGCCCGCACGCTCTCGGACGCACGCGGGGGACTCCCGGAGTGCGATTGAAGATCTGCGGATACGGATTGCTCAGTTTTCGCCCTGGGCGCGTTCATGCTCGCGCGAGTCGCGGATCAGGGCATTGATCTCCGCCGGCAGACGCAGGGTCGGGCGTGTGGGATCCCGCTCGGCACGCACCCAGCCGTCGTGGATCATCGCCTCCAGCGCCTGCAGGACGCGCAGGAGTCGGTTGGCGCGGTTCTGCTCGGGCTCGCGCTGGGCGATCGCCCGCTGCATCAGCGCGATCATCTCCTGCCCGTCGCTGGTCACACGCAGCACCGCCAGCACGAGGCTGAAGTCGCCCGCCTGCGGGAGCACCCGCTGATCACGGCGCAGGCAGGGGATCCTGCGGATCCGCCCGTCATTGAGCGATCCGATGAAGCCCTGCTCGCCCCCCTCCAGATCCAGCGTGAAGCGATTGCACCGTTCGATCTCGAACAGGACCGAGTCGCCCATGAACCGCTCGACGAGGTGCTTGGATCCGGCGACATTGAACGACCCCGCGCGCGCCACGCCGACCGTGTGCGCCGTGAACCCGCCGCGCGCCAGCCACTCCCAGGCCTGCTTCGGATCGAGGTCCAGCCCGGCCTCGTCGGCGATCTTCCGGCAGTGCTCCTTGAGCTCCGTGAAGCAGCCGTTGGAGGCGTACCAGAACTGCGCAAAGCGGATGTGCTGGCGGATGTTTGTCCGGTTCTTCTCGTCGTAGCGTGTGCGCAGCCACGCGGGATCGTGCTCGCCCCGCTCGAGTTCCAGGATCGTGTACGCCGCATCGCGCGCCGAGTGGTGGGCGAGGCTCATGCCCGCCGAGAGGATGGGGTCGGCGAACCCGCACGCCTCGCCCACGAGGATCCAGTTCTCGCCGACCAGTCGCTCGGACAGGTGCGACCAGTCCTTGATGCTCTGGACATCGCCCTCGGGTGTTGCGTTGCGCAGGAGGTGGGCGATCTGCTCCTGCTCGCCGATGGCCCGCTCGTAAAGTTCCGCCGGGCTCAGGCCCGTCTCGCGGTAGTACGACGCGGGGCAGACGAGCCCGACACTCGTGCGGGTCGGCCCCAGGGGGATGAACCAGATCCAGCCGTAGGGCAGGCTTCGGACCTGGATCCGTGTGCCCCCGACGCCGATCTCGACCGCCCACTCGGCGTTCTGCCAGTAGTTCCAGATCGCGATGTTGCGCAACTCCTTCGGTGCGTCGCTGTGCACGCCCATCGCCCGACGGAGGACACCCCAGGCGCCCGAGGCGTCGACATAGTGGCGTCCCTCGATCCGCTCGCCGCCGTCGAGCACGACGCCCGTGACCCGGTCGCCATCGCGCTCGATCGTGCGCACAAGGACGCCCTCGCGCACCTGTGTGCCCATCTTGCGCGCATGATCGAGGAGGATCTTGTCGTAGATCGCGCGATCGACCTGGAACGCGGTGAACCGTCGCTGCCCCTCATACTTCGCCGGGCGAGGCTCGTCGCGGAAGAGCTCGACCGGGTAGAAGTCGAAGTCCCAGGACTCCTGATCGCGTCCCCAGGTGAACGAGGCGCCGAGTTTGATGGGGAATCCTGCTTCCTCGACCTTGTCCCAGACGCCCATCTCGTCGAGGACGGGCATGATCGCCGGCAGCTGGCTCTCGCCGATGTGATCGCGCGGGAAGACCTCCTTCTCCAGGATCAGGACGCGCAGGTTGGGGTCGTACTTCCGCAGGAGCGTCGCGCAGGTGCTCCCGGCAGGGCCACCTCCGATAATCACCACATCCCAGGGGCCATCCATCGCATCGCTCCTTCATGGCGCGGATATGCTGCTTCGAGCCCGGAGTCCATCGGCCCGGGTCGCAGGCCGCTTCGTCCGGAGTTGCGGATCGGACGGACTCTAACAGGGGAAGAAAGCCATGGCGACGCGCACGCCCTTCGTCGGCGGAAACTGGAAGATGCACACCACCCTCGAGGAGGGACGGGCGCTGGCGAGGAGCGTCGTCGCGGGTGTGGACGACATTCCGGATGTCGAGGTCGCGATCTTTCCTCCCGCGTGCTACCTGCTGCCCATCATGGGCGTGCTGGGCAAGGCCGATTCACGGGTGCTCCTGGGGGCGCAGAACTGCTATCCGGAGAGCAAGGGTGCTTTTACGGGCGAGATTTCCCCGGTGCAGGTCCGCGACTGTGGGGGGCGGATCGTGCTGGTGGGGCATTCCGAGCGGCGCCATGTGCTGGGCGAGTCCGACGCGTTCATCGCCCGCAAGGTGCGCAGTGTGCTGGCGCACGACCTGACCTGCCTGCTGTGCATCGGCGAGACCCTAGAGCAGCGCGAGCGGGGCGAGACCGACGCGGTCAACGAGCATCAACTCCGGACGGCGCTGGCGGGTCTGGACGCGTCCATCGCCGATCAACTGATCATCGCCTACGAGCCGGTCTGGGCGATCGGAACGGGGCGGACTGCCAGTGCCGGGGATGCGCAGCAGGCCCAGCGAGCGGCACGCCGGGTCGTCGCGGATCTGCTCGGCGAGGAGGCGGCGGGCATGATTCGGATTCTGTACGGCGGCTCGGTCAAGGCCTCCAACGCCCAGGAGTTGTTTTCCCAAGAGGACATCGACGGTGGCCTGATCGGGGGTGCGAGCCTCGTGGGCGAGGAGTTCGTCCGGATCGTCGAGGCGGCGCGTCCCTGATCGCACGGGCGGAATCATGGGGGGCGAGGATCTGTCCGCCTAGACTTGCGACCGCGGCTTGCGCGCGTGTCTTTCGAGGTGCTGATGCAGACGATCGGGCTTGTGCTTGGACTTCCGACCTGGGCGGTGGGCCTGCTGGTCGCGTTCTTCGTGCTCATCTCGCTGGTGCTGGTGCTGATCGTGCTGATCCAGAAGCCCCAGGG